>NZ_NKIG01000034.1:0-67146 GCF_002255865.1 Pseudomonas sp. PGPPP1 | reverse complement strand
CTTTACGGATATCCATGAATCATCAACTCCCAAGGGTCGGTCAGGGGCGCTTGGCCGGTTGTTCAAGTTGTTCCAGGGCGGCCTCCAGGGCCAGTCGGTAACCGCTGGCGCCAAGGCCGCAGATCACACCTACCGCTACATCGGAGAAGTAGGAGTGATGGCGGAAAGCTTCGCGTTTGTGCACGTTCGACAAATGCACTTCGATGAATGGGATGCTCACCGCCAGCAGCGCGTCACGTAATGCAACGCTTGTATGCGTAAAAGCGGCGGGATTGATCAGAATAAAGTCCACACCTTCGCCGCGCGCGGCATGGATGCGATCAATCAATTCGTACTCGGCATTGCTTTGCAGGTAGAGCAGATGGTGGCCGGCTTCACGGGCCCTGCGTTCCAGATCGAGGTTGATCTGTTCCAGGGTGACTGCCCCGTAGACGCCCGGTTCACGGGTGCCGAGCAGGTTCAGGTTGGGTCCGTGTAGAACCAGAAAGGTCGCCATCGGCTGTTCCTTGTTATTGATGTGGGTACGGCAGAACCCGGCGACTATGCCGCAAAGCCTTTGTGACTGTCCAGTTCTATGCAGTAGGCAGCACGATTAGCGAGGATAGCGCAAAATTTGTGACTAGGGCCCTCGATCCGGTCATTGGTGACACGGTTCTGAATACGCAGGAGATCAAATGTGGGAGCGGGCTTGCTCGCGAATGCGGTGTATCAGTCAACACATCCATCACTGACCCTCCGCATTCGCGAGCAAGCCCGCTCCCACATTTTGATCTTCACTTGGCAATGGATCTGGCTAAACGCGAAAGGCCTGCACCGCCGTATTGAGCTGCCCGCCCAGCACCAACAGATGCTCGCCTTGATTTCGCCCATGGCCAATACGCAGCAGGTTGTCTTCACCCAACTGATGAATCCGCTCGCTGTTGTCGCGAATCTCACTGACGGCGCCACTTTGCTGTGCGGTCACATCGGCAATCCGCACTGCTGTGTCGGAGATGGTCTGGATCGCACCGACGATCTCATCCAGCGCACCGTCCGCCGCCTGGGCCTGCTGGGCGGTGGCTTCGGCGTGTTCGACTTGCGCCCGCATGCCTTGCACCGATTGGTGCGCGGCGCTTTGCAGGCCGGCGATCAGCGTCTGAATTTCCGCTGTGGCACCGGCAGTGCGCTGCGCCAGCGAGCGTACTTCGTCGGCAACCACCGCAAACCCTCGTCCTGCCTCGCCTGCGCGGGCGGCTTCAATCGCTGCGTTGAGGGCCAGCAAGTTGGTTTGGTCGGCAATCGAACGAATCACCGTGAGCACGCCGCCGATGGTGGCGGATTCTTCGGCGAGTTTTTCGATCATCTGCGCATTTTGCTGAACTTCATCCACCAGTGCGTGCAGTCCGGTCAGGCTCAGGCCTATCACGCGTTGGCCTTGTTCAACCGCTTCACCCGCGCTGCGGCTGGCATCGGCGGCCTGGCTGGCGTCGCCCGCCACTTGTTGGATGGTCGCCTCCAGTTCGCCGAGTGAATCGCGGATCTGCGCAGTGTCCCCAGCCTGGCGCTCGGCGCCGTCGTGCAGGCCGCTGCTCAGTTCGGCGAGGGCGCGGCTGCTGCCGGCGACTTCTTCGGCATTGCCGCGAATGGTGCCCACCAGATCCACTAGGTAGGCGCGCAGGCGATTCAGGGAGGCTTCGATATCGTGCAGTTCACGGTTGGTCTTGCCCAAGGCAATCGGTTGGCTGAAGTCGCCTTCGGCCCAGGTCGACAGGGCGGGTGCCAGGTTGGTCAGCACGCGAGCCAGGCGGCGTTGCAAGGTGTCGATGAGCAGCGCGATCAGCAGGATCAGGCCGATCATCACCCCTTGCATCACCCGCACTTCGCCCTGGATCTTGCCGTGCTGGGCGCGCACCACCGGCTCCAGGCCGGCGATGGCGTGTTGCACGGCGTTGATTTTCAGGTGGGTGGCGTTGGCCAGGTCGGCGCGTTGCTGGATCTGCTCGCGGGTGCGCTTGAGTTCGGCGGGGTAGCGGGTCAGCAGGCTGTTGAGTTCGCGCTTGAGGTCGACGCCGGTGTCCTGGGTTTCAGCTTTTTCGCTGTTTTCCAGGCCCATCAGGGCGGAGAAATCATCGGCGCTGGATTCGGCGCTGGCCTTCACGCCGAGCAGCGGCAGGTGTTCCAGCAGGTCGGCCTGGCTGCGGATATTGCTGACTTCGCGTTCCACATCGTCGGCCAGTTCCGCGCGGCCGCTGCTCACCAATTTGTCGCGGGCCAGGGACAGCTTGCCCAAGTGTTGAGAGGCGGCCAGCAATGGCGGCAGATAACGTGCCGCATCAGCGGAATTCACGCCTAGGGCGTACTGACTCAGTTGCTCCAGGTTCGCGCCCAACTCGCGCTCGGCCTGCAACAGCAGCGCTTGCGGGTCGCCGGCCAGCTTGCCGGCGGCCAGCAGGTCGGTCTTGCTGAAGGTGTCCAGGTCCACCAGGCTCGGGCGCAGGTTTTGCGCCAGCTCGGCGGGCAGATCGTCCAGGTGTTGCAGCAGGCTTTCCAGGCTCTGGCTGGCACTGCTCAAACGCAGGGCGTCGCCGCTGGCCAGGTAGTCGTCGATGTTACGCGCGGCTTGGTTCTGGAAGGACTGGGACAGGCCCAGGTAACGCTCCATCAGCAGATACGGCCGTTCCAGCGCCTGTTGCGACCACCAGAGCGTCGCCCCAAGTGCCAGGCACACGGCCACCAGAAGAAGGGTGTTGAGATTGGTCAGCAGCTTCAGGCGCATGCGTGGTTTCAACCGACAGCAAAAGATAAGTGCCTGAAGTTATTGCGTTTCCGTTACAGAGTTATGACGGAATCAGTGGATTCCGGTGAAAAGGTGGCACTTTGCTTTGACGTGCGCGCGGCTTGTACGCGGTTGCGTCCGGCATCCTTGGCGCGGTACAGCGCCTCGTCGGCTTGGGCGGCCATCATCAGGCTGTCGGAACCGTCGCACAGCTCTACCAGCCCAGCGCTGAAGGTGCACCACAAATCCTGAGGCTGCGCGGGGTAGTGAATCTCGGCAAAGCGCCCGCGAATTTCATCCAGCACTTTGCAGGCTGCGTCCAGGTCCGTGTCGGGCATCACGATGGCGAACTCTTCACCGCCGTAGCGCCCGATATAGTCGGTCTTGCGCAAGCGTTGCTTGAGGAACAGCGCGAGGCTCTTGATCACGCGATCGCCCATGGGGTGGCCATGGCTGTCATTGACCCGCTTGAAATGGTCGATGTCGAGCATGGCAAAGCTCAATGGCTTTTTCTCGCGGCGTGCGCGGAAGCTGCAGTCTTCGAGCAATTGCAGGATATGGGTGTGGTTGTACAGCCCGGTCAGGCTGTCGCGCACCATCCGCGCCTTGAGATGGCGTGCACGGGCGGCACGGTTGCGCACGGTGGTGATCAGGTGACGTGGCTTGATCGGCTTGGTGAGGAAGTCGTCGCCGCCTTCGCTCATGGCATCCAGTTGCTTGTCCAGGTCGTCTTCGGCCGACAGGTAGATGATCGGCACACTGACATAGCGGTCGTTATGGCGAATCACCTTGGCCAGTTCGGTACCGGTGCAGGCCGGCATGTACATGTCGAGGATGATCAGGTCGGGCTGGAAATCCGCCAGCTCCGCCATGGCCTGGATCGGTTCGATCAAGGTGCGTGTGACGATGCCGGCGCTGTTGAGCAGCCGCTCGGTGTGCAGCGCCTGGGCGCGTGAGTCGTCGATGATCAGCACTTTGTAGGGGTCGTACTGGGCGACGCAGGTCAGTACTTCGATTTTTTCCAGCAGGCTGGAAGCTTCCAGCGTACCGGTCAGAAACTCTTGCCCCCCGGCGCGCACGGCGGCCAGACGGGTCGGAGTATCGGTTTCATGCAGGCTGAAAAACAGCAGCGGTAGCCTTTGCTCCAGGCCTTCCTGGGCTTGCGCTGCAAGCTTGAGGCCCAGGCCAGCGCCGCAGAAGTCCACATCCATGACAATTGCTGACGGTAGCCGCTCGGCCATGGAAGCCTGAAACGCTTGCACACTGTCGAGGGATTGGGCGCTCATGCCAAAAAATTCGAGCTGCTTGGCCAGGCGTTCGGCGCGGTCGTGATCGGCCAGCATCACGTAGATCGGCTTGCGCATTGGCGGCAGGAAAGTTTGCTCAAGCTGGTCGCCCTGGCGCAGGCCGGTGCGGGACAGGCGTTGCATCAGGCGATTGAGCTCGGTGATCAGGTGGCTGCTGAGGCGCCCGCGGTTTTCGTCCACCGCCTTGAGCGATTCACCGATAGTGCGTGCCAACTGGCCGTGTTCCGGTTGTTCGAAGCGCTCGGCAAAGCGCAGCAGGCGCAAGTTGGCTTCGCTGAGTTCGGCGAGGTCGGTGTTGGACCATTCACTGCGTTGCAGGCGCTGCCAGATCTCAAGAATTTGACGTGCCTGATGAATTACCCGCTGGGCAAAATGGTGCTTGAGGCGCTCACGGCTGGGGTCTTCTGGCTCGGTCATATCCTGACTACTAGTTAGGGTGCATGCTGAGGTCGAACTGATGGCTCTATGCTAGCACCTCTTTTCCAAAGGATGAGTGTCGTACGTCAATAAACTGCATGTCAGCCTAATTCAGTTAGTGACTGGCTGGTCGAACTGCGTAAAAAACCTGCATCCTTTATAGTCGAACGCCAACGCTGGCCCGTTTCGTTATAAAAGCCCCGCACCTGTGGGCACGATGGGGTAGGGTTGTGGTCGGAGTGTTTGAACGCACCCGGACAATTGATGTGCATGAACTCAAGTGATTGAAAGGATATCGCCATGCTGGACTGGAAAAACCGTGCAGGCAGTGCCAAAGGCCCCGCCCCTGAGCCCAAGTCGGCCAACCGTGGCTACTTTCGCAACCTGCTGATGAGCAAAGCCTTGCTCAGCGTGTTGGGTTTGTACCTGTTGGTCACCGGTGCCCTGGGTTGGTACTGGAGCGAAGAACCGGCGCTGTTTCCGGTCCAGCAAAATGCGCAGATTGCTGCCGAGAAAGACGGCAAGCAAATGGTGGTGGGCTTTACCACCGTCGAAACCCTCAAGACTGTCGTGGGCACCTTGCTGAACAAGCCGGGTGGCTACATTTCCAACGACCGTTTCCCGCCGGGCCTGTGGATGGACAACATGCCGAGCTGGGAGTATGGCGTGCTGGTGCAGGTGCGTGATTTGACCCGTGCCCTGCGTAAAGACTTCGCGCGTTCGCAGTCGCAGTCGGCCGAAGACGCCGACTTGGCCAAGGCCGAGCCGCGTTTCAACTTCGATAATAAAAGCTGGGTGTTGCCGTCCAGCGAATCGGAGTACCAGGAAGGCATCAATTCCCTGAGCCGCTATGAAGCGCGCCTGTCTGATCCGAACCAGAAAGGCGCGCTGTTCTATGCCCGCGCCGACAACCTGAACAACTGGCTGGGCGATGTGGCTACCCGCTTGGGCTCGCTGTCGCAACGCCTGTCGGCGAGCGTTGGCCGGGTGAAGTTGAACACCGCGCTGAAAACCGAGGCGCTTGCGCCGGGTGAAGTGCCGCAGGTTGATGAAGAAGTGGTGGAAACCCCATGGATGCAGATCGACAACGTGTTCTACGAAGCCCGTGGCCAGGCGTGGGCCTTGTCCCACTTGCTGCGCGCCATTGAAGTCGACTTCGCCGATGTACTGGCGAAAAAGAACGCGACCGTCAGCGTGCGCCAGATCATTCGTGAGCTGGAAGCCTCGCAGGAACCGGTATGGAGTCCTATGATTCTTAACGGCAGTGGCTTCGGCGTACTGGCGAACCATTCGCTGGTGATGGCCAACTATATTTCCCGGGCAAACGCTGCAGTGATCGACTTGCGTCAGCTCCTCAACCAGGGTTGATGATGGACGCTACTCAAAAAGAGGCTGCACACCGTGCGGCCTCTGATGCTGAACTGATCTGCTGGGTCGACGAACAGGACAACCTGCTCGGCGCCCTGGTCCGGTCGGACCTGCGCCAGCGCGGCTTGATCGGCCGCTGCACCTTTATCTTCCTGTTCAACTCGGCCGGCGAGCTGTGCGTGCATCGGCGCACCCTGAGCAAAGCCATGTACCCCGGTTTTTGGGACACGGCGGCGGGGGGCATGGTGGCGGCGGGGGAGAGTTATGCCGATTCGGCCGCTCGAGAACTGGAAGAAGAACTAGGGGTAGGCGGGGTGGAGCTGGTCGAACATGACCACTTCTACTTTGAGGATGGCGACAGCCGGCTCTGGTGTACGTCCTACTCCGCCGTGTGGGACGGCGCCCTGCATTTACAGCCTGAAGAAGTCATGGAAGCACGCTTTTTGCCCATCGAAAGCGTCCTGCAAGAAGCGCAGCAAAAGCCTTACTGCCCCGACGCCCAAGAGGGCTTGCGCCGCTATCTGGCCTCGCGTCGCTAAAGTTGCATAAATTGGCGCCATTTGGCCCTTAGCAAGTCGGCTTTTTGCCGTTACACTGCGCGACTTTTCACCCGAGCCGTCCTGCTATGGAGCAGGCCGGTCCGGTAGCGCTGCCCCTGCCTGAGTGGGGCTTCGCGGTCGGTGTTCCCTTCGCGGGTGCCGATCAGTCTTTGTCCTCCCAAGAGGATTGCCGGTGGCCAAAAAAGCCGCATCCTTCGCCGCCCTTGGTGGCCTGGTATTTTCCACCGACGCAGGTCGACACTGCCCGGACTGTCGTCAGCCCGTGGATTCGTGTACCTGCAAACAGACCCTGATCCCTGAAGGCGACGGTATTGCCCGCGTGCGACGCGAGAGCAAAGGCCGTGGCGGCAAGACGGTGACCACCATCACCGGCGTGCCGTTGGCCGAAGATGCCCTGAAGGAGCTGGCCACCACGCTGAAAAAGCGTTGTGGCACCGGTGGCGCGTTGAAAGACGGCGTCATCGAGATCCAGGGCGATCACGTCGAGTTGCTGTTGGCCGAGCTGATCAAGCTCGGGTACAAGGCCAAGAAGTCCGGCGGCTGAAAGCCTCTTCCCGACCTGTGTCTAAACTCTGTCCTGCGCGTGGGGTCCTACCTTGCACGCAGGCAAATCGTCATTTTCATTCTTTAGACTGCGCCAGCCTCTGATAGGGGGCGGTGCCTTCGACTTCATTTATAGGGGACTTCGATGTCCGTACGACGCACACGCAAAGACGATGGCAGCCAATGGACAGTTGCGGACAGCCGCAGTGTTTACGGGATTCGCCATTGGGGGGCCGGGTATTTCGCGATCAATGATGCCGGTCGCGTTGAAGTCCGTCCGAACGGCCCGAACAGCACGCCCGTTGATTTGTACGAGCAAGTCGACGAACTGCGCAAAAGCGGTCTGTCGCTGCCATTGCTGGTGCGCTTCCCCGATATCCTGCAAGACCGTGTACGCCAGCTGACCGGCGCGTTCGATGCGAACATCGAGCGCCTGGAATACCAGAGCAAGTACACCGCGCTGTACCCGATCAAGGTGAACCAGCAGGAAGCGGTGATCGAGAACATCATCGCCACCCAGAACGTGTCCATCGGCCTCGAAGCCGGTTCCAAGCCCGAGCTGCTGGCCGTGCTGGCCCTGGCGCCTAAGGGCGGCACCATCGTCTGCAACGGTTACAAGGACCGTGAGTTCATCCGCCTGGCGCTGATGGGCCAGAAGCTGGGCCACAACGTGTTCATCGTGATCGAGAAAGAATCCGAAGTCGGCCTGGTGATCGAAGAGGCTGCCAGCCTCAAGGTCAAGCCACAGGTCGGGCTGCGTGTGCGTTTGTCGTCGCTGGCGTCGAGCAAGTGGGCGGACACCGGTGGCGAGAAGTCCAAGTTCGGTTTGTCGGCGGCGCAGTTGCTGTCGGTGGTCGAGCGCTTCCGCGCTGCGGGCCTGGACCAGGGCATTCGCCTGCTGCACTTCCACATGGGCTCGCAGATCGCCAACCTGGCCGACTACCAGCACGGCTTCAAGGAAGCCATTCGTTACTACGGCGAACTGCGCAACCTCGGCCTGCCGGTGGACCACATCGACGTCGGCGGCGGCCTGGGCGTGGACTACGACGGTACTCACTCGCGTAACGCCAGCTCCATCAACTACGACATGGACGACTACGCCGGCGTGGTGGTGGGCATGCTCAAGGAATTCTGCGACGCGCAGAGCCTGCCGCACCCGCACATCTTCTCCGAAAGCGGCCGTTCCCTGACCGCCCACCACGCCATGCTGGTGGTGCAAGTCACCGACGTCGAGAAGCACAACGACGACGTGCCGTTGATCGAGAACAAGGAAGCCCTGCCGGAAACCGTGCAATGGCTGGTGGACCTGCTGGGCCCGACCGACATCGAGATGGTTACCGAAACCTACTGGCGCGCCACCCACTACATGAGTGACGTGGCCACCCAATACGCCGATGGCAAGCTGACCCTGGCGGAAAAAGCCCTGGCCGAGCAATGCTACTTCGCCGTGTGCCGTCGCCTGCACAACTCATTGAAAGCCCGCCAGCGTTCGCACCGCCAAGTGCTGGACGAACTCAACGACAAGCTGGCCGACAAGTACATCTGCAACTTTTCGGTGTTCCAGAGCCTGCCAGACACCTGGGCCATCGGCCAGGTCTTGCCGATCCTGCCGCTGCACCGTCTGGATGAAGAGCCGTTGCGTCGTGCGGTATTGCAGGACCTGACCTGCGACTCCGACGGCAAGATCAAGCAGTACGTCGACGAGCAGTCCATCGAGACCAGCTTGCCGGTGCACGCCTTGAACGAAGGTGAAGACTACTTGCTGGGTATCTTCCTGGTGGGTGCCTACCAGGAAATTCTCGGCGACATGCACAACCTGTTCGGTGACACCGACTCGGTGAACATCTACCAGCGTGAAGACGGTTCGGTGTACAGCGCCGGTATCGAGACCCACGACACCATCGAAGACATGCTGCGCTATGTGCACTTGTCGCCGGAGGAGTTGATGACTCACTACCGTGACAAGTGCGCGAGCGCGAAGATCAGTGCGAGTGAGCGTACCCAGTTCCTGGATGCGTTGCGCCTGGGCCTGACGCGGTCTTCGTACCTGTCCTCGTAAGTGAAGTGACCCGGTTCTAATGTGGGAGCCGGGCTTGCCCGCGATGGCGGTGTGTCAGTGCAGGATTTTTGTCTGATACATCGCTATCGCAGGCAAGCCAGCTCCCACATTTGGATCTTCATCTGGTAGTACCTTCTGTGTGGGGTCTGGATGATGTTGAGCAAATGGCTGCAAGCATTCACCCTGGCAATCGCCGCATTCCTTGCGGCCTGCTCCCCCATCAAAGTGCTCAATGCACTCACCCCCTCCAGCACCTTCACCAAAACTTCAGCCATCGCTTACGGCGATGACCCGCGCCAGAAACTCGATATCTACCGCCCTGTCCCCGCTATCTCCGCCGCGCCCGTGGTGGTGTTTTTCTACGGTGGCAGTTGGAACTCAGGCTCCAAGGAAGATTACGGTTTCGTCGGCGAAGCCCTCGCCTCTCGCGGCATCGTGGTGGTGATCGCCGACTACCGGCTTTACCCGCAGGTGCGTTACCCCGCCTTTCTCCAGGACGGCGCCCAGGCGGTGGCCTGGACACATCAACATATCGCCGACTTCGGTGCCGACCCCAAGCAGCTCTACGTGATGGGCCATAGCTCAGGCGCCTACAACGCCTCGATGTTGGCACTGGATGCACGCTGGCTGAATGCGGTGGGCTTGTCGCCCTCACTCTTCAAGGGCTGGATCGGCCTGGCCGGGCCGTATGACTTCCTGCCGATTGAAAACCGCGACGTTCGGCCGGTGTTTTTCTATCCGGATTCGCCGCCCGAGTCCCAGCCAATCAATCACGTCAGCGCCGGTGCACCGCCCACGCTGTTGATCGCCTCGACGGATGACGATCTGGTCAACCCGACGCGCAATACCGGTGGCTTGGCCAATAAGTTGCGGGCAGCCGGTGTACCGGTTGAGGTGTTCTACTTCAGCAAAACCAGCCATGCGACGCTGGTGGCCTCGATCTCCAGGCCGCTACGTTGGCTGGCGCCGGTCTTGGATAGGGTGACTGGGTTTATCCAAGCCACTGGTTCTGCCGATTCAAGCGCCAGGCAATCGCCCACAGAGTAAGGCTGCGCAGGGCCATGAACAGCAGGAAGGTTATCCACAGGCCGTGGTTGCCCACGCTTTGCAGCGCCCAGGCGAAGGGCAGCGTCAGCAGCACCGTCAGCAGCATGCCATTGCGCATTTCCCGCGCGCGGGTGGCGCCGATGAACAGGCCGTCCAGCAGGTAACTCCACACCGCAATCAACGGCAGCACAGCCAGATAGGGCAGGTAGATATCAGCGGTTTCGCGCACGCTGGGGATATCGGTTTGCATGGCGATAAACAGGTGCCCGCCAACGGTGAACAGCAAGGCAAAACCGACGCTGGCGATCAGTGACCAACCGCCGGCCACCACCAGTGAGCGGCGCAAAGCTTGGCGGTCATGAGCGCCGATGGCGTGGCCACACAGTGCTTCGACGGCGTGGGCCAAACCGTCCAGGGCGTGTGCCGTCAGCAGCAGGCCGTTGAGCAACAGCGCATTGGCGGCCACGGTGGCATCGCCCAGGCGTGCGCCTTGCACCGTGATCATGAAAAACACCGATTGCAGCGCCAGGCTGCGGATGAAAATGTCGCGGTTCACTGCCAACAATGGGCGCCAGCTCTGCCACCGTTTCAATGCAGCCCAGGCGATATGCCCGGGGTAGGCGCGCAGGGCTTTTTGCGTGAGCGCAAGACCGAGCAGGGCGCCGGTCCATTCAGCCACGACGGACGCCCGCGCCGAACCCACCACCCCCCAATCCAGGCCGAGTACAAACCACAGGTTCAGGGCGATGTTGACCAGGTTGGTGGTCAGCAGAATCGCCAGCGGCGCGCGCGCGTTTTGCGTACCGAGGAACCAGCCCACCAGCGCGTAACTTGCCAGGGCCGCAGGCAGGCCGAACAGGCGGGTGTGGAAAAAGTCCTGCGTCAGTTGATTGAGTTCGGGGGAGGGCTGCATCCATTCCAGGGCCAGATGGCTCAGCGGAATGCCCACGGTACCCAGCAGCATCGCCAGCCCCAGCGCCAACAGCAGACCTTGCAGCAGAATTTGCCGCAGCGCGGCGCCGTCGTTGCGCCCGGCCGCTTGGGCGGCAAAACCGGTGGAGCCCATGCGCAGGAAACCCATGGCCCAGGCCAGAAATGTGTACAAGCTGGCGCCGACAGCAACGGCGCCCAACTGATGGGCATGGGGCAGATGGCCGATGACCATGCTGTCGACCAACGCCACCAAGGGCACCGAGATGTTCGACAGAATCATCGGCGCGGCCAGGGCCCATACGTTGCGGTGGGTGGGGCGGTGACGCCAGTCGGTGAGTAGGGTGGACATGCAGGCTCCTAGGGGGAGTGGCATTGTAACCGTCCCTCAACAACACAGCAGGACCAATGTGGGGGCTGGCTTGTGTGTGGGATTTGGCTTGGCTTGATGCCTTCCCCGAACCAATCCACCCTCCGTCGGTCAATGTGACCAGCATCCCATCGGCCCCACCCAGGCTGATATATAGTTCACCCCTCGGACCCCTCTCACTACGAGTGCCCCATGCTTAACAAAGGATTGTTCCTGGCCTGCGCGCTGGCCCTGCTGAGCGCCTGCGACTCTTCCGATAAACCGGCTGCCCCGGCTGCTCCAGCGGCGACGGTTGCGCCCAAACCTGCGAAAGCGGCGGTGGATGTGGCGGCGCTGAAGCAGCGTTATGCCGGGCGTGAGTTGAGTGTGGTGGATGTGTCCGAAGTGCAACTCGACGGGGCCAGTACCCTGTCGGTGAGCTTTTCCATTCCGTTGGACCCCGATCAGAAGTTTGCCGACAAGCTCCACTTGGTGGACAGCAAGTCGGGCAAGGTCGATGGCGCCTGGGAAATCTCCGACAACCTCATGGAATTGCGTCTGCGACATCTGGAGCCGCAGCGCAAGCTGGTGCTGACGGTGGACGCTGGTGTGAAGGCCGTCAATGGCAACGCACTCGCCGCCGAGTACATCGCCCGCCTGGAAACCCGTGATCTGCAAGCCACCGTCGGCTTCGCCAGCCGTGGCACCTTGCTGCCGACGCGCCTGGCCGAAGGCCTGCCGGTGATCGCGTTGAACGTCGACAAGATCGACGTCGAGTTCTTCCGCATCAAGCCCGACTCCCTGCCGTCGTTCCTGGCGCGGTGGGGGCGCACTACCAGCCTGCAAAGTTATGAGTCCCGCGAACTGCTGCCCATGGCGGATCTGGTCTACGGTGGCCGTTTCGATTTGAACCCGGCGCGCAACACCCGCGAGACCCTGTTGCTGCCTATCGCCGGCCTCAAGCAATTGCAGCAGCCAGGCGTGTACCTGGCAGTGATGCGCGCCTCTGGCACCTACAACTATTCACAACCGGCCACGTTGTTCACCTTGAGTGATATCGGCCTGTCGGTGCACCGCTATGCCCATCGCCTGGATGTCTTCACCCAGGCACTGGAGGGCGGCAAGGCGCTGGATGGCGTTGACCTTGAAGTGCTCGATGCCAATGGCCGAGTGGTCGGCCAAGGCAAAACCGAAAAAGGCGGCCATGCCGAGTTGCCGTTGCCGAAAAATGCCCAGGTGCTGCTGGCCAAGCAAGGTGAACAGACCAGCATGCTGCGCCTGGACAGTGCCGCATTGGACCTGGCGGAGTTCGATATCGGTGGTCAACCGTCCCATCCCTTGCAGTTCTTTGTGTTCGGCCCGCGTGACCTGTATCGCCCTGGCGAAACCGTGCTGCTCAATGCGCTGCTGCGGGACAAGGATGGCAACGCCGTCAAACCGCAACCGGTGAGCGTCGAAGTGCGTCGCCCGGATGAACAGGTGAGTCGCAAGTTTGTGTGGGAGGCCGACGCCTCCGGTCTCTATCAGTATCCGCTGCAACTGGCCGGCGAGGCGCCGACCGGGCGCTGGCAGTTGGTGTTCAACCTGGGTGACGGCAAGCCGCAATTGTATGAGTTCCTCGTCGAAGACTTCCTGCCCGAGCGGCTCGCATTGGAGCTCAAGGGCAGCGATACGCCATTGAGTCCGGCGGATAACCCGGTGATTCAGGTCAACGGTCGCTACCTCTACGGCGCACCGGCGTCCGGCAACCGGGTCAGCGGCCAAGTGTATGTGCGGCCGTTGCGCGAGGCGGTCAAGTCCCTGCCGGGTTATCAGTTCGGCTCTGTCACGGAAGAAGAACTGAGCCAGGATTTTGAACTGGACGAAAGCGTCCTCGACGCCAAGGGCCAGGAAGCACTGACCCTGGAAAGCAAATGGGCCGACGCCAAGTCGCCCCTGCAACTGATCGTGCAGGCCAGCCTGCAAGAGTCGGGCGGGCGGCCGATCACTCGCCGTCTGGTGCAACCGATCTGGCCGGCCAAACAACTGCCGGGCTTGCGTGGCTTGTTTGACGGCAAGGAAACCAATGGCGATGGCCCGGCGGAATTCGAAGTGTTGCTGGCCAACCAGGATGGGCAGAAGCTCGCCGCACAAAACCTCAAGGTGCGCCTGGTACGCGAGCGTCGTGACTACTACTGGAACTACTCCGAGAGCGATGGCTGGAGTTACCACTTCAACGAAAAATTCCTCAACCTCGATGAGCAGACCCTGAACATCAAGGCTGGCGACACCGCCAAGGTCAGCTTCCAGGTGGAGTGGGGCCCGTACCGTGTCGAGGTTGAAGACCCGCAGACCGGGTTGGTCAGCAGCCTGCGCTTCTGGGCTGGCTACCAGGCCCAGGACAACACCGAAGGCGGCGCCGTGCGCCCCGACCAGGTCAAGCTGGCGCTGGACAAACCGGCGTATGGCGATGGCGATACTGCCAACGTCACCGTCACCCCACCCGCTGCCGGCAAAGGCTACCTGCTGGTGGAGTCCGCCGAAGGCCCGTTGTGGTGGCAGGAAATCGATGTGCCGGCAGAGGGCAAGACCTTCGCCGTGAAGCTCGACCCGAAATGGTCGCGTCATGATTTGTACCTGAGCGCCCTGGTGATTCGTCCCGGTGAGCGCAAAGCCAATATCACGCCCAAACGTGCGGTCGGCCTGCTGCATCTGCCGCTGGATCGCACCCAGCGCAAACTTGGGCTGACCCTCACCGCACCGGAGAAGATGCGCCCCAAACAACCACTGACGGTGAAGATCGCCGCCAAGAATGCCGACGGCAGCGTGCCGAAACAGGTGCATGTACTGGTGGCGGCGGTGGACGTGGGCATCCTCAATATCACCGAATACCCGACGCCCGACCCGTACTCCAGCCTGTTTGGCCGTAAGGCCTACGGTGTGGACCAGTTCGACGTCTACGGCCAGTTGATCGAAGCCGGGCAGGGCCGTTTGGCCAGCCTGGCGTTTGGTGGCGATGCGGCGCTGGCCAAGGGTGGCAAACGCCCGGACACCAGCGTGACCATCGTCGCCCTGCAAAGCGCGCCGGTGACCTTGAATGAGCAAGGCGAGGGCGAAGTCAGCGTCAACATTCCCGATTTCAACGGCGAACTGCGCTTGATGGCCCAGGCCTGGAGCGATGATCGCTACGGCATGGCCGAAGCCAAGACGGTGATTGCTGCACCGTTGATTGCCGAACTGTCGGCACCGCGCTTCCTTGCCGGTGGCGACCAGACCACGTTGGCGCTGGACCTGTCCAACCTGTCGGGCAAGGCGCAGACGCTCGATGTGCGCGTGAGTGTCGAAGGGCAGCTCGAACCAGTCGATGAAGGTGGACAGCGCGTCGAACTGAAACAAGGCCAGCGCACCACGCTGCGTATCCCGGTGAAAGCCTGGGGCGGCTTGGGGCAGGGTAAGGTCAAGGTCACGGTGAATGGCCTGGACCTGCCGGGCGAGAACCTGCCGCCGTTCAGCCGTGAGTGGACCCTGGGCGTGCGCCCAGCGTATCCGGCATTGCTCAAGCATTACCGCGCGGTGCTCAAGGATCAGCCGTGGAACCTGCCGCCGGGCGCGCTGGATCAATTCGACGCCTCGGGACGTGAGGCATTGCTGAGCCTGTCGAGCCGGCCACCGTTGAACCTTGGTGCGCAGATCAGTGCGCTCAAGGCGTATCCCTACGGTTGCCTGGAACAGACGGCCAGCGGCTTGTATCCGTCGCTGTATGCCGACGACGCGTTGCTCAAGCGCCTGTCGATCAAGGGTGAGTCGGATGCCGAGCGCAAGCGCAAGATCGAAATCGGCATCGAGCGCCTGCTGGGCATGCAGCGCTACAACGGCAGCTTTGGCTTGTGGGGCGCCGATGGCGAAGAAGAATATTGGCTGACGGCTTACGTCACTGACTTCCTGCTGCGCGCCCGCGACCAGGGTTTTGCCGTGCCGCCTGAGGCCCTGAAAAAGGCCAGCGAGCGCCTGCTGCGCTATGTGCAGGAGCGCAACCTGATCGAGGTCGATTACAGCGATAACGCCGACCACACCCGCTTTGCCGTGCAGGCCTACGCCGGCATGGTGTTGGCGCGCAGCCAGCAAGCGCCGCTGGGCGCGTTGCGCAGCCTGTTCGAACGACGCACCGATGCACGCTCCGGTTTGCCGCTGGTGCAGTTGGCTATCGCGCTGCAAAAGATGGGCGATCAACCGCGTGCGGATCAGGCGTTGCAGGCCGGTCTGGCGACGCAACGTAACGCCAATGAATGGCTGGCCGACTACGGCAGTCCATTACGCGATCAGGCGATGATCCTGGCCTTGCTGGAAGAGAACGACCTGGCCAAGGGCAAGCGCGAGGAGCGTTTGTTCACGCTGTCGGACCAGTTGGCGGCCAGTCCGTACCTGTCGACCCAGGAGCGTAATTCGCTGTTCCTGGCCGGGCGCTTGGGGTTCGCCAAGCCTGAGGCAGACTGGAAAGTACTGCTCGATGGCAGTGGCGGCGTGCATGAACTGAACAACCAGCAGTCGACGCTGGAGCTGGAGGGCAAGCTGCTGTCTGGCAACTTGAGCCTGACCAATCAAAGCGAGACGCCGGTGTATCAGCAACTGACCGTTTCGGGTTATCCACAAGTGCCGCCGACGGCGGGTGGGGATAACTTGAGCATCCGCCGCGACTACCTGGGCATGAACGGCCAGCCGCTGAACCTGCGCAACCTCAATAGCGGCGACCTGGTGCTGGTGCACCTGGCGGTGAGCGCCAAGCAGCGTGTGCCGGATGCGTTGGTAGTCGACCTGTTGCCGGCCGGCCTGGAACTGGAGAACCAGAACCTGGCCCAAAGCGCGGCCAGCCTGGAAAACGCCAGCAGCCAGGTGAAGGAATGGCGCGAATCGATGCAGAACGCCTCGCTCAAGCACCAGGAGTTCCGGGATGATCGTTACGTGGCGGCGCTGAACCTGGATGGGTATGGCACCACGCACTTGCTGTACCTGGCGCGTGCGGTGACACCGGGCACGTACCGTGTGCCGCCGCCGCAGGTGGAGTCGATGTATCGGCCGAACTGGCAGGCGGTGGGCGAAACCCCGGCGGACCTGGTGATCAAGGGGCGCTGATATCTCAATTTGAAATGCAGGCCAAATGTGGGAGCGGGCTTGCCTGCGATAGCTATCTGTCAGTTGATGAGTCTTTGACTGATATACCGCTATCGCGGGCAAGCCCGCTCCCACAGGGGATCAGTGCACCACCCAGCTCAGCAGCCACAGGCCCAACATCAACCAGATAACCCCAATGATGATCGACGCCCGCATAAAGGCGCGCACCGCCGAATACAGGAACAGCAGGCCAACGATCAGGGTAATGATGCTGATGATCGAAGTATCCATGCCCAACGTACGCGACAAGCCTTCGACGAAATTGCCGCCGGCATGGGTCAAGGCACCGAACAACCCGCTGAGCCCGTCGACGATAAAACGGATGATGGAACCAAGTGCCTGGCCCAACCATTCGAAAAAGCTTTCTACCTGCATATGTGTGTCCTGATGAGAAGGTGGGCGTATCTGTGCCTTTGGTTGTTATTGCGACAGGCTAGTTCCCTACAAGCATAGAGGTTTGCAGGTTTAAACATGGGTTTCCTTTATCACGGTTGTACTCGATTCAATGTGGGAGCTGGCTTGCCTGCGAAAGCGGTGGCTTGGTGACACATCTACCCACTGACCCACCGCGATCGCAGGCAAGCCAGCTCCCACATTTACTGCGCTGGGTCGTGGGAACCGTGGTGTTGGTCATCGCGCTGCTGTGGCTGGCCGACCGCATCTGGCCTTTGCCCTTGCCCCAGGACGACCTGGCACGCGTAGTCCTCGCCGAGGATGGCACCCCATTGTGGCGTTTCGCCGATGCCAACGGCGTGTGGCGCTACCCGGTACAAACCAATGAGGTCTCGCCCTATTACCTCGACGCACTGCTCACCTACGAAGACCGCTGGTTCTATCAGCACCCTGGCGTAAATCCGTTGGCGCTGGTACGTGCGACCTGGCAGAACCTGACCGGCGCACGAGTGGTGTCCGGCGGCAGTACCTTGTCGATGCAGGTGGCGCGCCTGCTGGACCCGCATTCGCGCACCTTCCACGGCAAGTTGCGCCAGTTGTGGCGTACTGCGCAGTTGGAATGGCACTTGTCCAAGGAGCAAATCCTGAACCTGTACCTGAACCGCGCGCCTTTTGGCGGTACCTTGCAGGGCGTTGCCGCAGCCAGTTGGGCCTACCTGGGCAAGTCCCCGGCCCAGTTGACCCATGCCGAAGCCGCCTTGCTCGCGGTACTACCCCAAGCGCCGAGCCGCCTGCGCCCCGACCGCCACCCGCAACGTGCGCAGGAAGCCCGCGACAAAGTGCTGCGCCGCCTGGCCGAATTCCAGGTGTGGCCGCAAGCTGCTGTCGATGAAGCCCTGGAGGAGCCGCTGCTGCTCGCCCCGCGCCTGGAACCGAGCCTAGCCCCTTTGCTTGCCCGCCGTCTGAACCGTCCCGATAGCCCGCCGCTGATCCGCACCACCTTGGATGCCACCCTGCAGCGCCGTCTTGAAGACCTGCTGCTGGGTTGGCGCGCGCGCCTGCCGGAGCACACCTCTGCCGCTATTTTGGTGGTAGAAGAAGAAACCATGGCCGTGCGCGCCTACCTCGGGTCGGTGGACATCAACGATGCCAAGCGCTTTGGCCATGTGGACATGGTCAGCGCGCTGCGTTCTCCGGGCTCCACCTTGAAACCCTTCCTCTATGGCATGGCCCTGGACGATGGGTTGATCCACTCCGAATCCCTGCTACAGGACGTACCCCGGCGGTATGGCGATTACCGGCCGGGCAATTTCTCCATGGGTTTTACCGGTGCTGTGCCGGCGAGTACGGCGCTGTCCAGTTCGCTGAACCTGCCGGCGGTGCAACTGCTGGAAGCCTACGGGCCCAAACGCTTTGCCGCGCAGATGCGTATCGGCGGCGTGCCGTTGGCATTGCCTGCCTTGGCCGAGCCCAACCTGGCGTTGATCCTGGGCGGTGCGGGCAGCCGCCTGGAAGACTTGGTAAGCGGCTACAGCGCCTTCGCGCGCGACGGCAAGAGTGCGACGATTCGCTTGCAGCCGGACGACGAACTCAGGGAGCGTCCGATGTTGTCGCCAGGTGCCGCCTGGATTGTGCGGCGGATCCTCAGTGGCCAGGCGCGGCCCGACCGTGACCCGCGTGCTGAGCTGGTACAGCGCCCAGTGCTGGCGTGGAAAACCGGCACCAGCTATGGCTTTCGCGATGCCTGGGCGATTGGCGTGGGGCCGCGGTACTTGATTGGCGTGTGGATCGGCCGACCGGACGGCACACCGGTGCCGGGGCAATTCGGCCTCGCCTCGGCGGCCCCCTTGATGCTGCAAGTGCACGATGTGCTGACCAACCGCGACAGCCAGCGCGGCTTCAGTGCCCCCGTCAAACCGGTTCCAGCGAATGTCGGCGTGGCGGCGATCTGTTGGCCGCTGGGCCAGCCCATGAGCCGCACTGATCCCAATTGCCGTCGCCAACGCTTTGCCTGGACGCTGGATAACACTACGCCACCGACGTTGCAGGCGTTGGATCAACCGTTGAGCGTGGGGTTGATGGAGAGCGTGTGGGTCAACGCCAAGGGCCTGCGAGTCGATGCCCATTGCCCGGGCGCAGCGCTCAAAAACATCGCCCTGTGGCCTGCGCCGTTGGAACCGTGGTTGCCCAGGATCGAACGTCGCGAAGCACGCATTCCGGCCTCTGACCCCGATTGCCCGCCACCGGCGCTGGCGGCGTCCTCGCCACTGTCGATTGTCGGCGTGCGTGAGGGCGATCAACTGCGGTTGCCGGCGGGTAGCCAGCAAGCCCTGCGCCTGAAACTGTCTGCGCTCGGCGGCAGTGGAAGGCGTTGGTGGTTTCTCAATGGCGCGCCGCTGGGGGATAGCGCCAGCCAGGACTTTATCAATGCCAGTTTCGAGCAGTTGGGCCGGTATCAGTTGAGTGTGCTCGATGAGGCCGGGCAGACGGCCAGGCTTGAGTTCAGTGTCGTTGATTGAATCGCTATCGCAGGCAAGCCAGCTCCCACAGGGGAATGCGCTCACCTGTGGGAGCTGGCTTGCCTGCGATAGCGGTCTAAAGGTTCACTTGCCTTCAAGGCAGATCCCCCCGAAGCTATACACCTTCAGGAGCCCCCGCATGAACCTCGAACACCTCACCGAACGCCTGCACCGCATCCGCGATACCAACGACTGGAAGCAGTTCCACAGCCCAAAAAACCTGGCCATGGCCGCCAGCGTGGAAATGTCCGAGTTGGTGGAGATCTTCCAATGGCTCACCGAAGACCAATCCCGTCAGTTGCCCGCCGACAAACTCGCCCATGCCGGGCAGGAAGTGGGCGATATCGTGTTGTACCTGCTGTTGTTGTGCAGTGAGTTGGGCCTGGACATGAACGAAGTGGTGCGCGCCAAGTTGGCCGACAGCGAGCGGCGGTTTGCCCATGAGTGATCGTCATTTCGACCAGTTGGCCACGCGTTTTGCCGAAAAAATCTATGGCGGGGCCAAGGGTGCGATTCGCCTGGCGGTGCTGCAGGCCGACCTGACCGAAGCGCTGCCGAAGCGCCCATTGCGCGTGTTGGATATCGGGGCGGGGCTGGGCCATATGTCGCTGTGGCTGGCCGAGCAAGGCCATCAAGTCACCCTGGCTGAGCCTGCCGAACCGATGCTTGAAGGCGCCCGCCAACGTTTCGCCGACGCTGGGCAGACGGCGACTTTTATTCATGCCCCGTGGCAGGACCTGCTTGGCCAACTCACCGAGCCGTACGACCTGGTGTTGTGCCACGCCGTGCTGGAGTGGCTGGCTGAGCCCCATGCGATCCTGCCCGTGTTGCATCAGCTCACGGTGCCCGGTGGCTGGCTGTCCCTGGCGTTCTACAACCGGGATGCGTTGATCTACCGTAATTTGCTCAAAGGCCACTTCCGCAAAATGCGCAAGAACGACATGGCTGGCGAGAAACAGAGCCTCACGCCGCAGCAACCCCTCGACCCACGGGAATTGGCGGCGCAACTCGAAGGCCTTTGGCAGGTCGAAAGCCAAAGTGGTGTGCGGGTGTTCCACGACTATATGCCGGTGGAATTCCAGGCCCGTGCAGATTTGCAGGACCTTTTGGAGATGGAGCTCGCTCACCGTCGTCACCCAAGCTTTGCCGGACTTGGGCGTTATTTGCACTGGATCTGCCGTCCGGTTTAAGCGGCCCAGTCTGCGGAGGTCGAAATGCGTCGTCTCTGTTTGATCCTGTTGTCTCTCGGTTTGGGGGCGTGCTCCAGCCCCAACCCCTATGTGGCCGCCTCGGCGCCAATCCCACCCGCGCCTGTTCAGGCGGCTAACACCTTCGATGCCAGCGCTTATCCTGCGCCGGTGCGCGATTACGGTGCTTACCGCAATTGGGCCTGGCGCAACGGTCAACTGCCTGCAGGTTCGGCATGGGCCGATTCGGCGCAAATTGCCGAAGCTGTCAGCGGCGCCCTCGACCAGCGCGGCCTGCGTCCATTGCATGACAACCGTCCACCGGACTTGTTGGTGAGCGCCGATGTGCGCCTGGAGAAGCGTCTCAAGCAAGTCCAGGATGACTACGGCTACGGTTACGGCGGCTACAACCGGTATGGCAACGGCTATGGCATGTACAACTCGGTACCGGTGGTGCGCACCTATGAAGTCACGGTGGCGGTGGTGCGCGTCAACCTGTTCGACGCGCGCAGTGGCCAGCCGGTATGGAGCACCAGTGCCGAAACCGCCAGCCAAGGCAGCCTCAGTCAACGCGCCGATGCCTTGCGCCAGGCCGTGCAAAAGGCCATGACCGCCTATCCGCCCAGTTAACCGCTATTCTCATCGCTAGCGCCGTTCGCTCTTTGGAGAAAAACCATGTTTCGTCGTATCGCGACCCTCGCTTTTGTAATGCTGCTGGGCGGTTGCCAGACCAGCCAGGTCAATCACGATTTTGATGCCAGCCGAGATTTCGGCGCTTACCGCAGTTGGGCCTGGAAAGACCCGGCGCTGCAGTACCGCCCGGATGATCCGCGCATCAAGAGTGACCTTACCGAACAACGCATCCGCCAGGCGGTGGGCGAACAGCTCGACCAGCGTGGCCTGCGCCCGGCAGCGGCGGGTACCAAGGCTGACTTGAACGTGCAGGCCTACCTGATCGTCGAGGACCGCCAGCAACAAGTCACCACCAACTACGGCGGCGCCTGGGGCGGCCCATGGAATGGTTACTGGGGCGCGCCGATGTACAACGAAACGCGCAACATCACCTACAAAGTGGCGACCATCCAGATCGACCTGCTCGACGGCAAAGACGGCAAGCTGGTGTGGCGTGGCAGTGACGAGCAGATGATGAGCAGCACGCCGAACCCGCAGGATCGCAGTAATGCCATTCGCACCACGGTAAGCCGAATCCTCTCTACCTACCCACCTCATTAAAAAACACCACAAACCCCCTGTGGGAGCGGGCAAGCCTGCTCCCAAAGGGGTTTCTCCGTCAGTCGTTAATGTGGCGACTGGCCAGCGCACCTCCCAAGCCTTGTCTACACTCCAACTCATCTACGGAGAGTAAGCGCTAAAGGAGTGCTCGATGTCTCCCCGACTTCGTTCCAGGCAGCGTGGTGCGATTGGCCTGATGGCGGCGGGAACCATGGCGGTGGCCTTGGTGTTCATGTTGCTGGCCGTTGATAGCGGGCGCCTGTACCTCGAAAAGCGCAAAGTCCAGGCCATCGCCGATACCGCGGCCCTGGAGGCTGCCGGTCGTGGCGGTGTGTGCACGCCCACGACCACTGCCAGCGACTACGCCACGCAAAACGCCACGCGCAATGGCTTTACCGTGGTTGCTGGAGACAATACCCGTGGCTTAGTCGTGACCTGTGGCACTTTAGTGACCAACGCCAACAATATTCGTGTGTTTACCGCTAACGCGACCAAAAACGATGCCGTACGTGTGGTCGTGACGAGCAACGTGGCAACTGGTATCGCCAGCGGCATCTGGAACATGTTCACGGGCTCGCCGATACCGGTGCAGACGACCCTCACGGCTACCGCCGTCGCCGCCTCTGCGCCACCGCTGGCCGCGCTAACTATTCGCAGCACTGCCGTAGTGGTAGATACGGACAATAAGGCTTCTATTCTGAGTAGTTTGTTTGGCGGATTGTTGGGCGGCAGCTTGAATGTTTCGGTGGCTGGGTGGAATGGCTTGCTCACCTCCAACATCTCACTGCTGAGTTATCTTGACCGTTTGAAGCTTGATCTTGGTCTTACGGCAGTCGGTTATTCAGAAGTTCTGAGCAACAGCATAAATGTCAGCCAATTGATTCAAAGTGCAATCAATGTCATGGACCCGAACGGTACGTTAAGTGCCTCGGCGACAATCGTCAGTCTTAACGCTTTGAAAGTAGCCTCCGGCACAACCACAGTTGTCTTGGGAACGGCGCTTCAAATCGAAAGCGGGACAAATATCGCTGGCCTTGCAGTGAATATGCGAGTGTTCGATCTGATTCAAGGGTTCGTGCAATTAGCGAACAAGAAAAACGGCTTAGTTGCTAGTGTGCCCATTAACTTGCCGGGTATAGCGTCGATTGATTTGAGCGTTCAAGTGCTACAGCCGCCTCAACTGTCAGCTATCGGCAATCCTGCTCATGCTATAGCTCCTGGTCAGGATCCTCAGGCAGGGCCGAATCGAATATACGTTCAGACCGCCCAACTGCGCACTCGGGCGTCGGTCAACCTGCCGGTGCTCAATACAGTCATCAATCTAGTCAATGGTGTGGCAGGGTTGGCGGGACCTCTTGTCGGTGCGGTGGATGCATTGGTTCATCTCAATCTTGTCGGCGTGGTCAATCAGCTAACGTGTGCGGTTTCATGTACTGCGCCATATTTGCAAGTGCTTCCTCCTCCTGTCGGTATTGATATTGAGCTAGACGCTGCCAGTGCCAGTAGTTGGGTCACCGGCTACAGTTGCGCCAGCCCAACCGATAAAAGCCTGACGACGTCGACCAATACGTCGCTGGTCAATCTTAGAATGGGTAAAATTCCCTATAATAGTGTTTTCGGATCTAATACGGCTCCCCCAACGGTCGTAGTAAACCCGCTGAAAGTCGTCGATATCGGAACTCGGCACTGCGTGTTGATCATCTTATGCGATGCGCCGATCCCTTCCGTAGGTGGCGGGCTCGGATTGTCCGCCAACATTGCGGTAGCGGCGAAAACCAACCTTCCTCACACGTATTACTCCCCTGATTTGCCGGCTATTACCCAGCAACCGTTTTACTACGCTTACACCACCACCAATATTGTCAGCAGTTTGACGGACCCTGCGAAGGGATTGGTATCGGGTATCAATCTCGACATGTATGGGCCCACCCCGGGTAATTCAAATTTGTTGGGTAACATCATCGGTGGGCTTGGCACTATCTTGAGTGCCGTGACAACTCTTTTGCTTAATGCGATAAACAGCACGCTTTCCCCCTTGCTTGATACGCTAATCAATAACATCTTACTGGGGCTGGGAATTGACCTGAATAAGGTGGACGTTGGTGCCAATCTCAGTTGCCAAGCCGGGCGCGCTTATCTGGTGATCTAGCTAACGGGCAGCTCTACACAAAACTGCGCGCCGTCCTCTCCATTGCTGACACTCAGGCGTCCGCCCATGTTTTCCACAATGCCGTAGCTCACCGACAACCCCAGCCCGGTGCCCACGCCAATCGGCTTGGTGGTGAAGAACGGCTCGAATATCCGCTCCAGCAAGCGCGGGTCGATGCCGCCACCGTTGTCCTCGACCCAGATGCGCACGTGGCGGCTGTCGTGTTCGGTGTGGACGGCGATCCACGGGCGCAAATCCGGTTGTTTTTCCCGTTGGCTGAGCAGCGCATCGCGGGCGTTGACCATCAGGTTGATCAGCACTTGTTCCAACTGGTCGGCGTAACCGATGACCTGCACCGAAAAGTCCGCCGGCGTCAGGCGCACCTCCACGCCTTTACCCTTTAGGCCCTCGCTGAGCAGCGACAGCGTGCCCTCCACTGCCTGGGCCGGGTCGAAGGGGTGTCGTTCGATTTCCGAGCGGCGGCCAAACACGCGCATATGGTCCACCACCCGTGCGGCGCGCTGGACCTGCGCATCGATGCGTTGGAGCTTTTCGGTGAGGTAGTCGATCTGCGCGTCACCGTTGCTCAGGCGCTTGAGCACATTGACGATGGCCATGCGCATCACGTTCAGCGGTTGGTTGATCTCATGGGCGAGGCCGGTGGCCATTTCGCCGAGGGTGGCCATCTTGGCGCTTTGGGTCAGTTGCTGCTGGGAACGACGCACTTCGGTGTTGTCGCGGCCCACGGCTTGCACTTCCACCAACGCGCCGTGTTCGTCGAACACGCCGCGATCCGACCACACCCACCAGGCATGTTCGCGACCGGGCAGCTGCAGGCTGATTTCGGCAGTGCTGACGGGAAACTCCACGCTTAGTTGGCTGATGCGCTGTACAAAGGCCTGGCGTTGTTCGTCCGACAGCCAGTGGCCCAGGTTCAGGCCGGGAAGTTGGGCGGGCAGGCATTCCAGGTAATTGGCCAGCGGCGTGTTGCCAAAGGTCAGCGTGAGGTCGGGTTGGTAACGGCAGATCATCGCCGGCGAGTCCTCTACCAGGATGCGGTAGCGCTCTTCGCTCTGCTTGACCTGCTCGGCGGCAAGAGTTGCGTCGGTGACGTCCAGCCACAGCCCCACGGCTTCCACTGGCAAGCCGAGGTCGTCACGCAGCAATTTGGCTTCGTCCAGCAACCAATGGTAATTGCCTTGTTTGTCGCGCACGCGGTAGCGGCTGCGCACGCTGCCTTCGCGCAGCAGTTGGCGGGTGCGTTCAAAATAGAGGTCGCGGTCGTCGGAGTGGATCAGTGAGGCCAGGCCGGCGTGGTCGCAATCGGCCAGGGTCCAGCCCAATAACGGCAGCAGGCTGTCGCTGAAAAAAGCCGGGTGCAGGGCGCCGCTGACGTAGCGCTGCACATAGATAACCGCCGGGGAGCTGGCGATCAGGTTATCCAGGCGGGCATGGGCGGCGGCAGCTTGCAGTTGCTGGTTCTTGATGTCGCTGATGTCGAGCATGAAGCCGATCCAACGGCGGCTGTCGCCAACGCCCAGTACCTGGCCTTGCACGCGGTACCAAATGGGGTTGTGGTCGGCGTCGCTGCGTTGCAGGCGCACGCTGGTCAGCAAGGGTTTGCCCAGGGCTTGAAGGTCTTGCAGGCGGCTGTTGAGTTCCTGGCGGTCGGCGGGGTGGATCAACTCCAGCCAAAGGCTCAGCGATTGGCGGGTGGCGCCGTCGTCCTGGCTCAAGCTGCGCTGCAGTTGCGGTGCGAGCTGGATTTCCTGGGTGGCCGGCAGCAACTCCCACCACCCTGTGCCGAGCAAGCCCTGCAAGGCCTCGACCCGCTCCAGTTGCTGATGATGGCGTTGCTCGCGCAGGCGGCCCAGCAGCGGAGCGGCGAGGGCGGCGGTGAGGTTAAGCCAGTCGCGCTCACTGGTCTGTGATTGCGTGCTGTAGACGCCGCATAGCAGCCAGGCCGCGATGCCTTGGCCGTCGCGGTAGGGCACCAAAAAACCGTCGGCATTGCCGAACACGCTTTGCAGGCGCGGGTTGTCGCTGCGACCTTGGGCGAGGCTCAGCGGTGCGTTTCCATTGACGCTGTCCAGGCCTGTCCCCAGGCGTTGGCCGGTTTGCCACAATGCCGGAGCGTCGTGGGCGGTGTATTGGCCGTAGATCCGCCAACCCTGGTCATCCTCATCGAGCAACGCCATGGCCACACAGGGGATGCGCCAGCGTTGGGCCAGGCTGGCGAGATGTTCGTTGAGAACGTCTGGCAGGCGGCTGAGGGTGCAAACGCGCAGTTGTTCGCTCATCTGGCTGGACAGCTGATGGTTCTGCTCGCGGTGCCCCGCCAATTGCCGACCCGCCAGCAGGTCGCTGACATCCACCAGGCGCAGTGTCCAGTGGTCGCCGTCGGGCTCGACCCAGCCACGGGTGTGCAGCACCTGATCAGCAGCGCCACGAAAGTCCAGGTCCAGGCCTTGGCGCTGCCAGTCGGCGGGCGACCCTTCGACGCTCAGGGCGCTGCTGGCGCACAACAACTCACGCAATAAAGGCCGGGCGTCACCCGCCAGGTGCGAGGCAAGTTGCGAGCGCAGGGTACCGTTGATAGTCACGACCCGGCCCAGATGATCCAGTTGTAGTTGCAGGCCAGTGAGGTTCGCCACGGGCGTATCGGCGGGCATGGCACTGGTGCGACCCAGCAGGCGTCCGAAGAGGTTATCCCCAGCGGTCAAAATTGCACACTCGAACGGGCGGCGAGGTTGGTTGGCAGGTTCGGTACAGTGCCTACGCCGGGAATCACCAGCGCCGGAAACACCGAGTAGAGGTTGCTGGAGGGGTAGGTGATGGCCACGGTCAACGTGGTGCCAACGTAGGTCGCGGTGATGAAGTCCGGAGAAAACTGGAAGCTGGTGGGAATCCAACTCAACTGAGTGATTGCCGTGTTTTTCGCCCGCGCAGTGAGTTGTGTAGGGTACGCGGTGCCCGCGGTAACCGGGTCGACCGACATGGCCTGACGCACGGCCTCTGCCGCTGCCTGGTTGAACGACTGCATCAGCAGCAGCGGCAGGCTATAGCTGACCAGGCCATAGAACACGGCGAAAAAAATCCCGAAGACCAGGGCGAATTCAATCGCCGCAGCACCTTTCTGCTTTCTAGGGAGGCCTGTTTTCATGACTGCGTCTACCCTGACGGCTACTACTTGATATCAGCATAGAATCATTCGGCGAAAAGGGATGTTTTTTACGTGACCCAAGGCTTGGTAATCGTGTTCTGGCTGGCGCTCTGCGCGTTGCAGGATATGCGTCAGCGGCAAATCGCCAATGTACTCACCCTCGGTGGAGGCCTGCTCGCCTTGATCTACCTGTTGTGGGTGGGCGTTACCTGGATCGGCGCGCCTGCCAGCGACGGCGGCTGGGCGTTTGCCCTGGCCTTGCTGCTGGGTTTGCCGGGCTATGCGCTGGGCCGCTTTGGCGCGGGTGATGTGAAGCTGTTGGCCGCATTGGGGTTGGCCACTCATACCGAGTATTTGCTGTGGTCGTTGATCGGATCCGCAGTGGCGATGTGCGTGTGGATTGTTATGCGTCAAGGGCTTAGCGCACGTGTTGCACATCAACCCGATCAGGCGTCAATAAAGCAGCCATTTGCGCCGTATTTATTGACGGGTTTCACCGCGTCCTGGCTTTGGATCCATTAGTCGCACAAGGCCTCTATCGCTATGTACATAGTCGGAAAGTAGGTCTACGTTTATTGAGTAGATGTATAGGATTCTTCGTCAAAAAGGATCGGTCAAATCTTTGGCTAGCCAGGCATGGAGTAGCGAGTGAACAAGCTTACATCGGCGGTAAAAGTGCTCGTGGTCGACGATCAACCCCTGATCGTGGAAGAGCTCTGTGAGTTTCTCGAAGGCAGCGGTTACCGCTGTGTCCCTTGTGAGTCCAGCCGGCACGCCTTGCAGCGTTTCAGTGAAGACACTGAGATCGGCCTGGTGCTGTGTGACCTGCACATGCCGGACATGGACGGTATCGAGTTGGTCCAGGCCATGCAGAAGGTCGCGGGCAAGCAGCGCGCTTTCGAAGCGATCATGCTGACTGGCCGTGCCGACAAACAGGACGTGATCAAGGCGCTGCGTGCAGGGATTTCGGACTACTACCAGAAGCCCATCAACCTCGACGAATTGCTCGAAGGCCTGCAACGCCAGGAAGCGGCACTCGAAGAACGGCAAAAAGAGCTGCAACTGGGGCATTTGAACCAGAAATTGCAGTACCTTTCCGAATCCATCAACGACTTGTACCAGGACCTCGACAAAGTCCGTCGCAGCCCTTTGCAGGACAGTGACGCAGACATATCGGCAGACGATGCGGGGCCGTTGGAAATACCGTCGATTTTCAATCAATTGTCACCACGCCAGCTCGACGTCGCGCGCTTGGTGGGCAAGGGCCAGACCAACTATCAGATCGCCTGTGAGTTGGGGATCACCGAGAACACGGTCAAGTTGTATGTGTCCCAAGTGCTGCGCCTGACCCATATGCATAACCGCACCCAGTTGGCGCTGGCGCTGTCGCCCAGCAACTCGGCGATGCGCCAGCGGGTGACGGCGCATTAATTACTGCTGCTACTGCCACCGCTTGAGGCGTTTCCGCCGACCTTCTGCTCAAAGTACTGTGGGATAGGGTACTTATTGCTGTTCAGCCAGCGTTGCAATGCCTGCTCCCGCTCTGCGGGAGTGGTTTTTTGTGGGATTGGCGAGGCGGCACCTCCTTTGATCTGCAGCGTGAGCCATTTTTCCGTTTGAGCTTGCTGCGGGGACGAGGGCCCCGGCTCGATGGCCGAAGCCGACAGTGGCAACAGCGCCAGGCAAACAAGGTAATGGGCTTTCATCATCGACTCCTTACTTGATCATCGCTGGCAGCGCATCGCTGACCGCCGCCACTTTGCGCGTTGCAGTACGAGTGCCCCTGAGTTGCGCCGCGCGTGACTGGGCATCGGTGACTTGCGCCGGGCTCAGGCCCACTTGGCTGACCACTTTTGCCGCCTGCCCCCAATCATTCTGATAGATCAGCAGAGTGACCAGGTTGATGGCGGCCAGCGGGTCGTCCTGCTTGAGCTCGATGGCGGTCATGAATTCGAAGCGTGCGTCTTCCAGGCGCAGTTGATTGAGGTACACCACCCCCAGGTCATTGCGGATTTTTTCATCGGTGGGGGCCAGCTGCGCCGCACGTTGCATATGGGTCATGGCTTGGACGTTGTCGCCCCTGGCGGCCGCCAGTTGCCCCAGGCCATGCTCGCCCTCGGCGGTCATGCAGGTGCCCAACAGGCTGCGGTACAACGGCTCGGCCTCGCTGCGGCCCAGCAATCGATAGGCGCGCGCCTTGCGCTGACGCACCTGAGGCAACGCGTCCGGCAGGCTTTCCAGGTTGGCCAGGCTGGCGTGCAGCTTGCCTTCGTTGGCCATGTCGTCGGCCAGGTTCAGTGCCAGATCCTGGTCTGAGCTCGGCTTGCTGCAACTGCCGGGTGAGCCAAAGGCTGCCCAGGGTGATTGGCCGTTGGTGGCGCAACCGCCGAGCATCAGCAGGGCGAGGCCGGCAATCAATGCTTTCATCGACATCTCCTTAAAAGTGGTTCAACGCGCGGGCGATGCCGATAAAGGCCGGGCCACCCAGCACAATCAGCAACGCTGGAAACAGGAACACCATCATCACCACCGACATTTTTGCCGACATCTTCGAGATGTATTCCTGCAAGCGGGTCAGGCGGCGGTCATCGAGCAATTGCTTGAGGGCCAGCAACGATTTCATCGCGCCGCCCCCTTGCAGGATCAGTTGTTGGAGGATGACGCAGGTGTCGGTCAGTTCGTCCACTTCGAGCAAACGGGCGGTCTTGCCCAACTCTTCGCCCAACTCCAGCCCGGAGTCGACGCGTGCCAGGATCAGGCGCAACTCGTGGGTCAGGTGGGGCAGCAAGCGTTGCGCTTCGTTGCCCAATACACGCAGTGATTGCTCCACTGCCATGCCTGATTCAAACAGGATGCGCAGCAGTGGAATGAAGGTAGAAATTTCCTTGGCAATGCTCTGTTGGCGATGTTTGGCCGCGGCGGCAAGCACGCGCTTGGGCAGCAGGTAACCGATGCCGAGCGCAGCGATCGGGGCGATCCAGGCAGGGTCAACCTCGGGGAAAAATACTCGCTGGCCAAGGACTGTAAGCCCCATCAGCACAACGGGCACGCCGACCTGGAATGCGGCAAATAACGAGCGCTGGCTGGCCTTGCGCCAACCGACCCGGTTGAGCAGGATCTGGGTCTCGTTGTCCAGGCTGACTGAGCGCTGTGCCAGGCTGCTGCTGCCCAGTTGGCGTATGAGCGAACCGAATTTGTCGGTGCCGGCCATCTGTCCTTGCAAGCGATCAGCGATGCGCCGCCCGCGACGGCGCTGTTCGAGCAACTGGCCGGCTACCAACACCGCAGCGGCAAGCAAGCACAGGGCTGCGACGAGAATGGCCATCTCAGACACTCCTCAGCATGCGCCACATGGCCACGGTGCCTGTCACGTCCATTGCCAGCGCGCCGAACAACAGATTGCGCCCCGTGCCGTCGTTCCACATGGTCATCAGGTAGCCCGGGTTGACGACAATGAAGTACCCCACAATCAGAATCGGCAGCCCGCCCAGTACGTAGGCCGTCATACGCGTTTCACCGGTCATGGCTTTGAGTTGGCGGGCGCCTTGTTCGCGCTCGCGAATCATCTTGATCAGGTTTTCCAGCAGCTCGCTGGCGTTGCCGCCGTAGCGGTGGTTGACCTTCAGGCCCAGGGCAAACAGACGGAATTCGTCGCGCTCATAGAACTCGGCGAAGTCGCTGACCGAATCCGGCAGGCTCACCCCCATGCGCACGTTGCGCTGCACCCGGCCCATGGCTTCCTTGAGGGGGTTTTCAACACTTTCGATACCGCCCAGCACCGCGTCGGCCAGGGTCCTGCCGGACTTGAGGCTGCGTACGCTGTGGTCCAGCAACTGCGGCAGTTGTTCAATCATGCGCTGCACGCGGCGCTGGTAACGCCAGGCAACGTACATGCGCACGGCCACAGGCGGCGACACGATCATCACCACCAGGCCCAGCCCGTCAGCGAACAGGTAGCCGAACAGGGCACCGACCACCCAACCACTGATCCACAAGCCCAGGCGCTCGGTGGGTTTACCCAGCCCGGCACGCAGGAACATACGCTCGAGGCCGTTCCAGGTGGTTTGCTGCTCATGTGCTTCGGGTTGACCGTCACCCAGGCGCTCCAGCACGCGGTTGGTCTGGGCCTTGCGCAGACCATTCTGGAACAGCCAGAACGACAGGCCGATCAGCAGCAGGCAGATGAGCAACAGCACCGGTCCCTTCATCTGGCGCTCCCTATGACTGCAAGGCCGATTCGCGGCGCAGTTTGTCGCCGGCCGGGTTGAGCGCTTCCCGCAGGAAACCGAAGCCGGTACGCCGGTCCAGGCGGAACAGGGTGTTGGTGACATACACGTCGTCACGCACGCCCACCACTTCCACCACTTCGCTGACGCAACGGCGGCCATCGGGCATGCGTGTCAGCTGGATCACCACGTCCAGTGCGGCGCAGATCATCTGGCGCAGGGTTTTTTCCGCGATCACTCGGCCGGTCAGGCCCACCAGGGTTTCCAGGCGCAGCAGCGCGTCTTGGGCATTGTTGGCGTGCACGGTGCTCATAGAACCATCGTGGCCGGTGTTCATGGCGGTCATCACGTCGAGCACTTCCACGCCCCGGATCTCGCCGAGAATGATGCGGTCGGGGCGCATCCGCAGGGCGTTGCGGATCAGGTCGCTGGACCTTACTTCACCGTGACCCTCGGCATTTGGCGGGCGAGTTTCCAGGCGTACCACGTGGGGGTGGCCCAGTTGCAGTTCGGCAACGTCTTCGATGGTCACCAGGCGCTCATGGGGGTTGATCAACTGGCTGAGGATATTGAGCAAGGTGGTCTTGCCAGTGCCGGTGCCGCCGCTGATCAGGATGTTGCAGCGCTTGCCCACAGCCTCCTGGAAGAATTCGAAAATGCTGTGGTCGATGGTCTGCATGGCCACCAGGTCACTGCTTTTGAGCATGTCCTTGCGGAACTTTCGGATCGACAGGCAGGGCCCATCCAGGGCAATGGGCGGGATGATCGCGTTGACCCGGCTACCGTCGGGCAAGCGCGCATCCACCATGGGCGACGACTCGTCCAGGCGTCGGCCCAGCGGCGCGAGGATGCGTTGCATCACGCGTTCCACATGGTGGTCGTCGATAAAGCGCAGGTCGCTCTGATGCAGCAGGCCATCGCGCTCAATAAAGACCCGGTGCGGGCCGTTGACCAGGATCTCGGTCACCGACGGGTCGCGCAGCAGCACTTCCAAGGGGCCGAAACCGGTGAGTTCGTCGACGATCTCCTCGGCCAGGCGTTCCATTTCATAGCGCGAGATCGCCAGGCGCATGCGCGTGATGTACTCCGACACTTTGTCGATGACAAATTGCGCGAGGGATTGGCGCGTGCCTTCCAGCAGGTTTTTACCCGACTCCTCGATGGCGTCGATGATGTAGCGATGCAGCACCAGCTTCAGGCCGTCGTGATCGCTATTGCCGCCAGCCGTGCGGGCGGGGCCGCCAAACAGTTTTTCGCCGTTCATCGTCCTGACCCCAGGAAGCGTTCAAACCAGCGCATGGACGGTTTCTCCATGCCTTCGGAGCGTTTTGCCAGGCGCTCACCCAAGGTGCGTACGGCTTGGGTCAAGGGCTCGCGGGGGGCCAGGGCAAACAAGGTCTGGCCCTGGTTCTTCACGTTCAGGCGCAGCTCGGCGGCGAGGGGAAGCACGGCGACGCATTCAAGGCCGTAGCTTTTTTCCAGCGCCTCGGTATCGGGCGCACAGGACTTGATGTAGCGATCCACCACCAGCTTGGCGTGCTCAAGCTTCATGCCTTTGTCACGCCAGCGGTTCAGCACGGCCAGGTTGCGGCGGCAGTCCAGCACGCTCTGGTCGGTGCACCACAGCAGCTTGTCGCAGTGGCTGACAAACGTGCGCAGGGCCTCGCTGTCCGGTTGCCCGGTGATGTTGACGACGATGTGCTGGAAGTGTTGGCGCAGGGCGCTGAGCAACATGAACAGTTCGGCAGCACTGGTGAGTTTGAGTGGCTCGTCACCGGTGGCGTACGCCAGGATACGCAGGCCATCCTGGGCGGTGGTGAAGGCGCTGTTGATCAGGGTGGTGTCGAGGCGACGCAAGTGCCGCAGGGCATCGCCGAAATTGAAGGTGCTCTCCAGGCCCAGCAGGGCAAGGCTGTCGCTGCGCGGAAGACCCAAGTCCAGCAGCAGGGTCTGTTGTCCGCTTTTTTGCACCACCATGGCCAGGTGGGTTGCCAACATTGCGCCATCGGCGTTGCTTTGGGTGCAATACAGCACCGTCAGGCCACCCAGGTGCGCGTTCGAGGTGACGGGAGGAAGGCGCTTGCTTAAGCGCCGCACCAGGCCCGCGACTTCGCTGGAGCGCGAACCATAGGCCACGAAATCTCGGGCGCCGGCGCGCATGGCGTTCAGTACGAGCTGGTTGTCCATGCCATCGCCCAGGGCGACCACGGCGAGCATCGGCTTTGCCTCCAGCGCGCCTTCGATCAATGCGCTTTGGGCGACGACGTTTTCACGGTCCAGGCCGACGAACACCAGGTTGGCGAAGGTTACATCTGCCAGCGCCAGCAGTTCGTCCAGGCTGCCGGTACCCACGCTGACAACCTGGCCAAGGGGCGCGAGCGCGCCCTGCAGCCACTCAAGGTCGGTGGTGTTGCGGGTAATCGCGAGGAAGGTTTGGCTCAGGCTATCGCTCATTGGGACAGTCCTGTGCGGCGGTCGAAATTACCGTTTTCCAGGAAAAACATGCGGTACCAGTTCGGGTCGTAGCTGCGCAGTTTTTCGCCGGGTAAGGAAGGCAGTTGAGCGTTGGCGGCCAGCGGCTGCACCAGGTGAGGGGTGACGATCATCAGCAGTTCTTTTTCTTCGCGGCTGATGGTCGAGTCGCGGAAAAACGCACCCAGGATGGGGATATCGCCCAGGCCTGGAAATTTGTTGAAGGTGGAGGTGTTATTGGTGCTGATCAGGCCGCTGATCACGAAGCTTTCGCCATCGGCCAGGGACACGCTGGTGTCGGTGCGGCGTACGGTCAGGGCCGGCACCTGAATGCCTTGGATCGCGATCGCGTTGCTGTAGTCGAGCTCGCTGACCTCCGGCGCAACCTTGAGGGTGATGCGGTTGCGATCGATCACCGTGGGCGTGAGGGTCAGGCGAATACCGAACTCCTTGTACTCGATGGAGATGGTGTCGCTACCAGCGCTGGGCACCGGGATCGGTACTTCACCACCGGCAAGGAAGGTGGCGCTCTGACCGCTCATGGCGACCAGGCTCGGACGCGCCAAGGTGTAGGCAAAACCGCTTTGTTCCAACGCGTTGATCATCGCTTTGACACGACCACCGCCGAAGCCAACGTTGAAATTGCTCGTGCTCACCGGCAGCTTGAACACGCTCTCCGAGGGAGACAGCAGGTTGGGGCTGCCGAGGAAAAAGTTTGTGCCCATGCCGAGGAATTTGGTGCTGGCTTCCTTGAGCTTGGTACGGCTGACTTCGACAAACCGGATATCGGTTTGCACCTGGCTGGGCAGCGTTGGGTCTTCCGAAGGCGACAGCGACAGGCTGGTCAGCGCCGAAGTCGCCTTGCCCTTGACGAACACCATGCTTTGGCGCGGGGCGCTGGCGCAGGCCGTCCACACCATGAGGCTGGTGGCGCCGCTTGAGACACCCGTCAGCAGGAAGTTACGGTCGCCGTTGACCCGGACGTCGGCAATTTTGGGGTCACCAATGGCCAGGCGTGTGATTGCCACCGGCGATTGCAGCTCTTGTTGCAGGCCTTCTCCCACTTCGACCACAGCGGGCAATTGGCCCAAGGCGCTGCAATTGCCCGACGCCGCGAGTGCCGCGCCTGCGGGCAAGCTCGACAGCATCAAGGCCCAGGCCAGCTGAGTGAACATGAGTGCGTAGCGATGGCTCATTCAAGGCATCCTTGCTCAATCACGGGGTTTGTTGAGTGGTCTGTGCGCCGCGAATCACCTCGACGCCCCGGCGAGCGGCAGGTGCGGTGCCGGCCGGTGCGACTCTTTTGGGTGGGCCGGTCAGAGCCAGTTGGGCGAATTGATAAAGGTCGCGGTTGGCGTTCTCAAGTTTTTCCGGGGCATCGCTTTCGCCGGCCCAGTAGCGACTGAGCAGTTGCTCATCGGCGCTGCGTACGGCCAGGCGTAGGGTACCGGCTTGAGATGCGAGCATCAGACGGCTTAATAAAGGCTCTGGCACCGCCAGCACTACCGTACGGGCGGAAGCACGTCGTTGGGCGGCTTGGGCGCGCTCTTCGGGTGTGACCGGCGGTGGTACCGCGGGTTTGCCATCATTGGCCAGGCCCAACTGGTCGCCGACGCTCAGCAAGCGCATGGCCGGAATCACGATCTGAGCTGACTGTTCGGCGTTACTTGTGTCTTGGCGCAGGAACAGCAGGACGTCGACGTAATCGCCCGGGCTCAACTGGCCGGCGGCACCGATCACTTCATCCACTGACACGGCCAGCGCGCGTTCGTCCGGGCGGATCATGCGGGCCAGCGGGCCGCCGGCGTTGAAGCTTTCTTCAGTGAGCCAGGTGCCGGCTCCCAGCGTGCGCTGGGGCATCCGCCCGATGGCCTGATCCAGTTGCGTCAGGCTGCCGGCGGGCACCGTGCGCAGTTTTTCTATCACCAGGTCGGCAGCAGTAAGGGGAACAAAGGCTGGGGCATCATGTGCCAGGACGACCACGGGTTGACGGTTTTGATCGTCGATCGCGGCGGTGGCACGTTCGACAGAAATGACAGGTGCTGCGACAGGTTCCGGTTGGCGACTCAACACCAGTCCCCAGTAACCGGCGATCAGCGCCCCGATAAGCAACAGGCCGGCCAGGATCATGCTGATGCGACTGTTCATGACGGCTCTCCCTTTCCCGTTGCACTACAGGCCCGTTTAATCCAAACGAGTTAATTCGCAACCTGGCTGTGATGAACATCTAACGATTTGGCTATTTGAAGGTAGCCCAGCTAGGACGAAATGCCATTAACGCAGAAAAAATTTATCTGAACTTTAAAGGCAGCCTTTTAGTGGCGGGTTTTTTGGCGCCAACTTTACGACTAATACTTTGTGGTTAATCCGTTCTTACAGTTGTGAGGCTGGGATTTGTTGACAATGCTCTAGTGGCACGCCGCGATCATCTTGTACTAGAGCCCTTTCGGCTTTCAGTGGCGTTCTTAGGGAGAAGTCTTATGTTCCTTGACCTGATGTTGAAAGTTTATGTCCAAACGCAAACATTCTTCCAACGCAAAGACGGTGCGTCGGGTATTGAGTACGCAATTATCGTTGCGCTGGTTGCACTTGTTATTGTCGCGGCCGGTTCTGGGCTGGGCACTAAGGTAGCCTCGGTGTTCAACACAATGGCTACTAAAATGACGACAGCGAGCTGACGTCGCTCAACGTGTTGTTCCCATTTAGGCTGACTACTTTCTCCAGGTACGGCTATGAGCGAATCGTCTTCTCCTCGCCAGCAAATTCTATTGGTGGACGACGAAGAGGACGCTCTGATCGAACTCGCCGAATCCCTCGAAAATGAGGGATTCGTGTGTTTCACCGCCTCCTCTGTAACCGATGCATTACAAGAACTGACACTCAACCCCGATATCGCCCTGATCATCACCGACCTGCGCATGCCCGAGGAAAGCGGTATTTCCTTGATCAAGCGCTTGCGCGAACACACCGAGCGCGCGCACCTGCCGGTGATCGTGATGTCGGGTCATGCCGAAATGGATGATGTGAGCGACATGCTGCGCTTGCAGGTGCTCGATCTGTTTCGCAAGCCGATCTATTTGGTGCGCTTGATCGATACGCTCAACAGCCTTTTCCCGCTCCCCAAATCCCGCTACTGATCATAGGTGCACCTGAAATCAACGTGGGAGCAGGCAAGCCAGCTCCCACATTGGACGGGTGTCGTCCTCGTTACAGTTGATAGCTGAAGCTCAGCGAGTACCGTGGCCGCCGGTCAAAGTTGTCGAACGCCACGTCCGACATCGGCTTGGCCGCTTCCAGCGCAATGTTGTAGTACTTCGCATCGCCAAAGCGCAGCCCCAGCGCTGCCGAGGACATGTCGTTGCCTTTGACGGGCAGGTCGTTGTACCAGGTCTTGGCACGGTCGAAGACCACGTACGGTTGCAGGATCTTCACCCAGTCGCCGGCGCGGTTGTAGCTGTAGTTGACCTCGTAGGCCACGCCCCAGCCTTTGTCGCCCGAACCCTGGTCATCGGGGTAGCCACGGCCGAAGTTCTGCCCGCCAAAGGTGGCGCGTTCGCTGTCGGGCAGGTTGTCGTTGCTCCAGTACAGCGCGCCAGAGAGCACTCCCTGCCAGTTATCGAACAGCTTGTTGCTTTGCACACCCGACAGCCGCACACGGAAGAAATCCAGGTCGGGCTTGAGGCCACCGAAGTCGGTGCGGGTCTTGGCGCCCATGCCGTTGATGCCTTGGTATAAACCGGCACTGAGAATGCGCAGTTGCGTGGTGTCGGCCTTGCGCCAGTCTCCTTCGACGGCGAGGGCGCGCAGGTTGGTTTCCAGGTCGAAGCGTTGCGGGAAGCCTTCCAGTTTGTAGCGGGTGGTTTGGTCCACCGCGTACAGGCGTGTACCCAGGCTCAACGACTCGCTTGGCGAGGCGATAAACGGGTGGCTGAGGCCGACGGAGTAACGGTCGATCTCCTGGTGCGGCGTGAGTTCCAGGCCATCGCCCAGTTGCAGGCTGGTACGCGGATCGGCGCGATAACGTTCGCCCGACACCACCACTTGTGTGCCTTCGGCATTGATGAACTGGCTGTAGGCAGCGCGGTAGTAATGTTCTTTGTCATTTCCCGGTGGGAACAAACCGCTGATGCTCAGTTGTTCGCCCATGGACGTCCACGAGTTACTGGTGGCGGTGAGCAGTGCCTGCGTGCCGCCGCGACTGGCTTCGGTGAGGCTCATGCTGGTGGTGAACGGTTTGCGGCTGGCGGTGATCTGCATATGGGCGCCGCCATCGGTGGTACCCGGCGGAGGCACTTGGGCCTGCAAGGTCACCCCGGGAATCGCGCTCATCAGCGTGGTGTAGCGCTCGAAAGTCTTGCGGGTCAGCGGGCGTTCGGCCTTGAGCTTTTCCGCCAGCTTGTCGACGTAGGATGAGACCGAACCGATGTCGCCTTGTAGTTGGTAATCGCGGATGTAGCCCTCCACCAGCACCACATGCACCAGGCCATCGTCGAAGCGTTGCTCCGGCAGGAACGCATAGGACAGCAGGTAGCCGTCCTGCTGATAGCGTCGCGTGATGCTGCGGGTGGCCTCGATCAGTTGCGCCAGGTTGGTCTCGTGGCCAATCAGCGGTTCGAAGACCTGGGCCAGCTCGGTGAGCGGGTACACCGTGCCGCCGTCGATCTGCAGTTTGCGGATGGTGACTTTGGTGTCCATCAACAAGGGTTGCGCCGCGGTGGCAGCGGGCGTCGGTAACTGGGTTTGAGGGACGACCGGGCGGTAAGCGTCGGCCGGCAGGTTGGGCACCGGCAGGTTGCGGATGGTGTCGTTGCTATTAAGGAAGCTGGGTAGGGTATCGGCGCAAGCGTAAGTACTGAGGGTGAGCAACAACAACGGCGTCAAAGCGCGCATAGGACACTCCATGGTCAAAACTGCAGCAGCGTTTCGCAGATTCCCGCCGGGCTCTGGGGGCGCGGTTCGGGTGTTCTCCAAGGCGTTTCATTCGCCCATAAAAAAGACGAGAGGCTTATTAGGTCTCTCGTCTCAACCAAGCGTAGGCGCTGTAGGTGAGGCCGTCTAATCGGCCAGGTGCAATTCTATTTTTTGCCGGTCAGGCCACCAAGCAGGCCGCCCAGCAGACCACCGTTGCCACTGGCGCTGGCGCCGGCACTGGCACCTGCGGAGGCAGATGCGCTACCCCCCAGGTTCAGGCCGCCGCCGAGCAAGCCACCACCGGTGTTGGTACCGCCAGTCACCAGGCCGCCGATGGAGGCTACGGTGCCGCCGACCGCGCTGACGGTACCGCCCAACGCATTGGTGACGGGGTTGGCGTTGGCGCCGCTGATGGCACCGCCGAGGTTGCTCACGGCACCGCCAACGTTAGTCACCAGACCGTTGACCGGGCCGCCCAGGCCAGTGGCGCTGCCGACGTTTTGGGTCAGGCTGGCGACGCCGCTGGTGACAGGGTTGAGGGCGTTGCCGAGGGTGCTGGTCACTTGGCCAACCGGTGCACCCGCTGCGGTGTTGGGCACACCGCTGCCGCCGAGGATAGTGCCCAGGGAGGCCACGGTGCTGCCGGCTTTACCACCGGTGACACCGGTCGCGCTGACCACGCCATTGGTGCTGCCTGCATCCAGGCCGTTGCCGGCGCCGGCGATGATGCCGCCGAGCAGTTCCGCCAGGCCCAGTTGATTGGTGTTACCACCCGAACCGCCGCTGCCGCTGCCGTCCGAAGCCGGGTCGACGTAACCGCTGGCCTTGCCGACTACGGTGCCGACGCCATTGAGTACGTTGCCCACTGCGCCGGTCACAGGGTTGCCGGTGCCGCCTGCACTGGCAACTTTGTCGCCCAGGCCGTCAACGGTGTCGCCGACTTTTTGCAGCAGGCCGCCAACAGGTGCATCAAGGCCGGTTGCGCTGCCGACTTTACCGGTGGTGTTCTCTACCAGCGAGACCACAGGCACCAGGACTTTCGCGCCAACGGTGTTGGTGACCGAGCCCAGTGGGCCGGTGGTGCTGGCGGTGCTCAAGGTGTCGCCAAGCATGGTCACCACATTGCCGACCTTGCCGACGACGTTGCCCACGACCGGTGCGGCGGTGCCCACTACAGGCACTTGGCCCAGCAGCGTGGCGACGTTAGTGCCGGTAGTGGTGACGCCAGTGCCCAGGTCTGCCACGCCGTTAGCTACGCCAGCGACGGTTTTGCCCAGGGCATTGCTGTCGGTACCCAGTGAGCCGAGGCCGTCAGACAGGCCAGTGCCGATACTGCCAACCGCGTTGCCGGTGGCAGTGACCAGGCCGCCGGCGGTTGCGCCAACGATCGGCAGGCTGCCGAGCGTAGTGCCCAGGCTGCTGACGGTGCCGCCGAGGCCGGTCACGGTGTCGCCGAGGGTGTCGACTACGGTTGCGGTTACCAGTGGGGTGGTGGTGCCACCGCCTGTGCCACCGCCGGTACCGCCACCAGTGCCACCACCGGTCCCTCCGCCAGTGCCACCACCCGTGCCGCCGCCTGCGGCTGTATCGGAAGAAGAGGAGCCACCACTGTGATGTCCGCCACCACCGCTGCTGCAGCCGCCGAGCGTCAATGCAATTGCCAGGGCCAGCACGCTGCTTGCTTTCCAAAACACGACTTGAGTTTTCATGATGTGAGTTCCTTGCACCTGTACAACCTTGGTTGTCTTCAAACACTCCCTACTTCTCTTGGGGTAGCGATGTGTTTGTCCGTGAGGTCATAAGAATCCCAGGCGCTCTTTCTCACCATTCTCAACTTGGTATTAACGATTTATATACTGGCGGCCAGTCAAGGCTTAGGGACTAATACCAACGGTATAAAGGGAGGATGTATCAAGATGTATATATATTGTAAATCAATGGCTTGAATAAAATAGCGGACCTGAAAAGGTCCGCTATAACTTAGGGTGTATATATACAATTAATCAGTTTATTTCATGCGATCGGCCGCCATTTACCTACCATGTGATCAATATCGCCGGCGCCTTTGAGCAATAACTCGCCACTGGAGCCAGCCGCGCTGGCCCATAACCTGACTTCACTGGGCAGGCGCACTGGCTTGCGAAACTCCACGGCAATTTCGATATTGGCCGCGGGCAGGTGTTCGCCCAAGGCGGCGAGGGTGTGCGCTTTGTTCCACAGTCCATGGGCGATGGCCTGGGGAAAGCCGAACAGTTTGGCGGTGAGGGCACTGAGGTGGATCGGGTTGTAGTCGCCAGAAACCCGTGCATACCGCCGGCCGATATCGGCGGGGGCCGGCCAGTGCGTCAGTTCGCTGACCTGAGTGGGCGTGAGCTGTGCGTCTTCCGTGGCGTCACCGGGCAGCTTCACGCCACGACACAGCATGCGGCTTTCGGCTTCCCACAGTAGCCCGAGGGAATCTTCGGCCGTGGTCACCAAATCAAACGTCGCGCCCTTGGGGTGGGGCTTGAGGTTCTGCGCGTGCACGCCGAGGGTCAGGTCGTTCACACCGCCGAGTGGGCGATGAATGCGGATGCGGTTGCTCAGGTGGATCAAACCCAGCAATGGGAAGGGAAAGGTTTTGTCGGTGAGCAGTTGCATCTGCAAGCCAAACGCCAGGATATGGGGATACGTCGCCGGCAGGATCGGGCTGTCGGCAAACCCACACACCTTGCGATACGCCGCCACATCCTTGGGGTTGATGCGCACCCGGCAGCGTAAACCTCGCTCGGGCAATGTGGTGCCGGTGATCTTGCGCTTGAGTGCCGCGCGCCAGTACAGCGGCAGCAACAATGGAGCTGCGCCTAACGTTTGCCATTCCATGCTTACGCTCCCAAAAGACTTTGCCCACAGACCCGCAGCGCTTGCCCGCTGACCGCGCCGCTGCCCGGTTGGCCGAGCCAGGCCACGGCTTCGGCGACATCCTGTGGCAAGCCGCCCTGGCCCAAGGAACTCATGCGGCGTCCGGCCTCACGCAGGGCGAACGGAATGTGCGCGGTCATCTGGGTTTCGATAAAGCCCGGTGCTACCGCGTTGATGCTGATGCCGCGCGCCTTGAGCAAGGGTGCCCAGGCTTGCGCGAGCCCAATCAACCCGGCCTTGCTCGCCGCATAGTTGGTTTGCCCACGGTTGCCGGCAATACCGCTGATGGAAGCCAGCAGCACCACGCGTGCGTTGTCGTGCAGGGTGCCGCTGTCCAGCAGGGCCTTGGTCAGCACCTGGGGTGCATTCAGGTTCACCGCCAGCACTGCGTCCCAATATTCCGGCGTCATGTTGGCCAGGGTTTTATCGCGGGTGATGCCGGCGTTGTGCACCAGAATGTCGAGCCCATCGGGCAGGTGTTCGACCAATTGGCCGGCGGCGTCTTCGGCGCAGATATCCAACACCACGGTGCGCGCACCCAAGCGTGCGGCGAGGGCTTCGAGATCAGCCTTGGCTTGGGGCACATCCAGCAGGATGACGTCAGCGCCGTCGCGGGCCAGGGTTTCGGCAATGGACGCTCCGATACCTCGGGCGGCACCGGTGACCAGCGCCTTGCGACCGGCCAGTGGGCGTGTCCAATCCTCGACCGGTGTAGCGCAGGCTTGCAGGCGAATGACCTGGCCGCTGATGTAGGCACTTTTCGGAGAGAGGAAAAAGCGCAACGCGCCTTCCAACTGATCCTCCGCGCCGTCGCCCACATAGAGCAATTGCAACACGCCGCCGTTGCGCAACTCCTTGGCCAGCGAACGGCTGAACCCCTCTAGCGCACGTTGAGCGCTGGCGGCGAACGGGTCGCCGAGACTTTCCGGGGCACGGCCGAGGATCACCAGGTGCGCGCTGTTATCCAGGTTTTTCAGCAGCGGTTGGAAGAATTCGCGCAGTTGCTTGAGCTGATCGGTGTGTTGCAGCTCACTGGCGTCGAATACCACGGCCTTGAGTTTGGGGCCGTGGCCGGGAATCCAGGTCGAGGCCTCGTTGCCGTAGGTATAAGTTGCGTCGGTGAGTTTGTGGGCGAACGCTTGCACCTCTCTCGCCAGCGCGCCCCCGCCCAACAACAGTGCACCTTCCACCGGTCGCAGGCGCCCAGCTTGCCAGCGTTCCAGGCGTACCGGTGACGGCAGGCCAATGGCGGCGACCAGGCGATGGCCGAGGCTTGAGTTGGCGAAGTCGATATAACGGTCAGACATGGAACGCTCTCCGAAGGCTGGGGTTCAAAGGGTTGACCACCCCGGGGCGGTAGTCGTTCGATCAGCCTAGGCTAGGCTCAGAGATTAAGCCCACACCAGAAAGGAAGCTTTCCATGACTCAATTGCGCCGCGTAGCGATCATCGGCGGTAACCGCATTCCCTTCGCCCGCTCCAATGGCCCGTACGCCACGGCAAGCAACCAGGCGATGCTGACGGCGGCGCTGGAAGGCCTGATCGAGCGCTACAACCTGCATGGCCTGCGCATTGGCGAGGTGGCTGCGGGGGCGGTGCTCAAGCATTCCCGTGACTTCAACCTGACCCGCGAATGTGTGCTGGGCTCGCGCCTCTCGCCGCAAACCCCGGCTTATGACATTCAACAGGCATGCGGCACCGGGCTGGAGGCGGCGTTGTTGGTGGCCAACAAGATTGCGCTCGGCCAGATCGAATGCGGTATTGCCGGCGGGGTGGACACGACCTCGGACGCGCCGATTGGCGTGAATGAAGGGCTGCGCAAGATCCTGCTGCAAGCCAACCGCAGCAAATCCATGGCGGATAAGTTAAAAGTCTTGTTACAACTTCGCCCTCATCACCTCAAGCCGGAGCTGCCACGCAATGGCGAACCGCGCACGGGGTTGTCCATGGGCCAGCATTGCGAGTTGATGGCGCAAACCTGGCAGATCCCCCGCGCCGAGCAGGACCAGTTGGCCCTCGAAAGCCATCAGAAAATGGCCGCTGCCTACGCCGAAGGCTGGCACAACGATTTGCTCACGCCCTTCCTGGGCCTGACCCGCGACAACAACCTGCGCCCCGACCTGACCCTGGAAAAACTTGCCGCCCTCAAACCCGCCTTTGAACGCAGCGAAAAGGGCACGCTGACCGCCGGCAATTCGACGCCGCTCACCGATGGTGCATCGCTGGTATTGCTGGGCAGTGAAGAATGGGCCAAGGCGCGTGGCCTGCCGATCCTTGCCTACCTGCGTGATGGCGAAGCGGCAGCGGTGGATTTCGTCAACGGTGCCGAAGGCCTGTTGATGGCGCCGGTGTACGCGGTGCCGCGTTTGTTGGCGAGGAATGGTCTGACGCTGCAGGACTTCGATTACTACGAGATTCACGAGGCGTTCGCCGCCCAGGTGTTGTGCACGCTCAAGGCCTGGGAGGATGCGGACTACTGCAAGACGCGCCTGGGGCTGGAGGCGCCGTTGGGGTCTATCGACCGCAGCCGCCTGAATGTGAAGGGCAGCTCCCTGGCTGCCGGGCACCCGTTCGCCGCCACCGGCGGGCGTATCGTCGCCAACTTGGCCAAATTGCTGGATGCGGCAGGTAAGGGGCGTGGTCTGATTTCCATCTGCGCGGCGGGTGGGCAAGGGGTTACAGCGATCATTGAGCGTTGAAACTGGCATATTGGATGCATTCTTAAGTGATCAACGGTCGGTAGCCCCTCCCACCGGCGAGCCGATTGCCGTATAACGAGTGCCATACGCGTATTTGGTAATAAAGGACCCACAATAAAAGCTGATGAAGACTCCTAAACGCATTGAACCCCTGATCGAAGACGGTCTGGTCGACGAAGTGCTGCGCCCACTCATGAGTGGTAAAGAAGCAGCTGTTTATGTGGTGCGCTGCGGCAATGAATTGCGTTGCGCCAAGGTTTACAAGGAGGCGAACAAACGAAGTTTTCGTCAGGCGTCCGAATACCAGGAAGGCCGTAAGGTCCGCAACAGCCGCCAGGCCCGGGCCATGGCCAAGGGCTCCAAGTTCGGCAAGAAAGAAACCGAAGATGCCTGGCAAAACGCCGAAGTGGCGGCGTTGTTCCGCCTGGCCGGCGCGGGCGTTCGCGTGCCCCAGCCGTTCGACTTCCTCGAAGGCGTGCTGCTGATGGAACTGGTGGCTGACGAGTACGGCGATGCGGCGCCGCGTCTGAACGACGTGGTACTGGAGCCGGACCAGGCACGTGAATACCACGCTTTCCTGATCTCCCAGATTGTGCTGATGCTGTGTACCGGCCTGGTGCACGGTGACTTGTCCGAGTTCAACGTACTGCTCACGCCGACCGGCCCGGTGATCATCGACCTGCCTCAGGCGGTGGATGCGGCGGGCAACAACCACGCGTTCAGCATGCTCGAACGGGATGTTGGCAACATGGCTTCCTACTTCGGGCGCTTTGCCCCGGAGTTGAAGAAGACCAAGTACGCCAAGGAAATGTGGGCATTGTACGAAGCCGGCACCTTGCACCCGGCCAGTGTATTGACCGGCGAGTTCGACGAACCGGAAGAACTGGCGGACGTGGGCGGCGTGATTCGCGAAATCGAAGCGGCGCGGCTGGATGAAGAGCGCAAGCAGGCGATTCGGGCGGCGGATGATGCGCCACCGAGCAAGACGGCGGAAGAACCGCCACCGCCTTGGATGCAATGATTCGTTAACCCGAGGCTGGCGCGGTTCCCTGTGGGAGCTGGCTTGCCTGCGGTTGCATCACCTCAGTGTGGCTGACACACCGAGGTGTCTGCATCGCAGGCAAGCCAGCTCCCACAGTTGTTTTGTGTATGCCCTTTCAGGTGCAGCAACTCCCCGACGCCAGTTCCTTGAGTATCGGACAATCCGGCCGATCATCGCCCTGGCAGTGCTCCACCAGGTCCTGCAGCGTATCGCGCAATTGCCCCAGCTCCAGGATCTTCTGGTTCAACGCTTCGATATGCTGGCGCGCCAACGCTTTCACATCGGCACTGGCGCGCTGCCGGTCCTGCCACAGGGTCAGCAGCTTGCCGACCTCTTCCAATGAAAATCCCAAGTCTCGCGAGCGTTTGATAAACGCCAGGGTGTGCAAATCGTCCGCGCCATAGATCCGATAGCCGCTGTCGGTGCGGTGGGCGGCTTTGAGCAGGCCGATGGATTCGTAGTAGCGAATCATCTTGGCGCTCAACCCGCTCTGGCGGGCGGCTTGGCCGATGTTCATGGGCGCTGATCCTCCAGGTCCTTGGGTTTCCAAGTCTTCAACAGTAACGCATTGCTCACCACGCTGACGCTGGACAAGGCCATCGCTGCACCGGCCAAAACCGGGTTGAGCAGGCCGAATGCCGCCAGGGGAATGCCGATCAAGTTATACACAAACGCCCAGAATAGGTTCTGGCGGATTTTCGCATAGGTCTTGCGACTGATCTCCAGGGCGGCCGGGACCAGCCGTGGGTCGCCGCGCATCAAGGTGATGCCGGCGGCGTGCATGGCCACGTCGGTGCCGCCGCCCATGGCGATGCCGATATCAGCGGCAGCCAGCGCCGGGGCGTCGTTGATGCCATCGCCGACCATGGCCACCACGCCGGTTTTTTTCAGCTCGGCGACAGTGGCCGCTTTGTCGGCGGGCAGCACTTCGGCGTGTACATCATCGATGCCCAACGCCTCGGCGACCACGCGGGCGCTGCCGCGATTGTCGCCGGTGAGCAAATGGCTGGTGATGTGCCGGGCCTTGAGTTGCTCCACCGCTTCCAGTGCGCCGGGCTTGAGCGTGTCGCCAAACGCGAACAAGCCCAGCGCACGCGGATGTGCACCTTGCTCAATCAGCCAGGACAACGTGCGTCCCTCGGCTTCCCAAGCCTTGGCCGACTCGGCCAGGTCGCCCGTGCTCAAACCGTTTTCTTCCAACAGCCGGCGATTGCCCAAGGCCAGTGGCCGACCGTCGAGTGTGCCGGCAATGCCGCGACCGGTAAGGGATTGACTGGCGCTTACATCGGCCACGTTCAACCCTTGTTCGCTGCAGGCATCCAGCACCGCCTTGGCCAACGGGTGTTCACTGCCGCGCTGCAATGCGCCGGCTTGTTGCAACAGCAGGGCTTCGTTGCCATCCACCGCCACAAGATGGGCGATCTTCGGCGCGCCAGAGGTAAGGGTGCCGGTCTTGTCGAACACCACGGCGCTTACTTCATGGGCGCGTTCCAGGGCCTCAGCGTCTTTAATCAGGATGCCGTAGCGTGCGGCGACGCCAGTACCGGCCATGATCGCGGTGGGTGTGGCCAGGCCCAGGGCGCAAGGGCAGGCGATCACCAGCACGGCGACGGCGTTGATGATCGCGGTCTCCATCGACGCGCCGTACAGCCACCAGCCCACCAGGGTGATCAGCGCCAGCACCAACACTGCTGGAACGAAGACCTGACTGACTTTATCCACCAACTTCTGGATCGGTGCCTTGGCGGCTTGTGCGTCTTCCACCAGGCGGATGATTCGCGCCAGCACGCTTTCCGCGCCCAAGGCCTGGGTGCGCACCAGCAAGCGGCCTTCGCCGTTGATGGCGCCGCCGGTAACCTTGTCCCCCGGTTGTTTCGGTACTGGCAGGCTTTCACCGCTGATCAAGGCTTCGTCGGCGTGGCTCTGACCCTCGACCACTTCGCCGTCCACCGGGAAACGCTCGCCGGGCTTGACCAAGACCAGGTCGCCCAATTTCAGCGCATTGATGGCCACTTCTTCTTCGCGGCCTTCAATGACCCGAATCGCCCGCTCCGGGCGCAGCGCTTCAAGGGCGCGAATGGCGCTGGCAGTCTGGCGTTTGGCGCGGCTTTCCAGGTATTTGCCCAGCAGCACCAAGGCGATCACCACCGCCGAGGCTTCGAAGTAAAGGTGCGGCATGCTGCCTGCTGGCGCGGTAAGCCATTCATAGATACTCAGGCCATACCCGGCGCTGGTGCCGATGGCCACCAGCAGGTCCATATTGCCTGCACCGGCCCGCACGGCTTTCCAGGCCGCTATATAGAAGCGCGCACCAAAGATGAATTGCACGGGCGTGGCCAGTGCGAACTGCACCCAGGCCGGTAGCATCCAATGCAGGCCGAAGGGCTCTACCAACATCGGCAACACCAACGGCAGCGCGAGCGCAATGGCCAGCAGTAGCGACCAGCGCTCGCGGTGCAGGCGTTGTGCCTGGTTTGCGTCTGTGGTGGTTTCACTTTGGGGCAGGCTGGCGGTATAGCCGGCCTTGTCGACGGCGGCGATCAACACGGCGGGGTCCATCTGGCCCTGCACTTCAACGTGGGCGCGTTCATTGGCCAAGTTGACGGTGACGCTTTGCACCCCCGGCACCTTGCCCAGCGCGCGTTCGACACGGCCGGCACAGCTGGCACAGGTCATGCCGCTGATGGGGAGGTCAAACGTGGTCGATCCATTCATGGGGCAGTCCTCCAGAAGAAGTTGCCCCTAGCATCAACCTTGACCTATGGGTAAGGTCAAGCGCGTTTAATATTCCAGTGAGGCGGCTTTGAGGTACATACCGTCCGGGCCCTGGGCGATGCGCAACTTGCGCACGTCACCGGCCTTGAGCGTGATGTTCTGTGCAGGCGGCGCTAACAGGCCCGGCAGGCAGCCCGGGGATTGGCCCGGCAGCAGTTTCAAGCGCAATGACAGGTTGCCCGCCGGCAAGTTGAACGAGGTGGCTTGCTCCTGGAACAGCCGGCCTGCCAACTGGTCATTGAGGTACAAGCCGATCTCGCAGTTGGTCGGCACTTCCAGGCGTTCGCGGGAAATGATCAGCACCGCGTAGTCTTCTGCGGCATAGGCCAGGGGCGCAGCGGCAGACAAACTCATCAGGCCCGCAAGGGCAAAAAACGACCAGCGCATGGCGAATGCTCCATGGTTCATATCCAAGATGGGTGAAGCTTGGCCGACCACGCCTGCGAATACCAGCCCGGCCGAACATTACAGAACTTGACCTTGCCACGATGGCAAGGTCGACAGTACACCCAACCTCATCAAAGGAGTCATGTCATGCAAGTATTCAACGTTGAAGGAATGACCTGCGGCCATTGCGTTCGGGCCGTGACCCAGGCGGTGCAGAGCCAGGACCCGGCCGCTGAAGTGAAGGTGGACCTCGCGGCCAAGCAAGTCAGCGTGCAAAGCCAGCTGAGCCCGGAAGTGATCGCCGGCTTGATCCGCGAAGAAGGCTACACCGTCGCCTGATTTTTAATAGTTAGCGAGCTATCGTAATGTTCAAGGCACCCAAGCACGGCTAGACTGTCGGGCTGCTGTCCTACTTGGGTGCCTGATGAACCTCCGCATAATTTTGATCCTGGGTGCCTTGAGCGCCTTTGCGCCGTTGGCGATCGATTTTTACCTGCCGGGCTTCCCGGCGATGGCCGCCGCGTTTGCCACCGACGAAAAACATATCCAGCGAACGCTGGCGGTGTACTTCGCGGGCCTGGCGATCGGCCAATTGATCTATGGCCCATTGGCCGACCGCTTTGGCCGGCGCGTGCCGCTGCTCAGTGGCGTCACCTTGTTCACCTTGGCTTCTTTTGCCTGTGCCTATGCGCCGTCCCTGGAATGGCTGACGGGCGCGCGTTTTGTGCAGGCCCTTGGCGGTTGCGCGGGTATGGTGATTTCCCGTGCGGTGGTCAGCGACAAATGTGACGCAGTGGGTTCGGCCAAGGTGTTTTCCCAACTGATGCTGGTGACCGGCCTCGCGCCGATCCTGGCGCCGCTGGCGGGCGGGGTGATGGTCGGGTTGTGGGGCTGGCAGTCGATCTTCCTCGCGCTGACCGTGTTCAGCGTGATGGCCGCCATCGCTGTGGCGGTGGGTTTGCCGGAAACCTTTCCAGCCCATCAGCCACGCCAGCCGCTGTCTGGCTCGCTGCGTCGCTACGGCGCGCTGTTGTCCGACCGGGTCTACCTCGGCTACGCCCTCACCGGCGGTATTTCGATTGCCGGGATGTTTGCCTATATCGCCGGCTCCCCCTTCGTCTTTATCCAACTCTACGGCGTGCCCGCCGAGCATTACGGCTGGCTGTTCGGCTCCAACGCAGCGGGCTTTATCCTGGTGGCGCAGCTCAATGCGCGGTTGCTTTCCAAGCGCGGCCCAGCGTTTTTGCTGTCACGCAGCGTGTGGGTCTATCTGTTGGCGGCGGTAACGTTGCTCGGTGTTGCGGCATTGCGCACCGATGCTTTGTGGCCATTGCTGGTGCCGTTGTTTCTCTGCATCGCCAGCCTGGGCTGCATTTTGCCCAACACCTCAGCGTGTGCCATGAGCGGGCAGGGTGCACGTGCCGGTAGCGCATCGGCGCTGCTGGGGTGCATTCAGTTTGGCGTAGCGGCGGGAGCGGCGTCGTTGGTGGGGATCCTGCACGATGGCAGCGCGATGCCGATGGCAATGGTCATCAGCCTGTGCGGTGTATTGGCCGTGACGATTGCGGTGTCGACCCAGCGCCTGCAACAGGCAAGGGCCGCGCAGGCGCAGGTCTAGGAAACCGATCAGCCAGCGGCGGAGCGTTGCTGGCTGGGTGGGAAGCGGTGAGGCGCCTGGATACGGGCTTGCAGGGTGTCGGCAAAGGCGCGGGCCTCGGCCTCGGTGCGGAAAGTGAAGGCGTCGCCGTCGAGACGAACCTGCCATTTGTTGCCTGGGGATTTTGCTAACGCTTTTATCAGGATCTTCATTGCTGACCTCCTTACGTAAAAGAAACGCGGCAAAGGCGGCCAATATAAACCCGAATACGCTCACAAATATGACAAAGGTCAACCTTCGGACTAATGGTGACGTCCATCACCTTGGTGAATAACGGACGTCACCCAAGCGCTCCTTTCAGAACCCTTCCAACACAATCTTGCCCTTGGCCTTGCCGCTTTCCAGCAATGTGTGGGCACGGCGCAGGTTGGCCGCGTTGATCACGCCGAAGTGCTCGCCCACCGTGGTTTTCAAGGTGCCGGCGTCGATCAGCTCGGCCACGCGATTGAGCAGGTTGTGCTGCTCGATCATGTCCGGTGTCTCGAACATCGAGCGTGTGTACATGAACTCCCAATGCAGCGACAGGCTCTTGCGCTTGAGCTTGCTCACGTCCAGCGCTTTTGGGTCGTCGATCAGCGCCAGCTTGCCTTGGGGTTGCAGGGCTTCAACAAGCTGGTCCAAGTGATGGTCGGTCTGGGTCAGGCTGGCGACGTGGGTAACGTGTGCCTGGCCGGCATTTTTCAGCGCTTCGCTCAGCGGTTGGCTGTGGTCGATCACCAGGTCGGCGCCCAAGGCCTTGGCCCATTCCTGGGTTTCCGGGCGCGAGGCGGTACCGATCACTTTCAACGCGGTGAGTTGGCTGGCGAGTTGGGTGAGGATCGAACCCACACCACCGGCTGCGCCGACGATGAGCAGGCTCTGGCCTTCATCCTGTTTCCCTTCATGTACTTGCAGGCGCTCAAACAGCAGTTCCCAGGCGGTGATAGCCGTGAGCGGCAGTGCGGCGGCCTCTGCGAAGCCGAGGCTTTTCGGCATGTGGCCAACGATACGCTCGTCCACGGTGTGCAGTTCGCTGTTGCCGCCCGGGCGTACCAGGGAGCCTGCGTAGAACACCTTGTCACCAGCCTTGAACAGCGTGACTTCGCTGCCGACAGCCTTGACCACACCGGCCACGTCCCAGCCCAGCACCTTGGCGGCGCCGTTTTCCGGGGCGACGTTCTGGCGCACCTTGGTGTCTACCGGGTTCACGGAGATGGCTTTGACTTCCACCAGCAGGTCACGGGGGCCGGCAACAGGCGCGGGCAATTCGATGTCTTGCAGGGCGTTTGGGTCGTTGATTGGCAGGGATGTGTAGTAGGCAATGGCTTTCATGGGAGCTCCGGGAAATGGGCGGTGATCAGGCAAGAAACTTCAGGCGCTTGAGTTCGAAGTGTTCAATCACATCGGCAGCCTTGGCGCGGAAATTCTGAATGTGGGCACTTTGGTCGTGGTCAGCCAGCGCGGCCTCGTCGCTCCAGCGTTCAAGCATGTAGAAGGTCTCTGGATGTTGCAGGTCCTGGTGCAGGTCGTACTGCTCGCACCCGGCTTCAAGACGGGTAGGTTCCAGCAGGCCGCGTAGCAGGGGTTCCAGGACGGCCTGTTGGCCGGGTTTGGCGATCAGCGTGGCGATGACGTTAAAGGCTGTGGACATATTCGACTCCAGACACGTGATAAACGGGATGCACAGATGATTGGCTATTTCCCACGAAGATAAAAGCGGCTAAAACAAAGGTCTGTTTCAACAAAATATTGATAATGAGCGGAAATACATGCTGCGTTTTGATGATTTGCAGTTGTTTGTGCGCGCCGCCGACTTGGGCAGTTTGTCGGCGGCGGCGCGGGTGATGGATTTGTCGCCTGCTGTGGCCAGTGCGGCGCTCAAGCGTATCGAACAGCAACTGGGCGCGCGCTTGCTGGCCCGCTCTACCCGCAGCTTGCGCCTGACTGCCGAAGGTGAAGGTTTCCTGGAATATGCCCGCGCCGCGTTGAGTTCTTTGGACGAAGGGCGACGTCTATTGGCCAGTGGCCAAGACCATGTCAGCGGCGTGCTGCAGCTGTCGGCGCCTTCGGACTTCGGCCGCAACCAACTGCTGCCGTGGCTGGATGAGTTCCAGCGCGAGTACCCGCAACTGACCGTACGCCTGCTGTTGGGGGATCGCATTGCCGACTTGTTTCGCCAACCGGTGGACATCGCCCTGCGCTACGGCGAACCGGAGGATTCGAGTCTCATCGCACTCCCGGTCGCAGCAGAAAATGTGCGGGTGTTGTGCGCTGCGCCCAGTTACCTTGCGCGCCATGGTGAGCCGACACATTTGGAACAACTGGCTCAGCACAATTGCCTGCTCTATATGCTCGGCAGCCGAGTCCACGATCATTGGACCTTTCACGATGGCAGGCGCGAAGTCAGTCTGACGGTCAGCGGTGATCGTTTCAGCGACGATGCAGATGTGGTGCGCCGCTGGGCGGTAGCCGGTGTGGGCATTGCTTATAAATCCTGGTTGGATGTCAGCACCGATGTGCTGGCTGGGCGCTTGCGTTTGATCCTGCCGGAGTTGCGTGGTGAACGAACGCCGCTCAATTTGTTGTGCGCACATCGCGCCCAGTTGAGCAAACCCATCAACTTGCTGCGGGAAATGCTTGTGTCTCGCTGTGCGACATTAAGCGCGCAGTTGCCGGAGCGATTGATCACCGGCCAGTAGCCTTCGAGTTCTCCAGACATTTCACTCAAGTGCTGTCCCTATCTGCGCTGTAGGACGCGGCGGAACCGTGCGTTTGCGCCCCTATACTTTGACGCCAACCGCAGCAGTCAAACGATTTAACAGGGAGTGAACCGATGGAAGAATCACCTTGTATCAGTCATATCGCCAGCTTGCTCGCCGATCCCAAACGTGCCGCGATGCTCTGGGCCTTGATGGACGGTTCGGCCAAATCCTCCTCGGAGCTGGCGAGGTCTGTCGGGCTGACAGCGGCATCGGCCAACGCCCATCTGGGTCGGTTGATCGGTAGCGGGTTGCTGCGGGTCGAGGTTGGGCGCGGCAAGCGCCTGTTTCGCATGGCGGCGCCAGACGTCAGCGCCGCTATCGATGCCTTGGCCTGCACAACAGTGGCCAGCGCGGCACGCAACGCGCCAGAGGTTGCACTGCCTGCATTGGCGGCGCCGTTGTCGCTGCGACGTGCCCGGTTATGCCGTGGCCACCTCGGTGGCGAGTTGGCGGCGCAGTTGTACCAACAGATGTTGGCGGGGCGATGGATCGAGCGCTATGAACATCGGACTGAGGTCACACTAAAGGGAGCGCGGCACTTGGCGCACCTGGGTATTTTCACCCAAGCGCTGGCAACGCCATTGGTGTGTGACTGCTGCGATTGGAGTCAACAGCATCCGCACCTGGGAGGTGCGTTGGGCGCCGGGTTGCTGCAACTTTTCTTGCAGTCGAACTGGATCAGCGTGGCCCACGACTCCCAAGCGTTGACGGTAAGTGACATCGGCCTGACGGAAATCGCGCGATTGGCAGCGCCGGAGCAGTCGTAGTAGCGGTCGCGTCGTTCAGAGTTTCAATCAGGTCGCATCCAGCAATAACCCGGAAAAACCATGCCGCACACTCGCCGAGGGGATTCTTCACACAGGGGGTGCGGCATGGGTATGCAAGGCTATAGCGCAGCGGAACGGCTGGAACGGTTGCCCATCAGCGGCTACCACCGAATCATTTTCATCATCATCGCCCTGGCGTTTTTCTTCGACTCCATGGACCTGGCGATGATGACCTTCCTGTTGGGGTCGATCAAAACCGAGTTCGGGCTGAGCACAGCCCAGGCTGGGTTGTTGGCCAGTTCGAGTTTTTTTGGCATGGTGGTAGGGGCATCGTTGTCCGGGATGCTCGCCGATCGCTTTGGCCGCAAACCCGTGTTCCAGTGGAGCATTGTGTTGTGGGGCATCGCCAGTTACCTGTGCTCCACGGCGCAGACGGTGGAGACGCTGACGCTGTTTCGCATCCTGCTGGGGATTGGCATGGGCATGGAGTTTCCGATTGCGCAGTCAATGCTGTCCGAGCTGATTCCGGCCAAGGGGCGTGGGCGCTATATCGCGCTGATGGACGGCTTCTGGCCGTTGGGTTTTGTGGCGGCGGGGGTGCTGTCTTACTTTTTGCTGCCGGTGATTGGCTGGCGCGACATCTTCCTGGTGTTGGCGGTGCCGGCGGTGTTTGTACTGGCGATCCGGTTTTTTATCCCCGAGTCGCCGCGCTGGCTGGAACAGGCTGGGCGGCATGAGGCTGCAGACAAGGTACTGCAGGGCATCGAGCAAAAAGTCCGCGATTCGATAGGTCGCCACGACCTACCAGAGCCCATCCGCCTGCCGCGGGTGGAGAGTACGCCCGGGACATTCTTCTCGGCATTCCAGCAGCTGTGGTCGGCGCAGTATCGGCAACGCACGATGATGATCTGGAGTGTGTGGTTTTTTGCCTTGCTGGGTTTTTACGGGCTGACGTCTTGGTTGAGCGCGCTGTTGCAGCAGTCGGGTTTCGCGGTCACCCAGTCGGTGTATTACACGGTGATCATTTCCCTGGGCGGGATTCCCGGTTTCTTGATGGCGGCTTGGCTGGTGGAGCGGTGGGGGCGTAAGCCGGTGTGCGTCGTAACGTTGCTGGGTGGCGGGGTGATGGCGTTTTTGTACGGGCAGAGTGCGGTATTTGGCGGCAACGTGGGCCTTCTGATCACGTCAGGCCTGTTGATGCAGTTCTTTCTGTTTGGCATGTGGGCGGTGCTCTACACCTACACGCCGGAGCTATATCCCACCTCGGCGCGGGCGACGGGGTCCGGGTTTGCCTCGGCGATTGGCCGGGTCGGTTCGTTGCTTGGGCCGTTGGTGACCGGGCTGGTGTTTCCGATTACCGGGCAGGGTGGCGTGTTTGCCCTGGGCGCGCTGTGTTTTGCGGTCGCGGCGCTGGTGGTGTGGGTGTTTGGGATGGAGACGAAGGGCAAGACGTTGGAAGAGCTCACCCAGGCTTGAAGCAAATGAGGTCAAAGTGGGAGCCGGGCTTGCCCGCGATGGCGGTGTGTCAGGCAGTAGAGGGCTGGCTGATGCATCGTCATCGCAGGCAAGCCAGCTCCCACATTTTTAGACCGTGTTTATCCCGTTACGGCTTTACCAACCGCGCATCCAGACTGTTCTGCGCCAGGCGTTTGGCCTGGTCCTGGGTCATGCCCAGTGCAGTGTGCAGCGCGTGGAAGTTCTCGGTGACATAACCGCCGAAGTACGCCGGGTCGTCCGAGTTGACCGTGACTTTCACGCCACGCTCAAGCATGTCGAGAATGTTGTGCTGGGCCATGTCGTCGAACACGCAGAGCTTGGTGTTGGACAGTGGGCACACGGTCAACGGGATTTGCTCGTCGATGATGCGCTGCATCAAACGCTCGTCTTCAATGGCGCGTACGCCATGGTCGATTCGCTGGATTTTCAGCAGGTCGATGGCCTCCCAGATGTACTCGGGTGGGCCTTCTTCGCCGGCGTGGGCCACGGTCAGGAAGCCTTCGTGACGGGCACGGTCGAACACGCGCTGGAACTTGCTCGGCGGGTGACCCATTTCGGAACTGTCCAGGCCCACGGCCACGAACGCATCACGGAACGGCAGCGCCTGGTCGAGGGTTTTCTCGGCTTCGGCTTCGCTCAAGTGACGCAGGAAGCTCAAGATCAAACCACTGGTGATGCCCAGTTGCTGCTCGCCATCTTTGAGCGCAGCGGCGATGCCATTGAGCACCACTTCGAAGGGGATGCCACGGTCGGTGTGGGTCTGCGGGTCGAAGAACGGTTCGGTGTGGATCACGTTCTGTTCTTTGCAGCGCAGCAGGTAGGCCCAGGTCAGGTCGTAGAAGTCCTGGGAGGTGCGCAGCACATCGGCACCCTTGTAGTACAGGTCGAGAAACTCTTGCAGATTGTTGAAGGCGTAAGCCTTGCGCAGGGTTTCGACGTCGTTCCACGGCAGCGCAATTTTGTTGCGCTCAGCCAGGGCGAACAGCAACTCAGGCTCCAGCGAGCCTTCCAGGTGCAGGTGCAGTTCCGCCTTGGGCAGGGCGTTGAGCCAATCGTACATTTCTAAGTTCTCATCAGATGCAATGGCGGCATTCTACAGGCCATGGCTGAAATAATTGGCAAAACCTGACCAGCAGGATCGTTTTTGTTGCGTTCGCACAAGGGCCGCGTGAACTAAGGTGTAACGAAACGTTAGCAGCGTGCCGTAGTCTGTACCCCATCAATGACTGATTTGCTGTTCGATAAGGCCCGGAATGCTCACATCCCTCAAGCAAGAAAAATTCATGCTGCTGGCGCTGATTGCCGCCATTGCCGCGTACCCGCTGGAACACTGGATGCTCAACAGCGGACAGGGCGTGGCGCTGCTCGGTGGCGTGGTGCTGATCGCGTTTATCGTGGTGGCGTCGATGCGTGTCGCCCATCATGCCGAGCAATTGGCCGAAAAGGTCGGCGACCCCTACGGCACCATGATCCTCACCTTGGCCGCCGTGCTGGTGGAAGTGGTGATCCTTGCGATCATGATGAGCAACGAGCCGTCGCCTACGTTGGTGCGCGACACGATCTACTCGGCGGTGATGCTCGATATCAACGGCATTCTCGGCCTGGCCGCGCTGATGGGCGGCATCAAGCATGGCGAACAGTCCTACAACGATGATTCGGCGCGCAGCTACAGCGTGATGATTCTCACCGCCATGGGCGTGTCCATGGTGGTGCCGGAGTTTATACCCGAGGCCGACTGGAAAATTTACTCGGCCTTCACCATCGGCGCGATGGTGGTGCTGTACACCTTGTTCCTGCGGATGCAGGTGGGGCCCCACAGTTATTTCTTCAGCTACAGCTACCCGGAGAAGCGTCGCAAGAAGCAGCCGGAGGAAGAGGAGTCGCCGCCGGTGAACCTGGCGTTTTCCATCGGCACGTTGGTGTTTGGCGTGATTGTGATTGGTGCACTGGCCGAGGTGATGTCCAAGACCCTGGACCTGGGCCTGGAAGGCACGGGCGCGCCGCCGGTGATCACGGCGATTGTGGTGGCAGCCATTTCGGCGGCGCCGGAAATTCTGACGGCATTGCGGGCGGCGTTGGCCAACCGTATGCAGTCGGTGGTGAATATTGCCTTGGGCGCGTCGCTGTCGACGGTAATTCTGACGGTGCCCGTGATGGAGGCCATGGCGCTCTATACCGGCCAGCCGTTCCAGATGGCGATGACGCCGGTGCAGACGGTGATGGTGTTTATCACGCTGATTGTCAGTGCGATCAACCTCAATGATGGCGAGACCAATGCCATCGAAGGGATGACGCATTTTGTGTTGTTTGCCACCTTTATCATGTTGTCGTTGCTGGGGCTCTAAACGCCGTAGATCTTAATGTGGGAGGGCTTGTGTGGGAGCTGGCTTGCCTGCGATAGCATCACCTGGGATTAGCTGAAAAACCGAGGTGTCTGCATCGCGGGCAAGCCCGGCCTCCACAAAAGACTGCTCCCACATTTAGAGCTGCGTCAGGCTCAAGTTCCTGCGATCAAGGCTCTTGCCGCTTGGGTGTGATCAGCAATCAAACCTTTGAGGTCCAGTCCTTCGACTTGGCCGTCAATCACCCGCCATTTACCCGCCACCATCACCCGGTCCGCCCGGTCTGCACCGCACAGCAGCAGCGCGGAAATCGGATCATGGCTACCCGAGAAGCGCAGCTCATCCAGCTTGAACAGCGCCAAGTCGGCTTGCTTTCCTACAGCCAACTCACCGATGTCCGTACGGCCCAGTAACTGCGCTGAGCCCTTCGTCGCCCAGCCCAGCACGCCTTCGGGGGTGATCTTTTCTGCGCCGTAGCGCAAGCGCTGGATATACAGGGCCTGGCGTGCTTCGAGGATCATGTTCGACGCATCGTTGGAGGCTGAGCCGTCCACGCCCAGACCGATAGGCGCACCGGCGGCGAGCAGGTCCAGGGTCGGGCAGATGCCAGAGGCCAGGCGCATGTTCGAACTTGGGCAATGGCAGATACCGGTGCCGGCATCGCCCAGGCGCGCAATTTCGTCCGGGTTGAAGTGAATGCCATGGGCCAGCCAAGTGCGTGGGCCGAGCCAGCCGACGCTGTCAAGGTAGTCGACGGTGCGCAGGCCGAAGCGTTGCAGGCAGAAGTCTTCTTCGTCCAGGGTTTCCGCCAGGTGCGTATGCAGGCGCACATCGAGTTTTTCGGCCAGTTCGGCACTGGCGCGCATGATTTCCGGGGTGACGGAAAACGGTGAGCAGGGCGCCAGCGCGATTTGGATTTGCGCGCCGTTGCCACGTTGATGGTATTCGTGGATCAGGCGCTGGCTGTCGTCGAGGATCACCTGGCCTTGCTGCACGGTTTGCTGCGGCGGCAGGCCACCATCGGCTTCGCCCAGGCTCATGGAGCCGCGGGTAAGCATGGCGCGCATGCCCAGTTCACGCACGCTTTGCACCTGAACATCGATCGCATTTTCCAAACCATCGGGAAACAAGTAATGGTGGTCGGCGGCCGTGGTGCAGCCCGAAAGCAGCAGTTCAGCCAGCGCGACTTTGGTGGCGAGGGCGAGTTTTTCCGGGGTGAGGCGCGCCCACACCGGGTACAGGGTTTTCAGCCAGGGGAACAGCGGCTGATTGACCACCGGCGCCCAGGCGCGGGTCAGGGTTTGGTAGAAGTGGTGGTGGGTGTTGATCAGGCCCGGCAGGATCACATGTTCGCGGGCGTCGAAAATTTGCCCGCAAGGCACCGAGGGTTCTTGTCCCCAGCCGAGCACTTCAGTGATCACACCGTCTTGCAGCACCAATCCACCACGGGCATCGAGACCATTGGCAGTGAAAATCGCGAGGGGGTTTTTTAACCAGATACGGGTCGCAGGCATTGGCCGGCTCCTCTGAATGATGGGTTCAGGTTTGCCAGCTCAGTGTTGCCCTGTCTGCTGATCCAGGGTCGCCGGTTAAGGCGAGGGAGTAGATTACGTGTAGTTCGAGATCTCGTCCATCTGTAGGAGGATGGACGAGATCAGTGTGGGAGGTGGTTACCAGGCGATGGTGTCGCCCTTGTAGTCCACGAAGTGGTGGCCGCCTTTACCGGTGTAGGCATTCACTTGATCTACTAGGCCACGCACGCTGGTGTCCACGTCGATATGCGCGTTTTCGCCGCCCATGTCAGTTTTCACCCAGCCCGGATGCAGCGACAATACGGTCAATTTTTGATCACCCAATTGGGTAATGAAACTGTTGGTCATGGAGTTGAGTGCGGCCTTGCTGGCCTTATACAGCGCCAAGTCCGAGCCATCGGGGATGGTCACGCTGCCCAGTACCGAACTCATGAACGCCAGCACGCCGCTGTCTTTGCGGATCTGCCCGACGAAACGCTGGGCCAGGTTGATCGGTGCCACTGCGTTGGTGAAAAACAGTTGGCCGACTTCCGCCAGGGTGGCGTGGCCAGGTTCCTGATTCGCGGGGCCTTTGACGCCGGCGTTGACGAACAACAGGTCGAAGGTGCGGTCCTTGAGGCGCTGGCTCAGGGCGATCACGGCTTGCTGATCGTCCATGTCGAGTTTCTCGATCTTCACTGGCCCGACGGCTTTCAGGGCATCGGCTTTACTCGGGTCTCGTACGGTGGCGGTCACGTCCCAGCCGTCCTGGAGCAATTGCTTGACCAGGCCAAGGCCCAGCCCGCGCGAGGCGCCGATGATCAGTGCGGTTTTTGGCGTAGACATGAAAAGCTTCCTTTGGAGTCGCGGTTCAGGGAGTTCAATGTAAGCAGTTTCAGCGTTGTAACAGGATACGCCCACGGCTGAGGTCGGCGAGTTGAGTTTGCAAGGTGTCGATCTGTGCTTCACCCAAGGCAAGCTGCAGCTCGACGCCATTGGCGGTAAAGGTTTCCTCCACCACCAGCCCACCCAGTTCGGCGACACGCAGTTTTACCAGATTCAATTCGGAGAAACTGCAGGCGCAGCTCAACGGCACCCGGCTGATCAGTTCGATACGTTCGGCGTTTTGCAGGCATTTGTTCGCGCCACCCCCGTAGGCGCGGGCCAGGCCACCGGTGCCGAGTTGGATGCCGCCGTACCAGCGAATGACCAGTACCGCGACCTGGTCAAAACCTTGCGCCTCGATGGCCGCCAGGATTGGTCGACCCGCCGTGCCACCGGGCTCTCCATCGTCATTGCTGCGGTATTGGTCCGCGAGTTTCCAAGCCCAGCAGTTGTGCGTGGCGTTCGGGTCACTGTGCTGCTCGAAAAACGCCTGGGCGTCTTGCGGGCTAGTGATCGGGGCGGCAAGGGTGATAAAGCGGCTTTTGCGTATTTCTTCACGAAATTCGCAAAGGCCGGTCAGCGTGAAAGACATAAGGCGCTTCGTTTATAGGGCCGGCTTGACGCCACAGCCTTTGAGAATGATGTGGATCAGGTTGTTGCCGGCGTCTTCCATATCCTGCTTGGTCAGCTTGGTACGGCCAGTGACGCGGCAGATTTGGGTGGCGAAGTCGGCGTAATGCTGGGTGCTGCCCCACAACAGGAAGATCAGGTGCACCGGGTCGACGGGGTCCATCTTGCCGGCTTCTATCCAGGCTTGGAACACCGCGGCACGGCCGCTGAACCAGGCACGATAGTCCTGGCTGAAATATTCGGTCAGGCATTCGCCGCCGCTGATGATCTCCATGGCGAAGATCCGCGAGGCTTGGGGATGACGTCGCGAAAACTCCATCTTGGTGCGGATATAGCGACTCAAGGCGATGGCGGGATCGTCCTCGGCGGTCAGCGCGTTGAAGGTGCTGTCCCACAGTTCGAGGATATTGCTGAGCACCGCGATATACAGCCCCAACTTATTGGTGAAGTAGTAATGCAAGTTGGCTTTTGGCAGCCCGGCACTGGCAGCAATGGTGTTCATGCTGGTGCCTTTGTAGCCATGGCGCGCGAATTCGTCTTCAGCAGCCTGGAGGATCGCTTGTTCGTTCTTTTGCCGAATACGGCTGGCGGGTTTTCCGGTGGGGTTGCTGTGGGCAGGAACTTCGAGGCTCATGGAGGTTTCCGTGCTGATCGATAGAGACGACGTGTGCACAGATAACCCACCCTCAAGCCTCAGACAAGTCCCGATGCAATAAAACCGTCAAAGCGGTTCGAGTGTGTCGCTTTCCGGTGTGTGGTTTGCGGCAATGGGGCTGGCCTTGGCCTCCGGTAATAACAGGCACAGCACAATGGCCGTCAGGCCGCCGCTGGTGATGGCCGAATCGAACAGGTTCTGCACCAGGGTTGGCATCAGGTGCAGCAGGTTCGGTTGGGCGGCGATGCCCAGGCCGACGCCAAAGGAAGTGGCGATGATCAACATGCTGCGACGGTCCAACGGCGCCTGGGCCAGGATACGCACACCGGCAGCGGCCACACTGCCGAACATCACCAGGGTTGCGCCGCCCAGAACGGGCTTGGGGATTTGCTGCAGCACTGCGCCAATCAACGGAAACAAGCCGAGGCAAAACAGCACCACGCCGATGTATAAGCCGACGTAACGGCTGGCCACGCCGGTGAGTTGGATCACGCCGTTGTTCTGGGCAAATGTGGTGTTTGGGAAGGCGCTGAATGTGGCGGCGATCATGCAACTGACGCCATCACCCAATACGCCACCCTTGAGCCGGCTTATATAAGAGGGGCCGCTGATGGGCTGGCGGGCGATCATGCAATTGGCGGTGAGGTCGCCGACGGTTTCGATACTGCTGATCAGGTAAATCAGTGCGATCGGTAGGAAAGCGCTCCAGTCGAAGTTGAATCCGAAGCGAAAGGGGATTGGCAGGCTGACCAGCGGCAGGTCGGGCAGGGCTTGGGGTACGAGCTTGCCGCTGAACCAAGCCGCCAGGCTGCCAAGGGCCAGGCCGATGATGATCGCCGAGAGCCGTACCCAGGGGGTGTTGGAGCGGTTGAGCAGGATGATCGTCAACACCACGAACACGCCCAATGCCAGGTTGGTGGGCGCGCCAAAGTCGGGCGCGTTGAAACCGCCGCCCAGGTCAGTGATGCCCACTTTGATCAGGCTGATGCCGATGAGGGTAATCACAATCCCGGTCACCAACGGTGTGATCACCCGGCGCAGTTGGCCGATGAAGCGGCTCAACACGATCTGCACCAAAGCGCCGAAAAAGCACACGCCGAAGATCATCGCCATGATGTCTTCCGGGCTGCCGCCACGTTGCTTCACCAGGAAGCCCGCCGACAATACTGCGCCGAGGAACGCGAAGCTGGTGCCTTGCAGGCAGATCATCCCGGCGCCGATGCCAAACGGCCTACGCGCCTGGATGAAGGTGCCGACGCCGGAGACCATCAGCGCCATGCTGATCAAGTAGGGCAAGTGGGCGGTCAGGCCCAAGGTGGAGCCGATGATCAATGGCGGAGTAATGATGCCCACGAAAGCGGCCAGCACATGTTGCAGTGCGGCCAATAAGGCAGGCGCGGGTTTTGGTCGGTCGTTGAGTCCGTAGATCAGGTCGCTGTTGCTGGACGATTCTGGTGGCATGGCGGGCAAGCTCAAGGTCGATGTCCTTGTGCTCTTGCAAAAAACTGTCCAACTGCTCAGCTTTTTGCCGCGACGCCGCGTTAGCGGGTTGCCGCGAGGCTTTCCAGGAAACTTTCCAGCACCAAATGGGGGCGGCGGCCCTTGCGCGTGACCGATGCGAGGCTTAAATCGTAAAAACGTGTAGCCGGTTTCAGCGCACGCAGTCGGCCTTGTTGCACCCATAGGCTGGCGTAGTGATCGGGCAGGTAGCCGATGTAGCGGCCAGTGAGGATCAGGAACGCCATGCCTTCGCGGTCAGATGCACTGGCGGTGCAGTTGAGGGCCTGGTAGTGCGCCTGGATGTCGGCTGGCAAGCGGAAGGTGGGGGCGATGGCGTCCTGGCTGTCGATACGCGTGTCGTCCAGTTGTTTGTTGTCGGCATAAAACAGAGGGTGGCCGACCGCGCAGTAGAGCAATGAGCGTTCGCTGTACAGCGGTTGATATTCCAATCCTGACAGGGCGCTGGCTTGCGGCACCACGCCGACGTGCAGTCGACCGTCGAGCACACCTTGTTCCACTTCGTTGGGGGCGATCATGCGGATCTGGATTTGCACGTCCGGGCCGCGCTCCTTCAACTGTGCCAACGCGTGGGTGATGCGCATGTGGGGCAGGGTGACGAGGTTGTCCGTGAGGCCGATGATCAACTCGCCGCGCAAATGCTGGTGCAGGCCGTTGACCTCGGTGCGGAAACTTTCCAGGGCGCTTAATAGCTGCAGGGCGGATTGGTAGACCTCGCGGCCTTCTTCGGTCAGGGAAAACCCAGCGCGCCCGCGTTGGCAGAGTCTTAAGCCGAGGCGTTGCTCAAGATCACTCATTTGCTGGCTGATCGCCGAACGACCGATGCCAAGCACGGTTTCTGCCGCCGAGAAACCACCGCACTCCACCACGCTGCGAAAGATGCGCAACAGGCGTATGTCGAAGTCGCTGACTTGGGCCAGTGGATCGGGTCGACGGCTGCTCATAGTTTAGTGAAGGCCTGACTGAAGGTTAGAAGAGTTGAATTTCACCGACTTTATCGCCGTGGCAATTTAGCTGCAACAACGCTTTTCAATCCCGACGCTGCCTTTTGCCTTGCGAGGTTTTGCTGATGAACATGCCCGAAAACGCCCCATCGTCCCTGGCCAGCCAACTGAAGTTGGACGCGCACTGGATGCCGTACACCGCCAACCGTAACTTCCAGCGTGACCCGCGCCTGATCGTGGCCGCCGAAGGCAGCTGGTTGACGGATGATAAGGGGCGCAAGGTCTACGACTCGTTGTCGGGCCTTTGGACCTGCGGCGCCGGGCATACCCGTAAGGAAATCCAGGAGGCGGTGGCCAAGCAACTGGGCACCCTGGATTACTCGCCGGGCTTCCAATACGGTCATCCGCTGTCCTTCCAACTGGCAGAAAAGATTACCGACCTGACCCCGGGCAACCTGAATCACGTGTTCTTCACTGACTCTGGTTCCGAGTGCGCTGATACCGCGGTGAAAATGGTGCGTGCCTACTGGCGCCTAAAAGGCCAGGCCACCAAGACCAAGATGATCGGCCGCGCCCGTGGCTACCACGGTGTAAACATCGCCGGTACCAGCCTGGGTGGTGTGAACGGCAACCGTAAGATTTTTGGCCAGGCAATGATGGATGTTGACCATCTGCCCCACACCCTGCTGGCGAGCAATGCGTTCTCTCGTGGCATGCCGGAGCAGGGTGGTATTGCCTTGGCCGATGAATTGCTCAAGCTGATTGAGTTGCACGACGCTTCGAATATTGCTGCGGTGTTTGTCGAACCGATGGCGGGTTCCGCTGGCGTGCTGGTGCCGCCACAGGGTTACCTCAAGCGTCTGCGCGAGATCTGCGACCAGCACAACATTTTGCTGGTGTTCGATGAGGTGATCACCGGTTTCGGCCGTACCGGCTCGATGTTCGGTGCTGACAGCTTTGGTGTAACCCCAGACCTGATGTGCATCGCCAAGCAAGTCACCAACGGTGCAATCCCGATGGGCGCGGTCATTGCCAGCAGCGAGATCTATCAGACCTTCATGAACCAAGCCACGCCTGAGTACGCGGTGGAATTCCCACACGGCTACACCTACTCGGCGCACCCGGTAGCGTGCGCGGCTGGCCTGGCGGCATTGGACCTGTTGCAGAAGGAAAACCTGGTGCAGAGCGTAGCCGAAGTCGCGCCGCACTTTGAGAATGCGCTGCATGGTTTGAAGGGCAGCAAGAACGTAATCGACATTCGCAACTATGGCCTGGCCGGTGCGATCCAGATTGCCCCGCGTGACGGCGATGCCATCGTGCGTCCATTCGAGGCTGGCATGGCTTTGTGGAAGGCCGGGTTCTACGTGCGCTTTGGCGGCGACACGCTGCAGTTTGGGCCAACCTTCAACAGCAAGCCGCAGGACCTGGATCGTCTGTTCGACGCGGTCGGCGAAGTGCTGAACAAGATCGACTGATTTCTCCTTCTATATAGAACAACTTTTCAGGAGCCCTGCATGAGCCTTATCCAGCATTTGATCAACGGTGAGTTGGTCAATGACAGCGGCCGTAGTGCTGATGTGTACAACCCGTCCACCGGCCAAGTGATTCACCAGGTGCCGTTGGCCAGTCGCGAAACTATTCAGCAGGCTATCGACTCGGCCAAGGCTGCGTTTCCGGCGTGGCGTAATACCCCGCCGGCCAAGCGTGCCCAGGTGATGTTTCGTTTCAAGCAATTGCTGGAGCAAAACGAAGCGCGTATCTCGCAGTTGATCAGCGAAGAGCACGGCAAGACGCTGGAGGACGCGGCGGGTGAATTGAAGCGCGGGATCGAGAACGTTGAGTACGCGTGTTCGGCGCCGGAGATTCTGAAGGGTGAATACAGCCGTAACGTAGGACCGAACATTGATGCGTGGTCGGATTTCCAGCCGCTGGGCGTGGTGGCCGGTATTACGCCGTTCAACTTCCCAGCGATGGTGCCGCTGTGGATGTACCCGCTGGCGATCGTTTGCGGTAACTGTTTCATCTTGAAACCTTCGGAGCGCGATCCAAGTTCGACGCTGCTGATTGCACAACTGTTGCAGGAAGCCGGTCTGCCTAAGGGTGTGCTGAGCGTGGTGCACGGTGACAAAGGCGCGGTGGATGCGCTGATCGAAGCGCCGGAGGTGAAGGCGCTGAGTTTTGTGGGCTCGACACCGATTGCCGAGTACATCTATTCCGAAGCCACCAAGCGCGGCAAACGCGTGCAAGCCCTGGGCGGTGCGAAGAACCATGCGGTGTTGATGCCGGATGCAGACCTCGATAACGCGGTCAGTGCCTTGATGGGCGCAGCCTATGGTTCGTGCGGAGAGCGTTGCATGGCGATCTCGGTGGCCGTCTGCGTGGGCGACCAGGTAGCGGATGCGTTGATCGCCAAGCTGGTGCCGCAGGTCAAGGCGCTGAAGATCGGCGCCGGAACGTCTTGCGGCCTGGATATGGGGCCGTTGGTGACGGGGCAGGCGCGGGACAAGGTCAGTGGCTATATCGAAGACGGTGTGGCGGCGGGTGCTGAGTTAGTGGTTGATGGGCGTGGTTTGAGCATTGCCGGGCATGAAGAGGGTTTCTTCCTGGGTGGCAGCCTGTTTGATCGCGTAACGCCTGAGATGCGCATCTATAAAGAAGAGATCTTCGGGCCAGTGCTGTGCGTGGTGCGGGTGAATAGCCTGGAAGCGGCGATGCAGCTGATCAACGATCATGAATACGGCAACGGTACCTGCATCTTTACCCGTGATGGTGAAGCGGCGCGTCTGTTCTGTGACGAGATTGAAGTGGGCATGGTGGGCGTGAACGTTCCACTGCCGGTTCCGGTGGCCTATCACAGCTTTGGCGGCTGGAAGCGCTCGCTGTTTGGCGACTTGCACGCTTATGGGCCGGATGGCGTGCGTTTCTATACCCGTCGCAAGGCGATCACTCAGCGTTGGCCGCAGCGGGCCAGCCATGAAGCCTCGCAGTTCGCGTTCCCTAGCTTGTAACTTGAGCTGAAAGCCGGCCCCTTGGGGCCGGCTTTTGTGTTTTTGGGGTTTTTCTGACCTATATGACAGAAATGTGAAGAAACAGGTTGACGGCAGATTCTGGAGGCCTATAATTCGCCCCACTTCCGGCGCAGTCGAAACGGAAAACTCCTTGGTAAACAATGAGTTATGTAGGTTTTGGCAGTCAGTTGCTTCAGTTCATCGAAGCTCGCAGGAAGTTGAAAAAGAGGTGTTGACAGCAGCGTGTAACGCTGTAGAATTCGCCTCCCGCTAACGAGTGATCGGAAGCGCAAGTGGTTGAAGTTGTTGAAGAAATCTTCGAAAACTTCTGAAAATAATCACTTGACAGCAAATGAGGCTGCTGTAGAATGCGCGCCTCGGTTGAGACGAAAGATCTTAACCAACCGCTCTTTAACAACTGAATCAAGCAATTCGTGTGGGTGCTTGTGGAG
>NZ_NKIG01000066.1:0-5921 GCF_002255865.1 Pseudomonas sp. PGPPP1 | reverse complement strand
GATAGCGGATGTGTTCGCTACGCCCCAATGGATCGCGCGTCTCGATCAGGCGGCCAATATCATCGTAGCTGTAGCGCCATTCGCCGCCCTGTGGATCGACGCTCTTCATCAATTGCCCGGCGATGATTTCCTCTTGCCAGCAGTTACCGAGGGGGTCGATGTGTTGGTAGATCTCGTAGAAGGGGCCCCAGTAGTAATGGTCTTGGCGGCCGAGGCTGTCGGTGACGTGGGTTTCGCCGCGTTCCAGGTCGTATTCGAATCGATACTCTTCGCCGTTGCTGCCCCAGTCGGGTGCTCAAGATGGGCTTCTGTAAGTTTAAAGTGAGCGTCATTGATAGGATGCTCGTTTTTATACCTACTTGCTGCAGTGGTTGAATTTATATTTGATTTTAAATTCCTCGTCTTGACTTAACTTGGGTCGTAGAAGTCATCGTTCTCTAAGTAGTAATTTAATGCATGCGCGTAATCGTGGATGTTAGAGTTGTGAGTTCTGTCTCTTTGGAAGTCGATGACGCTCTTGAAAATTTCAACATCTAGTAAGTAAGATGCATTGTTGGTTTGGGCGAGGCGCGGCAGTTGATCTTCAGTCAGATCCTCAAGTTCGTCGTCCCCCTCTAGTAGTAAAATTTCAGTTTTTGTAGGGGGAATTTCCCAATGCTGTTTATTTGTAAAAAGTGTTCCGCTCCAGTCTAGTGATTCATAGGTTGTGAGTAGCTCGGAAAGTGATTTGAATTTTTTCACTTGATAGCTCCAGATATTATCTACAAGGGGATCCGCCGCCCCATATATTTCGGCCACCCTTACCTTTAGGGTGGTAGTCGTTATGTCTGTTTTTATGATCGGCTGTGTCAACCAACGGTAGTAGTCCTCCGACTCGACCGTGGTGATGCCATGTTGTGTTCTTGAAGCCTTTTCCTCTAAATGTTCCAAGTTTTATTTGGTCGCGAACTCTCATGGCCTCTATCTTTTATTTAAGGTTGTCAAGGGATTTGGCGATTTCATCCCTGTCCTTATCGTATGGCGGTTTCCAATATTCTATTTCATTTTCTATCCATTTATCATAATCATCAGTGCCAAGCTCTTCGAGTAGAGAGTGGTTTAAAATTTTTCTTGCAGTGGCTAGCTTGTCAAGAATTGCTTTCTCTCTAATAAATAGTAACAATGCTAGTGCGGTGGTTTCTTTGTCTTCGAACCCAGAGCCTATTTTATCAATAGTGACCACTACCTCATCCAAGTTGGTTAAGATGCTTTTTAGTTCTGAAATTCCTATCTTGCACTTTTTGTTCATTTTATGGGCATCGCTTATTGAAAGAAGTCGTTTTTTTATCTAGTTTAATGTCGCCTTTTATTTTATATTCTTCAACGCCTAAGTTGTTTTTTCTGAATTCTACTCTTCCGGCATCTATGTCAATGTGGTTTCGGGCATGATGTGGTTTTATTTTAAATTTCTCAGCGGCGTCAGCCATGCTTAATGGCTTCCCTTTGGCCTTAGTGGCAAATACTGAATTTTGGTCGCCAGCCTTAATCAGCATGCTATTTTGTATTCCCTCTAGTCCTTGGTTGCTTGTGTAATGCCGTAAGCGAATAGTTTCGAGGCCGAGCGGATCAACCCACTTCGCTGCGTTCGGAGCGTATTGATAAAGATTGATTCCTCCCATCAACCCAATCGGATCCGGCTGCGTAAACCGCCCCACATCCGGATCAAAAAACCTGAAGGTGTTGTAGTGCAGCCCGGTTTCGCGGTCAAGGTACTGCCCTTGAAAGCGCAGGTTCTGCTCACGCCCCGGCTGCTGATCATGCCACTCGTCCCGCGTCTTGCCCCAGGCCTGGTACTCGCTGTGCCACACCGTGTGGCCGTCAGTGTCGGTCAGCTGTTCCGGCAGCCCGGCCAGGTTGGTGTGAAAGTAGAAGATGTCCTCGCTGCCTGGCTTGCCATCAATGCGGGCCAGCGGTTCATAGCTGCCCGGATCGGTATACACGTACAGGCTGGGCCTGCCGTCCTGCACCTCCTCAAGCAGTCGCAAGCCTTGCCAATGGAACAGCGTGCGGCTGCTCGGCTCGCTGGCGTTGTCGTTGTACACCTGCTTGCTGATGCGCCGCCCCAGCGGGTCGTAGTTGAAAAAGATGTGCTGGGCCATTGATCCCTGCTGCTGGCGGACACAGATCAGCCGGTGTTCCGCATCGTATTCGAAACGCTGGATGCGGTTGCTGCCGCTACGTTTTTCACTCAGCCGCCCAAAGCGGTCATAGCGATAACGCTTGTCTTGATACACATGCACGCGGTTATGCTTGATCAGGCCCTTGACCCGGTAGCCATCGAACAGGTTGCCGGCTGCGTCGTAATTGAGGCTCTCGATGTGCTGGCCCAACGACGCGGGGCTGCCCCGGTGCACGCTCTGGATCTGCTCGACCGGGTTGTATCCGTAGCGGGCGCTGCCTTGATAGCTCTTGCCTGTCGATGACTGGTTCTGGAATCGCCCGATCAGGCTGTCGTCATTGGCCGCCGTGGTCGGGCGGTTGCTGCCTGGTCGCTGAGTCTGGGTCAGTATCTCGGCCACCAGGTTATCGCTGGCGTCGTACTGGTAGTCTTTCTGCAGCAGCGGCAACACTTCGCGGGCGACCTGGTGATAGTGCAGCGCCTTCTGGCTGAGCCGGCCATTGCGGTCGTAGCGGGTACGGGTGTGCAGGGCGCCTTGGGTGCGCAGTACTTCCTCGTGCAGTGAATCGCGCTCGAAGTCGCTGATCACCCGGCCACCCAAGGTGATTTGATGCAGGTGGCCACTGCCGTAGTACAGATGGTTGAGTTGGCGTTGGTCGGGCAGGGTCAGGGTTTCAAGGTTGCCCAGCTCGTCGTAAGCGTATTTCAGTTCTCCGGCACTGTTGGCTTCGCTGAGCAGTTGGCCGAGGGCATCGTAGTCATACTCTGTGACGCTGTCGTCGATACTGTTGTGGATCAGGCGGCCGAGGGCGTCACGCTCGAAATGATGCACAAGTGGCGTGTGCGGTTCGACGCTGCCCTTGCCATCCAGTTCAGGTTCGGCATTCGGCGCGGGTATATGATGGCGCCCGGTGATGTCGCCGACACGAATGCTGTTATCCAGATATTGCTGGGCCAGTAGATGCTTCTGGTGCGCAGTTCTCCGAGACTGTCGTGTGTGACCTCAAATGCATGCCACCGGTGATGCTTGCGTCCAGCGAGCAACTTGGGCGACTGTCAGCAAGTCCTCCAAGTGGCAAATTTTCCAGTTTTTCTCATCCGTTTTTTATGGAAATGATTTCAATAGAAGTTCTTCAAGTGAGTTATGCATTTTTTGTACCTCTCCTGTTTCGTGAAGGAATATTATGATGTGGCCGTCTTGGTTGATGAGAATTGGATTTCCTGCTCCGTCATCTGATATGGCGAATGATTGCATTAGATCTTCTGTCAAATGTTCAGAGTATGTTTTTCGGAATTCCTTTGTTAGTTCTGTTACCGTTTCGTTTCCTATTAAGTCACCATTATCAAATGCGTGAATTTCGATTCCGCCAAATGCACCTCCGAAAATTTTTATAAAGTCTGTATACTGCTCGTTAAATTTTAATCCTAGTTCCAACTCGGCTTCGGAGATTTCTGTGTCGGTTGCAGGCCTTCCATGAAGATCACAATCTATCATAATGAGATTAGTGATTTTTTCTTTAAGTTTCTTATCCACTACGGGCATCTCCGGTTTGTTGTGCGGGTTGTCGAGGGCGTTTTGTTTCTATGTGCTATTTCTTTATTGGCTTGAGCTGCCCAAAACTCTCGTTTCCACATATTGAATTCGTCTCTGTTACTGATTCCTTTGCCTTTTTGGTTTCCATGAGGGTGGAGCTCTTTGTGTTTTTGTCGATGGTGTTTTTCCGGCATGCCTATAATGGGGCCTTCCGGTTGCTGTTTATAGTGATGTAGAACTATCTTGTTTCCGTGTTTGTCTTTAGGGCTTATACCATATGAGCTGGACTCTGGGCCGTTAAGGAAGCTAATTTTCTTTAGATTGGAATCCGTTAAGTGGCCTAGATCGGTATAACCGGTTACATCTAGGGTCAGTCCTCTGCTGTCAGTGAATGTTATTGGCGTGAGGCCTAACGGATCAACCCATCCCACCGCATTCGGCGCGTACTGATAAAGATTGATCCCACCCATCAACCCAATCGGATCCGGCTGGGTAAACCGCCCCACATCCGGATCAAAAAACCTGAAGGTGTTGTAGTGCAGCCCGGTTTCGCGGTCAAGGTACTGCCCTTGAAAGCGCAGGTTCTGCTCACGTCCCGGCTGCTGATCATGCCACTCGTCCCGCGTCTTGCCCCAGGCCTGGTACTCGCTGTGCCACACCGTGTTGCCGTAAGTGTCGGTCAGTTGTTCCGGCAGACCCGCGAGGTTGGTGTGGAAGTAAAAGATCGCCTCGCTTCCCGGCTTGCCATCAACGCGGGCCAGCGGTTCATAGCTGCCCGGATCGGCATACACGTACAGGCTGGGCCTGCCGTCCTGCACCTCCTCAAGCAGTCGCAAGCCTTGCCAATGGAACAGCGTGCGGTGGCTCGGTTCGCTAGCGTCGTCGTTATACACCTGCTTGCTAATACGCCGGCCCAGCGGGTCGTAACCGAACACCACGCTTTGGTGCAGGGCACCGTCCTGCTGATGCACGCCGATCAACCTGTACTCAGAGTCGTACTTGAAGCGTTGTATTCGATGGCTGCCGGTGCGCTTTTCACTCAGCCGCCCAAAGCGGTCATAGCGATAACGCTTGTCTTGATACACATGCACGCGGTTGTGCTTGATCAGGCCCTTGACCCGGTAGCCATCGAACAGGTTGCCGGCCGCGTCATAGTTGAGGCTCTCGACCGACGGGCCCCGGTGCACGCTTTGGATCTGCTCGACCGGGTTGTAGCCGTAGCGGGCGCTGCCTTGATAGCTCTTGCCTGTCGATGACTGGTTCTGGAATCGCCCGATCAGGCTGTCGTCATTGGCCGCCGTGGTCGGGCGGTTGCTGCCAGGTCGCTGAGTCTGGGTCAGTATCTCGGCCACCAGGTTGTCGCTGGCGTCGTACTGGTAGTCCTTCTGCAACAGCGGCAACACTTCGCGGGCGGCCTGGTGATAGTGCAGCGCCTTCTGGCTGAGGCGGCCATTGCGGTCGTAACGGGTACGGGTGTGCAGGGCGCCTTGGGTGCGCAGTACTTCCTCGTGCAGTGAATCGCGCTCGAAGTCGCTGATCACCCGCCCGCCCAGATTGATCTGATGCAGGTGGCCGCTGCCGTAGTACAGGTGGTTGAGTTGGCGTTGGTCGGGCAGAGTCAGGGTTTGCAGGTTGCCCTGCTCGTCGTAGTCGTACTGCAGCAGACCGGCGCTGTTGGTTTCGCTGACCAGTTGACCGACGGCATCGTAGGTATAGTCGAGCCGCTGCTGGTCGCCCTGTGTGTCGGTAAAGCTGATCGCCAGCAGGTTGTCGGCGGTGTCGTAGGCATACTCGGTGACCCCATCATCGGTACGTTTGCGGATCAAGCGACCCACGGCGTCACGCTCGAAATGGTGTACCACTGGCGTGTTCGATTCGGCGCTGTCCTTGCCATCCAGCTCCGGTTCGGCGATCGGCGCGGGAATATGGTGGATGCCGGTGACATCGCCCAAGGGGTTGTACTGATAGATGCGCCCGCTGCCGTCCAGATCCTGCTGAGCCAGCAGGCGGTCCAGCACGTCCCATTCGAAGCGGTAGCGTTCGTGGTTTTCATTACTCAGGTGCAGCAGGCGGTCATAGGCGTCGTAGCCGAACTCGACGGTATGGCCGAGGGCGTCAATCCGCTGGATCAGACGACCACTGCGGTCGTAACGCAGGCGGGTGATGCGCTGGGCCGGGTCGGTGTAGGCGATCAGTTGGCCGGCGGCGTCAATGTCGTAGCGGTCGATG
>NZ_NKIG01000065.1:0-6158 GCF_002255865.1 Pseudomonas sp. PGPPP1 | reverse complement strand
GTCCCTATCTGCCGTGGACGTTTGAGATTTGAGAGGGGCTGCTCCTAGTACGAGAGGACCGGAGTGGACGAACCTCTGGTGTTCCGGTTGTCACGCCAGTGGCATTGCCGGGTAGCTATGTTCGGAATAGATAACCGCTGAAAGCATCTAAGCGGGAAACTAGCCTCAAGATGAGATCTCACTGGAACCTTGAGTTCCCTGAAGGGCCGTCGAAGACTACGACGTTGATAGGTTGGGTGTGTAAGCGCTGTGAGGCGTTGAGCTAACCAATACTAATTGCCCGTGAGGCTTGACCATATAACACCCAAGCAATTTGCTTGCTTCGAGCTTAAAAGCGAAAGAGCACCAGATTGCGGTGTGTGAAGACGAAATGAACCGAAAGTTCGACTCTTGCAAACACCGAAAGCTATCACATACCCAATTTGCTGAAGCGAGGCCAACTGGTCACGACTCAGTACCCGAATTTCTTGACGACCATAGAGCATTGGAACCACCTGATCCCATCCCGAACTCAGTAGTGAAACGATGCATCGCCGATGGTAGTGTGGGGTTTCCCCATGTGAGAGTAGGTCATCGTCAAGATTAAATTCCGAAACCCCATTTGCGAAAGCAGATGGGGTTTTGTTTTGGGCGGGCGGAAAGTGCCGGCAGGTTTTCTCATGGACGCCTTCAGGGCTAAACGCCTGCCTTTCTATGCAATGGTCTTTCGCATGGCTATCATGCGTTCCTCATTGTGAGGCGATACTTGCATGCTGACGTTGTTAGAACTTCTGAAAGATGGCCGATTTCATTCCGGGGAAGCACTTGGCGCCGCCCTGGGCGTCAGTCGCAGTGCTGTCTGGAAGCAACTCCAGCACCTTGAGGCCGAATTGAATCTGCCTGTTCATAAGGTTCGTGGAAAGGGGTATCAATTAGCATCCCCATTGGTTTTCTTGAGTGCTGCGGAAATTGAGCAGCATGCCCCTGATTTAGCATGGCCTATCCATATCTACGATTCCATTGACTCAACAAATGCCGAAGCTTTGCGTCTTGCTGGGGTTGAGTGCGCGACGCCCTTTCTGGTGCTTGCGGAGCAGCAAACGGCGGGAAGAGGCAGGCGTGGTCGAAAGTGGGTCAGTCCATTTGCCCAGAATGTCTATTACAGCCTTGTATTGCGTATTGAGGATGGTCTTCGGCAGTTGGAAGGCTTAAGTCTTGTGGTTGGATTGGCGGTCATGCAAGCCCTGCGTGAGTCTGGAGTTCAGACTGCGACTTTAAAATGGCCAAACGACGTTCTCGTAGGGCAAAAGAAAATTGCCGGGATTTTGCTGGAGCTCGTAGGGGATCCTGCTGATATCTGTCACGTTGTCCTTGGAATAGGCATCAACGTCAATATGCAGAAGGCTGACGAGGTTGATCAGCAATGGACATCAGTGCAGTTAGAGACGGGTTTTCCTGTTGATCGAAACGCCCTGATTGCCCGGCTGGGTTTGCAGTTGCAAGGCTACTTGGGTCGACACCGGGTGCTAGGTTTTGCCGAGCTTCAGAATGAGTGGGAGAAAAATCACGCTTGGCAGGGGAGGGCTGTGTCGCTTATAGCCGGTGTCAACCAGGTCGATGGAGTGGTGCTGGGTGTTGATCGTCAAGGTGCTTTGCGTTTGAGTGTTGATGGTGTTGAGAAAATATACAGTGGTGGTGAGCTAAGCCTGAGGTTGCGTGATGATTCTTGAGCTCGACTGTGGGAATAGCTTTATCAAATGGCGTGTGCTTGATTCGAGCGGGGTGAACGCCTCGGCTGAAGGTGTTGCAGGTTCGGATGCTGCCTTGATTGATAGCCTGCTGGCGCTGCCTGAGTTGTTGCTGACGCGTTGCAGGTTGGTGAGCGTCCGTGCGCAGGAAGAGACGGAAAAACTGGTTGAAGCGCTTGTGGAGACATTTGGTGTTGTTGTTACCAGTGCTGCTTCAGCTCGTGAAGTGGCTGGGGTACGTAACGGCTACGAAGATTTTGAGCGCCTTGGTCTGGATCGCTGGTTGGCAATGCTCGGTGGATTTAAATTGGCCTCGGGTGCCTGCTTGGTGCTCGATTTTGGCACTGCGGCGACTGCAGATTTTATAGCTGAGGATGGCGAGCACCTGGGAGGCTTTATTTGTCCGGGCATGTCTCTCATGAGGAATCAGCTGCGTACACATACACGAAAGATAAGGTATGGCGATGCCGCTGCTGAAAGGGCTTTGGAGTGCCTCTCACCAGGTCGTACAACAGTTGAGGCAGTAGAGCGAGGCTGTGCGTTGATGCTTCGAGGATTTGTTCTGACCCAGGTAGAGCTCGCGCGCAGCTACTGGGGCGATGACTTCAGTATATTCCTGACTGGCGGAGATGCTGATTTGGTATTGGGCTCTGTGCCGCAGGCTCGACTCGTTCCTGATTTGGTTTTCGTTGGTCTGGCGATGGCGTGCCCGTTATCTTGAGGTGTTTATGCGTTGGCTGTTTTTGCTTTTACTGATCCTCAACGCCTTTTACTACATATGGCACCAGCAAGAGGCCCCGCTGCGCGCTAAAGACGTTACTCCTCTGAGTCTCTATCGAGGTGCTCAGCAGGATATTCGTCTGCTGAGTGAATCTTCGGATGCAGTGATCCGCAGGGAGCGGGCAAAGGTATCTGATTCGCAAAATACCTGTTTGTACATTGGTGGATTTACAGACCAGCGCCAAGCGCAATCTGTCGAGCAGCGTCTCACTAGCTTGGATATAAAGGTCAAGGTTCAACTGCTGAGTACGCCAGATGCTCAAGGTTACTGGCTCCGGGTGGCCCCGGAAAGCCGGCGCCTGGCTGAAGATCTGCCCTTTGAAAACCTTGTTAAGGAATTCAATGAGTTAAAACATAAAATAATGCTGTGCGAAGGCATTGCAACTGTCGAATAGTTTGCATAGAATGGCGCCCGCTTCGCAGTGAAGACCTTTAGGGGGATTTAATGAGATGCGGCGTCAATGCAGCTAACCTCATAATTTAAATGAGAAAATGCTTGACAGAAGGTCGGCGTAATGTAAAATGCCGGCTCGCTTAGGAGGGGTTCCCGAGCGGCCAAAGGGATCAGACTGTAAATCTGACGTCTACGACTTCGAAGGTTCGAATCCTTCCCCCTCCACCATTTTTAGCGTGAGCTGCAAGCTCCGCGGGTATAGTTTAGTGGTAGAACCTCAGCCTTCCAAGCTGATGATGCGGGTTCGATTCCCGCTACCCGCTCCAAGTTTGCAGGTTGTGCATGTGTTTTGCTCTTGTAGCTCAGTTGGTAGAGCACACCCTTGGTAAGGGTGAGGTCAGCGGTTCAAATCCGCTCAAGAGCTCCATATAACAAGGCAGATATGAAAATATCTGCCTTTGTTTTAACAGCTGCCTCGGCTTGAGTGTTTTGTATCTGGTGGTTTTGCCAGGTTGTATCAAGTCTGTTGGGGTTGGTTGTTGTAAAGTCTTTTTCAGGCCTGCATAATGGTCGGCCTGATTTTGTTTTAGGTCAGTAGCTCAATTGGCAGAGCGACGGTCTCCAAAACCGTAGGTTGGGGGTTCGATTCCCTCCTGACCTGCCAGATTCACGTGGTGTGTCTGGCTTTCTTTTCACAGGATCTTCATAGATGACTCCTAAGGCTGAAGCTCAAAGCTCTCGTTTCGATCTCGTCAAGTGGCTAGTTGTTGTAGCGTTGGTGGTCGTAGGCGTAGTTGGCAATCAGTACTATTCTGCTTCGCCGATCCTGTACCGTGTGCTCGCTTTGCTTGTTATTGCTGTTGTGGCTGCCTTTGTGGGCTTGCAGACTGCTAAAGGCAAGTCTTTTGCGGTACTGGTAAAGGAAGCTCGCACCGAAATCCGTAAAGTCGTTTGGCCGACTCGCCAAGAAACCACGCAGACCACGTTGATTGTTGTGGCTGTTGTTCTGGTTATGGCGTTGCTGTTGTGGGGGCTTGATTCCCTGCTCGGTTGGCTTGTTTCCTTGATTGTTGGCTAAGGGTGTCCCGTGGCTAAGCGTTGGTACGTTGTTCATGCTTACTCGGGTTACGAGAAGCATGTTATGCGCTCTTTGCTAGAGCGCGTGAAGCTGGCAGGCATGGAAGATGGCTTCGGCGAAATTCTGGTTCCCACTGAAGAAGTGGTTGAAATGCGGAATGGTCAGAAGCGTAAAAGTGAGCGTAAGTTCTTCCCTGGCTATGTTTTGGTTCAGATGGACATGAATGAAGGTACTTGGCATTTGGTCAAGGATACGCCTCGTGTCATGGGTTTCATTGGCGGTACCGCTGATAAGCCTGCTCCGATCACTGATAAAGAGGCAGAAGCAATTCTGCGTCGCGTTGCTGATGGTAGTGACAAGCCTAAGCCGAAGACTTTGTTCGAGCCGGGTGAGGTTGTTCGTGTTACAGATGGTCCGTTTGCTGATTTTAACGGCACTGTCGAAGAGGTTAACTACGAGAAGAGCCGGATCCAAGTGGCAGTGCTCATTTTCGGTCGCTCTACTCCTGTAGAGTTGGAGTTCAGCCAGGTCGAGAAGGTCTAGCTGGCTAAGCATCCCAACCCCGCAGCCTTAGGCTGTGGGGTTTTGTCGTCACTGGGATAAACGCGCAAGTAACCGGGGAGCCTTTCGAGGCGTTTGAACCCGTAATTGGAGTGCCTCATGGCCAAGAAAATTACCGCTTACATCAAGCTGCAAGTGAAGGCCGCTCAGGCCAACCCAAGCCCACCTGTTGGTCCAGCTCTGGGTCAGCATGGCGTGAACATCATGGAATTCTGCAAGGCCTTCAACGCCCGTACTCAGGGTCTTGAACCAGGTCTGCCGACTCCAGTGATCATCACTGTATACAGCGACCGTAGCTTCACTTTCGAAACTAAGTCGACCCCGGCTTCGGTTCTGCTGAAGAAGGCTGCTGGTCTGACTAGCGGTTCCGCTCGTCCTAACACCGTTAAAGTCGGCACTGTGACTCGTGCTCAGCTGGAAGAAATCGCGAAAACCAAAAACGCGGATCTGACTGCAGCTGATATGGATGCAGCCGTGCGTACCATCGCCGGTTCTGCTCGTAGCATGGGCCTTAACGTGGAGGGTGTGTAATGGCTAAGCTGACCAAGCGCCAAAAGGCTATCGCCGGCAAAATCGAAGCAGGCAAGGCCTACAGCTTTGTAGACGCTGCAGCCCTGTTGACCGAGCTGTCGACTGTCAAATTCAGCGAGTCCGTTGACGTTGCTGTAAACCTGGGTGTGGACCCGCGTAAGTCCGACCAAGTCGTTCGTAGCGCTACTGTGCTGCCACACGGTACTGGCAAGACTGTACGTGTAGCCGTCTTCACCCAAGGCCCGGCAGCTGAAGCTGCTCTGGCCGCTGGCGCTGATCGCGTTGGCATGGACGACCTGGCTGCCGAAATGAAAGGCGGCGACCTGAACTACGACGTAGTTATTGCCTCCCCGGATGCAATGCGTGTTGTAGGTCAGTTGGGTCAGATCCTTGGTCCACGTGGCCTGATGCCTAACCCTAAAGTCGGCACTGTAACGCCAGACGTAGCTACCGCGGTTAAAAACGCCAAGGCTGGTCAGGTTCGTTATCGCACCGACAAAAACGGCATCATTCACACCTCCGTTGGCAAGGTCGGTTTCGACGCCGTCAAGCTGAAGGAAAACGTTGAAGCCCTGATCGCTGATCTTAAGCGTATCAAGCCAGCTTCTTCTAAAGGTATCTACGTCAAGCGCGTTACCCTGAGCACCACTATGGGCCCAGGTCTGGTCATCGACCAAGGCTCGCTGGACGTATAAGACACAGATTGACGCAAGCGATTGCGTCAATTGAAAAAATTGGGGTCCCTGCCTGGCGGGGGCTATCCAAGACCGTAGGCGACGCAAGTCTTAAACCTCAAGCCTACGCAGATGGTGCTCCCGGTTCCTTACCGAATCAGACACCAAAACGACATCCGGCTCCGGCCAGATGAAACGGTAACAAGCAGGAGTTAAACCCGTGGCAATTAATCTCGAAGACAAGAAGGCCATCGTCGCTGAAGTCAACGAGGCTGCCAAAGCTGCTCTGTCCGCTGTCGTGGCTGATGCCCGTGGTGTGACAGTAGGCGCTATGACCGGACTCCGTAAAGAGGCTCGTGAAGCTGGCGTATACGTACGTGTTGTACGTAACACCCTGCTCAAGCGCGCTGTTG
>NZ_NKIG01000002.1:0-426907 GCF_002255865.1 Pseudomonas sp. PGPPP1 | reverse complement strand
TAAGCGCCCCGTTAAACCACGCTGGCCGAACGCAGGCTTGAATCCGTGGGTAACCCGGCAGGACGCCGGGTTAGCCGCGCTGGGCCAAGGATGGCCCATCGCGGCGGCCCACGGATTCAAGCCGGAGAGAGGGCACACCGAGCCTAGGCGAGGTGCCGAGTGGTGGGGCAAGAGCCCTTTGCTTACTTTGGGGCTTTTCCAAAGTGAGCCGCCGTAAGGGCGGAACCAATAGCCGCCGTTACCCAAAGAATGGATATGTACACCGAAGGACCGCTATCGCAGGCAAGCCAGCTCCCACATTTGAATTGCATTTCTCCAGTTAGAAGGCGGTCTATAAATACCAGCCCCATGGCTGGTCGCTGACATACTCGGTCACCTGCTTGACCTCCAGATAATTGTGCAACCCCCATTCCCCCAACTCACGGCCGATACCGCTGTGCTTCATCCCGCCCCACGGCGCTTCGACGAAGGTAGGCTGTGAGCAATTGACCCAGACAATCCCGGCCCGCAACTGATTGGCCACCCGCGTGCTGCGTTGCGGATCGGCACTCATCACCGCCGCCGCCAGCCCGAAGCGGCTGGCATTGGCCATCTGCACCGCTTGCTCCTCGGTCTTGAAGCGCTTCACACACAGCAACGGCCCAAACACTTCCTCACGCCACAGGATGCTGTTATGCGCCGGCTCATCAAAAATCGTAGGCTCCATAAAGTAACCCTCGGCCAGGTGGGCAGGGCGTTTGCCCCCGGTGAGCAGCCGCGCACCGCTGGCCAGGCCCTGGTCGACAAAGCCAAGTACCTTGTCGTACTGACCCCGGCTGACCAACGGGCCAAGCAGTACACCGGGTTCCAGGCCGGGGCCGATGGTGATCTTGCGGGTTTCCTCCACCAGCCGTTCGATCAGGCGCGGGGCGATGCTGTCCTGCACCAACAGGCGCGAAGTGGCGCTGCACACCTGACCCTGGTTCCAGAAGATCCCGAACAGAATCCACTCCACCGCCGCGTCGATATCGGCGTCATCAAATACGATGAACGCCGATTTACCGCCCAGCTCCAGGCTGATGTTCTTGATGTCCCGCGCAGCCGCCGACATGATCTTGGACCCGGTGGGCACGCTGCCGGTGAACGCCAGCTTGTCCACGCCGGGATGCTCGGTCAGTGGGCTGCCCGCATCCACGCCAAGGCCGGTGACCACGTTCAACACGCCAGCCGGCAGGCCGATGCGGTCGGCGGCGGCCGCCAGTTCCAGGGCGGTGAGGGGCGTCAGTTCCGAGGGTTTCAACACCACCGTAGCGCCAGCAGCCAAAGCCGGAGCGACCTTCCACGCCGCCATCAGCAACGGGTAGTTCCAAGGGATGATCTGCCCGGCCACGCCGATCGGCTCGTGGCGTATCCGGCAACGAAAACGCGCGTCCGGCAAGGCCAGTGGTTGGTCCTGGCGAGCGTCGAGTTCACGCGCCAGCCCTGCGTAATAACGGAAGCAACCAATGGCGTCGCCCACATCCCACAGTGCCTCGGGCAGCGGCTTGCCGTTGTCGCGTACTTCCAATTCGGCGAGGGCCGGTTGGACACGTTCCAGCTCGTCCGCCAAGGCGTCCAACCACTGGCCGCGCTCCTCTGCGCTTGTCTGGCTCCAGCCGTTGTCGAAAGCGCGGCGTGCAGCGCGCACCGCGTGGTCGATGTCTTCTTCGGTGCCGGCGGCAACCCGCTCGAACACCTGCTCGGTGGCCGGGTCGATCACATCCAGGTAACCGCCCAGATCCGGGCTGACCCACTGGCCGTTGATGTACAGATGATCACGCATGGGCAGGCTCCTGGGCACGGCGGTTTTGCAGGTGGCGGGAAGTGAACAGCAGGATCAGCGACACGCAGATGATCACGGTGGACACCGCATTGATCTCTGGCGTTACCCCACGGCGAATCGACGAGAAGATGTAGATCGGCAGCGTGGTCTCGGAACCGGCGACAAAAAACGCGATGATGAAATCGTCAAAGCTGAAGGTGAACGCCAGCAGGAAGCCGGCCATGATCGCCGGGCTGATCTGCGGCAACGTCACGCGCCAGAAGGTTTGCATGGGCGGCGCATAAAGGTCGGCCGAGGCTTCCAGCAGCGCCTTGTCGAGGGTGTCGACGCGGCTGCGCACAATCACCATCACCAGGGCCATGGTGAACAGCGAATGGGCGGCAATCACCGTGAAGAACCCCATGTTCAGGCGCGGCATGCTCGGTATCAGGCTGGCGAGCAGTGGGTTGATCAGGTCGAACAGGCTGATGAACGCGATCAAGGTCGAGATGCCGATCACGATGCCCGGCACGATGATCGCGCAGTAGGTCAGTGCATCGAACAGCAGGCGTACCCGCGGCCCGGCCCGTTGCAGGCCAAACACCGCCAGGGTGCCGAACAACGTGGCGATCAGCGCCGAACACAAGGCGATAAACGCGCTATGCCCCAGGGCTTCCATGATGAAAGGGTTGCTGAACGCGCGGCCGAACCACTGCACCGAGCAGCATTCGAATGCCAGGCCACTGCGTCCGGCGTTGAAGCTGAACAGCACGATCAGCGCGATCGGCGCATACAAAAACAGATACAGCGACGTCGAATAACTGCGCAGCCACATATCACAGGCCTCCATCGGCAGGGCGGCCGCCATAGCGCGCCACCAGCTTCAAATACACGCCGATGATCAGCAGCATCATCGCCACCAGAGTCATGGCCAGCGCACTGCCGAACGGCCAGTTGCGCGATTGCAGGAACAGGTCCACCAAGGCATTGCCGACAAAAAACACCTTGCCACCGCCGAGGATTGCCGGGATCAGGAACTCGCCCATCAGCAGGATGAACACCAGCATTACCCCGGTGATGATCCCCGGTGCCGACAGCGGCAGGGTGATGCGCCGAAAGCTTTCAAAGGCGCTGGCACCCAAGTCGGCTGAGGCTTCCAGCAGGCGTTTGTCGAGTTTTTCCAGGCTCACGTAGATCGGGAACACCATCAGCGGCAGGTAGCCGTAGACGATGCCGATCAGCACCGCCCACGGCGTATTGATCAACCGCACATCTTCCAGGCCAAGGCTGGCCAGCAGCGCCGGAATGCCCTTGCCGCTGAGGATAAAGATCCACGCGTAGGTGCGGATCAGGAAGCTGGTCCAGAACGGCACGATCACCAAAGTCAGCAATAACGAACGGTTGCGACTGACCTTGACCGCCAGGAAATACGCCAGCGGATACGCCGCCACCAGGCACACCAGGGTACCCAGCGGCGCCAGCATCAGCGTGTTGCCGAATGCCGCCGCGCGCGATCCCAGGTTGAGGTAGTTGGCCAAGGTGAAGCCACCGGCATAACCGCCAACGGCACTGCGTTCGCCAAAGCTGAACACCAGGATGATCACCAGCGGCATCAACAACAGCAGCAGGAACCACAAGGTCGACGGCAACAGCATCAGCAGGGTGATCCGCCGCCCCAGGCTGCGCCGGGGGGGCGCGGCAGCGGGCAGGGCGGTCACCGTGGACGGGTGAGTGGCGGCATGCATGGGGGACTCCTCAGTGGCCATGGCTGGACGATCAGGCGGACTTGAACCGCGCCATCAACTCGGCGCGGGCGGGGCTGGTGAGCGTGGCGGCGGCACCGAACTCCAGCGGGCTGAGCGCTTCGGCGGCGGGGTACATGATCGGGTCGTCGAGCATGGCGGTGGGCAGCAGCGCGTCGACACGCTTGTCACCGCTGGGGTAGCCGTGGCTCAGCACTTCGAGCTTGTTGTGCTGCGGGTCGAGCAGGTAGTTGATGAACGCGTAGGCGGCGTCCTTGTGCTCCGAGCTTTTGGGGATGGCAAAGAAGTCGCTCCACAATTCGCCACCTTCCTTGCCCAGGGTGAAGTGCATCTGCGGGATATCGCGGTGCAGTTGCGAGGCGTCGCCGGTCCAGGACATCGCCAGCCAGGCATCGCCGCTGCGCATCGACGGTTGGATATCCGAGTTGATCGCAAACAGGTGCGGCTTGACCTCGATCAGCAGCTTCTCGGCGTCGGCCAGTTCTTTCGGGTCCAGGGAGTTGAAGCTGTAGCCAAAACTTTTCAAGGCGTTGCCGATGGCGGTCAGTTGGTAGTCGTGAACCATGGTGCGACCACTGGCCGGGCCTTTGGCGGCAGCCCAGAACTCCTTCCAACTGGTGGGGCCGTTCTTGAGTTTTTCGGTGTCGTAGCACATGCCGGTGGTGCCCCAGTTTTTTGGCACGGCGTAGACCTTGCCGTCCACGGTGCCCTGGGCGATGAACTTCTGCTGGAACGCCGAGGCATCGAAGTTGGGAATGCGCGACAGGTCCAACGGCTCGATCAAGCCCAGGCCCACATAGGTGCTGATGGTGTAGTTGGTCGGCACCAACACATCCCAACCGCTGCCGCCGGCTTGCAGTTTGGCGAGCATCTCTTCGTTGGAGCCGAACACGCTCATGGACACCCGTGCGCCGGTGGTTTTGGCGAACGCGTCGAGGTTTTCCTGGCTGTGGTAATTGGGCCAGGTGGCCAACGACAGACGATCGCCCAGCTTGGGCTGTTCGGCGGCCTCGGCGGTGGAGGTCAGCAACCCCGGCATGTTGGTGGCGACTACTGCGGCCGCTAGCCCCAGGCCCGTGCGGCCGAGGAACTCACGACGGCTGATGGAACCGTTCTGCCAACTGCGCAGGGTTTTGAGAAAGGTTTTCTGGTCCATGACACGCTCCACAATCGTTTGAGAAAAGTGATTTACAACGCCATGGCCAGGCCATTGGCATGATCCCAGCCGACGCTGACCGCTGCGCCGTGTTCGAACGCCTGCAGGCCTTGATCCTGCTGGCGTGGCACGCGCACGCAGACCACGCCGAAGGCCTGGGTGCGTACGCGGTATTCGGTGGAATTGCCCAGGTAGATGCGGTCCTCCACACAACCTGGCAGCGATACTTCACGGGCCAGTTCGGCACCGGTGGCGGCGATGCTGATCAGCTCCGGGCGCACCGCGATGCAACCTTCGGCGTCTGCCCCCAGCGCCTGGCCGGTGGGTGTCAGCGGGCTGGTCAGTTCCAGGCCCTGGGCCGTGCGCAGCACCACCGCGTTGCCTTGCAGGCGGCGCACGGTGCCGTTGAACAGGTTGGACTCGCCGATAAAGTCGGCGACGTAGCGGCTGGCCGGGGTTTCGTAGAGTTGCTCCGGAGTGGCGGTCTGGATGATCGAACCGTTGTGCATCACGCTGATGCTGTCGCTCATCGACAAGGCTTCTTCCTGGTCGTGGGTCACCAGCACAAAGGTGATGCCGACTTCCCGTTGCAGGCGCAGCAACTCCGATTGCATCTCCTTGCGCAACTTGCGGTCCAGCGCCGCCAGCGGTTCATCCAGCAGCAGTACGGTGGGTTTGTTCACCAAGGCGCGAGCCAGGGCCACACGTTGCTGCTGGCCGCCAGACAATTCGCTCGGCTTGCGTTGGCCAAAGCCGCTCAGGCGCACCATTTCCAGGGCTTCATCGGCCATGCGCAGTTGGGTTTTCTTGTCGGGGCGCGGGGTGCGATAACGCAGGCCGTAGGCGATGTTCTGCGTCACGGTCAGGTGCGGGAACAGCGCGTAATGCTGGAACACCATGTTCACCGGCCGCTCGAAGGCCGGCACACCGGCCACGTTCTGCCCGGCGAGGCGTACTTCGCCGCTGGTGGGTTGTTCGAAGCCTGCGATCATGCGCAGGGTGGTGGTCTTGCCGCAGCCCGAACCGCCCAGGAAAGAGTGGAACGAGCCACGGCGCACCGAGAAGTTCAGGCCGTTCACGGCCTGCACCGGGCCATAGCGCTTGACCACGTTGCAAAATTCGATGTCGCTGGGCGAAGTGTCGTTCACGGTCTGGCTTCCTCGAGGCGGGTTTGCGTCGAGGGCCAAACTAGCAATGGGGGTTTTGCGCTGTATATATCCCTTGGGGGATAGAGTCGTTTTCGGTGATTGCGATGTTGCGCTTAACTGCCTGAACAGCGTTGTGCCAATCAGGCAACCGCCACCAACTCCTGACCAGTGAGGTCGCGGATAAACAACCCGAGCAGCTCCGACTGGCTACCAATGCCGAGCTTGGCGTAGATGTTCTTGCGATGGATCTTCACCGTGCCGGGGCTGATGCTCAACTGCTCGGCCACCGAGGCGCTGGAGTGGCCGCGCAATAACAGTTGCACGATCTCCTGCTCGCGCCCGGTGAGGATATGCGCGCCGAACTGGTCGAAGGCTTCGCGGATCTTGAAGTCCAGGTCCTGGGCCGGGCGTGGTTGCTGTGCCTGACGCAAGCGCCAAGCCTCACCGATCACCTGTTCCACCACCGCATGGGCGCATTCGATCAACTGCATCTCATCACGACTGAACGCGCAACTGGAGGTGGCGCGCATCAGCGACAACACCGCCGTGGCCCCCGCACCCAGGTCGACGAAAAACGCGATCTCTTCCGCCAGGCCCGTCTGTTGGTAATAGGTGAGGTAATACTCGCCGAGGTAGAAGTGGTCCGGTGCGAACTGGCGCAACCGCCACAAACCCGGCGCCTGGCCACGGGTACAGGCCAAGTAGAACGGGTCGAGCAGGTAGGGGCCGCACTGGTAGTCGTCCACATACACGCCGCGCTTGTCAGCGCAGAACGTGTCGAACATCGCCAGCGGGCGGTGGTTGCCTTCGTAGACAAACAACACGAAGTGATCTACCGGGCAGACCTGGCGCAACCAGTGGCTAAGCCCCGCCAGTCGTGCATGGCCGGCAGGCAGGTCCAGCAGGTGGGCGACACCGGTGGTCCAGAGTTTCAGTTCCTTGGGGCGCATGGCGGGTTCAGATGACGAGGGAGTGGCGGAGGATGCACGAACTGCGCCATGGCCTCATGGGCCCGCAGACACGGGGACGGCGCAAGTGGGCATGCCCCAAGGCGGGGCGAGATGTTACCGAGTGCTACATTTTTGTTTCCGTGGCCCTCAAGGTCGCTGCGGTTTCACCGAGGTGCCGAAGGTATTGCCCATGCGCACACTGGTGGCTGCCGGTGTGGACAAACCCACTGCATTCGGCGCGCGTTTATCGACCGGAATGTTCTGTGCTTCACGGTTTTTCTTCGTTGCCTTGGCCGCGTTTGTATCGCTGCCCATCTGTTGGCTGAGGCAGCCGTAATCGGGTGCCTTGTAGCCGTCCACCGACACTTCGGTGCAGCTGTCGGCAAGGGCAAACAGGGGTAAGGCACTGCACAGCAACACGCTGGCAAGGGTGGGCAAACGCTTCATCGCAGCCTCCTGGCGGGCCCGCGGGGGTGGGCCGGTTAGGCTTGGAAGTGTAGTGCAGTGGACTTCTCGTCACCGTGATGTTTTTTTTTGCCATCACCGTAACATCAGGTTCATAAACGAGCCTCAGGATGACGGTTTTCTAGGACACGTCGGCCGTGCAGCGATGCAACGCAGGGGGTGAGCAGGGGGGCTGGAGGCGCGCCGTATGCGCCGTGGTCTTGCTGTTGCTGCTGGGCATAGGCACGGCGGCGCAAGCGCAGTCACCGCTGCTGACCCTGAACCTGCCGGCACAGGACCTGGAACATGCACTGCAAGCCTACAGTCGCGCCACCGGGATGGCGGTGCTGGTGGACCGCGAGTTGACGCGGGGCCGGCGCTCCATCGGAGTGCGCGGGCGTTTCACGGCGCAAGAAGCACTGGCGATGTTGCTGACAGGGAGTGGCCTGATGGCGCGTTATGCACGCAACGATGCATTCACCTTGCAACTGCCCGAGGTCAGCCCGCCGCCTGCGGCCCGTGGTGCAGCGGCACGCAATGCCGCGAGGATCAACAACAGCTACGCCACGGCGTTGCAGCAGGCCATTGAGGCCAGCCTGTGCCGCTCGCCCCTGACGCGCCCCGGCAGCTTTCGCGCGCTGGTGCAGGTTTGGGTCAACCCTGAGGGGTGGATCGAACACAGTCGGCTGGTCAGTTCCACCGGCGATGAACAACGCGATGAAGCACTGGTGCGCAGCCTCGGCACTACGCAGGTGGAACGACCTGCACCGAGTTCGCTGCGCCAGCCGGTGACTTTACTTTTGATGCCCGACACAACAGGAACGCGCATGGAATGCACAGCAGGAAAGGGAGCCTGGAGCGGATGAAAAATACCGGGCACAGTACGATGGTCAGCTTGTTCCTGGCGTCCTACGAAGACTTCAAGGTGCGTTTGCGCAAGCGCCTGGGTTCGGAGGACCTGGCCAATGATGTCCTGCACGAAACCTACCTGCGGGTCGACCGCATGGACGTCCCGCCTAACCTGCAACAACCCAACGCTTACCTCTACCGTATGGCCCTGAATATCGCCGCCGACCGCCGCCAGGCCGACGCGCGCTTGCTCACTGGCAGTGAAGTCGAGGAACTGCTGCAAACCGCCGACGAAGCCCAAGACCCGTCACGGGTAGTCGGCGGCCAGCGGGAAATCCAGTCCCTGGTCAAAGCCCTCTACGAACTGCCGGCACGCCGCCGCAAAATCCTCATCGCCGCCCGCCTGGAGGAAGCGCCGCACCTGGAAATCTCCCAGCGTTTCGGCATCTCCACGCGCATGGTCGAGAAGGAAATCAAGGCCGCCCTGGGCCACTGTGCCAAGCGTCTGGAAAGAAAAGTGATTCAGCGGTTCGGTCCCGGGGCCGGAAAACCGTCTTAGTGTCGAGTCCCTGATAAATCCGTGAGTATGTGCGCGCTTGAATATTTTTAGCTTCCTCACCGCCCGGCAAACCGCTGCCAGCCCCCTGCACGATGAAGCTCGCGACTGGCTGGTGCTGCTGACGTCGGGCCGCGCCACCGTCGCCGACGCCAAGGCACTGCACGCCTGGCGCGCCCAGAGCCCGGAACACGCGCAGGCGTTCGAACAGGCCAAGGCGCTGTGGCAGCAACTGGCGCCGGCGCTGCAACAGGAATCTCAACCGCGCAACTTCGGCCGCCGTGCCTTCCTGGGTGGCGCAATTGCCGCCTCGGCCGCGGTGGTAATGGTGAGCGTCGGTGTACCCGGTGGTTTCGCCGGGCTCTCGGCCGACTACCGCACCGAAGTTGGCGAGCAGCGTCAGGTACTGCTGAGCGAAGGCGTCAGCCTGGAACTGAATACCCAGACGCGCATCAGCCGCGTGGGGCAGGGCATTGAACTGCTCGAAGGCGAAGTCGAAGTGCTCGCCCACGTAGCCCAACCGCTCAAGGTCCAGGCAGGGGAAGGCTGGGTAAGTGCGGCGCAAGCACGGTTCAACGTACGCAATACCGACCGTAGCGTGTGCGTGACCTGCATCGAGGGTTCATTGTTGGTGGATGTGGCCGGGCGCAGTGTGCGTCTGGAAAGCGGCCGTCAGTTGACCTACGGCGCAGCGGGTGTGAGTGAAGTGGCGGTAGTGGATACCCAGGCGGTGGTGGCCTGGCGTGAGCAGATCCTGGTGTTCAACAACGCAACGTTGGCGACGGTCGTGGATGAGATCAACCGTTATCGACCTGGGATGCTGGTGCTGCTGAACAAGGAACTTGGCCAGCGCCGGGTACAGGCGCGGTTCAGTTTGCAGCAACTGGCGGGGGTGGCGCTGTTGATTCGGGATGCGTACGGCGTCAAGTGCACGGAGCTGCCGGGGGGCGTTGTGTTGTTGAGTTGAGGCATAGGCGTGCCCTTATCTTAACGGCCCCACCACCTGGCGGTACCGCTCCACACCCTGCGGTGTGTCCCGCACCCAACTGACCTCCAACCCCAACGGGTCCTCTCGCCGATTGCCGCTTAACTGCCGCCAGCCCTTATCCACCTCCCAAACCCGTACTTGCACGTCACTCACACCGGTCAACACCACCACCCCCTCCTTGGCCGCCGGCAACGGGAAGCGATCCCGTGCGGGCGCCAAGGCCCGGTACAGTGAATCGCCCTTGAGCCACCAGCGCACCCGTTGCAAGCCGTCCCCTGCAACGGGGGCGCTGCGGATCACGTCCAGGCGAAAGCCTTGGGTGTCGGAACTGCGCACGGTCACCGCCGCCAGCCCTTCGACTTCGGGTGAGCCGGGTGCCACAAGTTCAACACTGGCCCGCAAGCTGATGTCGCGCTGCAGTTGGTTCAAGGCCCGCAGCAGTACCTCGGTTTGCTCGGTACTGGCCTGCAAGTGCTGGTCCGCGCGGGTTACGCTATCGAGCCCACGCCAGGCGATGACGCTGACCAGTGCCATCAGCATGATCGCTACCATCACTTCGATCAGCGTGAAGCCTTGCTGTGATGGGCGTTGCTGTCGATTCATTCCCGTTCCCTTGCTCATGGTTGGCTGATTACACGCATCAGGCCGGCGGCGTCGCGTTGCAGGCTGAGGCTGTGTTGCCCGTCTGAAAGCACCACGCGCACCGGCGGGTTGATCCATTCGGCATTGAGCACCAGGGTTTGCCGGGGTTCGATGTTGAGTTGCATCGGGGTGCTTTCCCATAGGCGTGGTCGCAGTTGAGCGTCGCCCTGGAAGGCGTCTACCCCCAGCCCATCATCACTGCGGCGGCTGAATCGAAAACCCTTGGCATCCGCCCGCAACGTAATCGGCCGACCGTCGGCGCGGGCTTCGGCCTGGGCGACTTGCAGCAGTTGGCTGAGGCGTTCGGCGTCTTTGCGCAGCAGGTGCAACGGATCGGGTTTGATGGTGAGGCTGATGGCAGCACTGGCAATGCCGATGATCACCAGCACCACCATCAGCTCGATCAGGGTGAAGCCTTGCTGTTTCATTGGTCTGCCCCTGGGGAGCTGGAGAATGCTTCAAATAAAAACAGCTGAAATAAAAACGTGCGAATTGGCCTGTAGGCTGGTGCCACGGACAAACAGGAGGTCCTCCCCATGGCATTCGCCCTTCGTGTTTCACCCGCCCATGGCGTGCAGGCGCTGGCGTTGTTGGCGGCATTGGCCGGTGTTGTGGTGTGGACGCCGCTGTTGCTCACCTCCGCTGAATCCAACACGCCCCAAGCCACGCCCCAGGCCTTGGCGGCGCGCAGCGATAACCCGGCGTTGCACTGGTTTTCCACAGTGGCGGCGGTCCCGCAGGTAAAAGTCACGGGGGTGCTGGCCGGGGCCCGTGGCGCGGTGGCCATCCTCAGCCTCAACGGTGGCCCGCCGCGCAGTTTCTTGTTGGGCGAACGTCTCAGCCCCGGCGTGCGATTGACGGCCATCGAAGGTGACGGCGTAGAGATCGAGCACGCTGGCGAAAAGGTTCGCGTCAACCTCGACAAATTGCCCGATGGCCCTGCGTTGCCGACGCTCACTCGGCCATGACCTGTGTGTCCAGGCGCGCCAGGGGCGGGGCCTCGCGGCTGGCGTCCAACACTTGCACGCTGACCTGAAACACGCGGCCCTCGGCATTGACGGTTTGCTCACAGCGCAGTTTCAGGCGGCCTTGATCGCAGTCGAACGTCTTCTTGCCGCTACGCAGGTGGCCTTCCAGGCGCAGTTCCGCCAGGCGGCTTTGTGCTGCCAGCAGCGCGATGGATTTGTCGCGCAGCAGCCCATTGCTCTGGGTCATTAACCCGGCCACGCGTACGGCGGCAGCCATGGCCACAGCGATGATTGCCAGCGCCACCAGCACCTCGATCAGGGTGAAACCTTGCGCGTTGCGACGGCCGTACATGGCGCTCTCAAAGCCGGGAAACAGGCCCGCAGACTAGCGCCGGGAGTTGACCGATTGGCGACTGAAACTCCCGAGGATTTTCAATACGACTGACATGTGTTCTTGCAACACTGCGCCACGAATTGCACTCAAGCCAAGGAATGTCGAGATGGATATCGCGCGCCTAACGTCCCCATTGCCAGGCCCTCGTCGCCAGCGTGGGTTCACGCTGATCGAGATCATGGTGGTGGTGGTCATCCTCGGGATCCTGGCCGCCATGGTGGTGCCTAAGGTCCTCGACCGACCGGACCAGGCACGGGCCACGGCGGCCAAGCAAGACATCGGCGGCTTGATACAGGCGCTGAAACTCTACCGCCTTGACCACGGCACTTATCCGAGCATGAACCAGGGCCTGAAAGTGCTGGTGGAGCGCCCGGCAGATGCGAAGAACAGCAACTGGCGCGCCTATCTGGATCGCTTGCCCAACGACCCTTGGGGCAACCCTTATCACTACCTGAATCCGGGTGCCAACGGTGAGGTGGATGTGTTCTCCCTGGGCGCCGATGGCCAACCGGATGGCGATGGCGTCAACGCCGATATCGGCTCCCGGCAGTTGTAAGGCGCGTCATGAAACGGCATTCGCCCACAGCGGCGAAGCAACGCGGCATGGCGATTATCAGCGCGTTGCTGATTGCGGCGGTGGTGGCGGTGCTGGCAGGCAGTATGCTCACGCGCCAGACCGTGTTCACCCGCAGCCTGGAGGCCGAGCAACTGCGTGTCCAGGGCCAATGGCTGTTGCAGGCAGGGCTTGAACGCAGTCGGCAGATGTTGTGGGAGGCACGCCAGAAGGACGTGCTGACTCGCCTCGATCAGCCCTGGGCGCGTGCCCAAGGCGGTGAGGCTGAGAGCCGTATCGAGGACGAGCAGGGCAAGTTCAATCTGCGCAACCTGGTCAATCGTGATCGCGATCAAGCGGATGCCGAGCAACAGCAGAGTTTTGAACGGTTGTGTCGCACGGTGGGTGTTGATCCGGCGGTCAGTCGGCGGATCAGCCAGCGCGTGATCGCCTCTTATATCGCGCCCGCCAAATACCCGATGTTGCGCAGCCTGGACGACCTCGCGGGCCTTGAAGGTCTCGACCCGCTGTTGCTGCAGCGCATGCACGCGTACATCAGCGTGTTGCCCGCCAATACCTGGGTCAACGGCAACACCGCCAGCGCCGAAGTGCTCAGTGCAGTGGTGCCCCAGCTCAGCCTGTCCCAGGCCCAAGGGCTGGTGGCCGAGCGAAACAGTGGGCAGTGGTTTATCAACCGTGGCGACTTCGTCAACCGGCTGCACTTGCCACAGGTGGCGGTGGACTCGGTGCAGGTCGGCATTACCAGCGAGTGGTTTCGCGTACAGGGCCAGGCGCGGCGCGAGCAGCGGCGGGTGACCCTGGATGCGTTGTTGCACCGCCCCGAAGACCGTCAGCCGCAGGTGATCTGGTCGCGGGTGGGCGTATGAAACACTTGCGCATCGGCTTGCCGCCGTTGGATCAATTGACCGCCCAGAGCCAGGTCAGGTTTGCTTGGCTGGAGCGTGGCGTGGTGGTGAACGAAGGCTGCGAAAGCCTGGCGCAGCTGGGCAAGACCCGCGCCGCAATGGAGTGTTTCCTGCACCCGCGTGACAGCCTGCTGACCAACCTGGAGCTGCCACCGCTGCCTGCGGCAAAAACTGCGGCGGCCGTGGCGTGTGCCGCACAGGCGCTGATCCTCGGCCCCGTGGAGCAGATGCACGTGGCGCATGGCCCACGTGAAAGCGATGGCCGTGTGCAGGTGGCCTGGGTGCCCAAGGCTGGGCTGGAGCAGTTGGCCCAATTGCAACTCAAACTGCGCGGGCTGTACCCGGCGCCCTATGCCTTGCCGGTGGGTGCGGCGGCGTTGGACGAGGGTTACCTGCTGACGCGCGACAGCCTGCAACAAGGCACGGTGCATCCATTGGGGCAGCAGGCACTGGATGTGCCGTTGGTAGACGCGGCCATGCGTTGGAGTGGCCCGACACCCGCCTGGGGCCTGCATGGCCGTCTCAGCCAGCCCGCCAGTGGCGGCTGGGGCAGGGCGCTGGGCTGTGTCGCATTGGCCACCGTCATCTGGACCCTTGGCCTCAACCTGTACGCCGCGCGCCAGGTGGATGAGGGCCAGCGGCTCAAAGCGTTGATGAGCCAGCAAGTGCGCCAGGCGTTTCCCGAATTGCCGGTGGTGCTCAATCCCTTGCAACAGGCCCGTCAGCAGTTGGCCGCACGCCAGACAGGCGGCGGCCAGGGCTTCACCCACGTGTTGCAACTGGCGGGCAGCAACCTGCCATTCATGGTCGCCAGCGTCGACAGCCTGACGTTCGAGCAGGGACGCCTGCACCTTGAATTACTCGCCGACAGCCGCAACCCAACTGTCGAGGGCGACTGGCAAGCCGCGTTGACCCAGGCCGGTTTCACCGCCAGCCGAGAGGACCATGGCTGGAGCATCGGGCCGGTAAAACCGGAGGCCGGCGATGAATAAAGTGCAGCGTTTGCGTAGCCAGTCCCAGGTGTTCTGGCGCGGCCTGGCCTTGCGTGAAAAACGCATGCTGGGCGGCGCAGGTGTTGTGCTCGCCGGCCTGTTGACCTGGTTGATTCTGGTCCAGCCCGCGTTGAAAAAGATCGACTACTGGCAAGCCGAAACCCCCAAGCTGCGCGCCCAGGCCGAAGCCTTGCAAATTCTGTTGCAGGGTGTCGCGGCACCGAAACCTGCCGATGAAACCGCACTGCGCCAGGCCTTGGACAGCGCTGGCCTGCAAGGTCGTTACCAACTGCAGGCGGAGGCTTCTGGCAGTTGGCGCTTGAGCTTCGACAACGCCCCGGCAGATGCCGTGGTGGACTGGTTGCTGGGCAACGCTCGTTTGTTTTCCCTGGAGGTGTCCGAGGCGCGTTTACAGCGCGCACCGGAGGCTGTCGACAACTCGGCCGGCACTGTGTCCGGGACCGTTCGCATGGATCAGGCGCTTGGCGCTAAGGAAGCTTCATGAAGTGGTCAGTCCCGCCTTTTCGTTTGGCCGCACCGCTGTTGGTGCTTGCCCTGAGCGCGTGCAGCAACAGCCCGCCCACCCAACCGTTGCTGGTGGACAGTGAACTCGGCCAGCCGTTGGCCGAGACCCGGCGCAGCGACACCGCGCTGGATCGCCAGCGCGAACCTGCGCCCAGGCCTCCCGTACAGCATCAGGTGACCAACAGCGCCCGTGGCCACGCGCCGGCAGTCGTCAAGGCGCGCAACCCGCTGGGTGAGCAACCGGTGCAACTCAATTTCGTCGATGCCGATATCCAGGCCGTGGTGCGTGCATTGTCGCGCGCCACCGGCCAGCAATTTCTGGTGGACCCGCGTGTGAAGGGCAACCTGACCCTGGTCAGCGAAGGCCAGGTGCCTGCACATCAGGCCTACGACATGCTGCTGGCCGCACTGCGCATGCAAGGTTTCAGCGTGGTCGATGTGGGCGGCGTGGCCCAAGTGGTGCCTGAGGCAGATGCCAAATTGCTCGGCGGGCCGATCTACAGTGCCGGCAGCAGCGGCATGCAGACCCGCACCTTTCGCCTGCAATACGAGAATGCGGTGAACCTGATCCCGGTGCTGCGCCCCATTGTGTCGCCGAACAACCCGATCAATGCCTACCCCGGCAACAACAGCATCGTCATCACCGACTACGCGGAAAACCTGGCGCGTGTGGCGCAGATCATCAATGGCATCGACACCCCCAGCGCCATCGACACTGACGTGGTGAAGGTGCAGAACGGCATCGCGGTGGACATCGCCGGCATGGTCGCCGAGTTGCTGGAGACCCAGGGCGCGGACCAGACCCAAAAGATCAACGTGGTCGGCGACCCGCGCTCCAATTCGATCATCATCCGCTCTGGCAGCCCCGAGCGTACGGAGCTGGCGCGCAACCTGATCTACAAACTCGACAATGCGCAGAGCAACCCCAGCAATATGCACGTGGTGTACCTGCGCAACGCCCAGGCGGGCAAGCTCGCGCAGTCGTTGCGCGGCTTGCTCACCGGCGAGAGCGACTCCGGCGTGAGTGACGAAGCCCGTGGCAAGCTCAGCGCCATGGGCAGTACCGGCAAAAATACACAGACCGCGAGCAATGCACAGAACAGCAGCGGCACGCCTACCGGCAGTGGGGTGCCGCCGGGCTACAGCCAAAACACGCCATCCACCGGCACCACCAGCAACGATCAGGACACCGCGTTCAGCGCGGGCGGCGTGACTATCCAGGCCGACGCCACCACCAACACCTTGCTGATCTCCGCGCCGGACCCGCTGTACCGCAACCTGCGCGAAGTGATCGACATGCTCGACCAACGCCGCGCCCAGGTGGTGATCGAAAGCCTCATCGTCGAAGTGAGCGAGGACGATGCCACCGAGTTCGGCGTGCAATGGCAGGCGGGCAATTTGGGGGGCAAGGGCGGTTTTGGTGGCGTCAATCTGGGGGGCAGTGGGTTGAACGGTACGCCGACCAGCAAGACCAGCATCGACGTGTTGCCCAAGGGCCTGAATATCGGCCTGGTCAATGGCACCGTGGATATCCCCGGCATTGGCAAGGTGCTCGACCTCCAAGTACTGGCCCGAGCCTTGAAGAGCAAAGGCGGCACCAACGTGCTGTCCACGCCGAACCTGCTGACCCTGGACAACGAGGCCGCGAGTATTTTTGTGGGGCAGACGATCCCGTTTGTCACCGGCAGCTATGTGACCGGCGGTGGGGGCACCAGTAACAACCCGTTCCAGACCGTGCAGCGTGAGGAAGTGGGGCTGAAATTGAATGTGCGGCCACAGATTTCCGAGGGTGGCACGGTGAAGCTGGATATCTACCAGGAGGTCAGCAGCGTGGACACGCGGGCGTCGGTGGACGCGGGCACGGTGACCAACAAGCGGGCGATCGATACCAGTATTTTGTTGGATGACGGGCAGATCATGGTGCTGGGCGGTTTGCTGCAGGATGGCTACAGCCAGAGCAATGATGCGGTGCCGTGGTTGTCGGATATTCCGGGGTTGGGGGCGTTGTTTCGCAATGAGAAGCGCGCTGTGAGCAAGACCAACCTGATGGTGTTCTTGCGGCCCTATATCATTCGCGACAGTGGGGCGGGGCGCAGTATTACGTTGAATCGTTATGAGTTTATGCGTCGGGCGCAGGGTGGGTTGCAGCCGGAGCATAGTTGGGCGATGCCGGATGTGCAGGCGCCGCAGTTGCCTTCGGTGGAGAAGGCGATTCCTCAGTCGTTGGGGCCTCGGGCGGTGATTCGGGCGGTGCCTGTTTCTGGGGGGCAGCCGTGACCGGGTACATATCCGTTGCTGCGGTAACGGCGGCTTATGGTTCCGCTCTTACAGCGGCTCACTTTTGGAAAGGCCCAAAAGTAAGCAAAAGGCCTTCGCCCCACCACTCGGTGTCTCGCCTAGGCTCGACATGCCCTCACTCCGGCTTTGGAGCGTGGGCCGCCGCGATGGGCCATCCTTGGCCCAGCGCGGCTAACCCGGCGTCCTGCCGGGTTACCCACGCTCCAAAGCCTGCGTTCGGCCAGCGTGGTTTAACGGGGCGACGAAGATCAAGATCAAAAGCAGATCAAAGGCAGATCAAAAGCTGGTTGGCTGTACACCACCCTGTGGGAGCTGGCTTGCCTGCGATGCAGACACCTCGGTGTATCTGGACTACTCAGTTGATGCTATCGCAGGCAAGCCAGCTCCCACAGGAAAACACAGGCGCCCCAGAGACCCGGTCGGCTACCAGGCCGCCGCGCTGTGTTTTTGATGTTGATCTTAGGCGCCCCGTTAAACACGCTGGCCGGAATTCGGCAGGGATGTGGGGGGTAAACCGGCAGGGATGCCGGTTTAGCCGCCCACATCCATGTCGAATTACGGGCACACCGAGCCTAGGCGAGGTGCCGAGTGTTGGGGCAAGAGCGTTTTGCTTACTTTTGCGCTTTTCAAAAGTGAGCCGCCTTAAGGGCGGAACCCTAAGTAGCCGTTATCCAAAAAACGGATATGTACACCGAAAAACAGGACCAACCCCATGAGCCTGCTTCCCTACGCCTGGGCCAAATCCCAACGCATCCTCCTGCGCCCCAGCAGCGAGGGCATGCTACTCACCGTGTGCCCCTCAACCCCCGGCTGGTCCATCAGCGAAGTCCAACGCCAGTTCGGCCAGTCCCACATCGAACAGGTCCGCGATGACGAACTCGACGGCCTGCTCACCAGCGCCTACGCCGACACCGGCAGCGCCGCCGCCGTCGTCGGCGCCGCCGAAAACGAGGTCGACCTCGACCGCCTGATGCAAGACATGCCCGAAGTCACCGACCTGCTCGACACCCAGGACGGCGCCCCGGTGATCCGCATGATCAACGCCTTGCTCACCCAAGCCGCCCGCGACGAGGCCAGTGACATCCACATCGAACCCTACGAAACCCATTCCGTGGTGCGCTACCGCGTCGACGGCACCCTGCGCGACGTGGTCTCACCCCGCAAGGCTCTGCACGGCGCGTTGGTGTCGCGCATCAAGATCATGGCCCAACTCGACATCGCCGAAAAACGCCTGCCCCAAGATGGCCGTATTGCCCTGCGTGTGGCGGGCAGGCCGATTGATATTCGGGTGTCGACGGTGCCCACCGGTCATGGCGAGCGGGTAGTGATGCGGTTGTTGGACAAGCAGGCGGGTCGCCTGCAATTGGAGACATTGGGCATGGAGCCGCAACTGCTGGCGCGCCTGGACACGTTGATCCGCCAACCCCACGGCATCGTGCTGGTCACCGGCCCCACCGGCAGCGGCAAGACCACCAGCCTGTACGCAGCCCTGGCGCGGTTGGATGCGAGCACCAGCAATATCCTCACCGTGGAAGACCCGGTGGAATACGACCTGCCGGGCATCAGCCAGATCCAGGTGAATGCCAAGATCGACATGACCTTCGGCCTGGCCCTGCGTGCGATCCTGCGCCAGGACCCGGACATCATCATGATCGGCGAGATCCGAGATCTCGAGACCGCGCAAATTGCGGTACAGGCCTCGCTGACCGGTCACTTGGTGTTGGCGACGTTGCACACCAACGATGCGGTGTCGGCGGTCAACCGGCTGATTGATATGGGGGTCGAACCGTTCCTGCTCGCCTCATCGCTGCTCGGTGTATTGGCCCAACGCCTGGTGCGCCGCCTGTGCCCGCATTGCAAGCAGGAAGACCCGGCCGCACCCGGCACTTGGCGCCCAGTGGGTTGCGCGCAGTGCAACGGCATCGGCTACAGCGGGCGTACCGGTATCCATGAGTTGTTCTGCGTCGACGACGATGTGCGCAGCCTGATCCATCAGGGCGCCAACGAGCAGGACCTGCGCCTGGCTGCCCGCCGCGCCGGGATGTTCAGCATGCGTGAAGACGGTGAGCGCTGGGTACGCAGCGGCGCCACCGCGCCCGAAGAAATCCTGCGCGTGACACGGGACGCCTGATGAATCGCTATCGCTTCGAGGCCGCCGATGCCAGCGGTAAGGTCGAGTCCGGGCATGTGGAGGCCGACAGCCAAAGCGCGGCGTTTGCCAGTCTGCGCAGCCGGGGGTTGACCGCACTGCTGGTGCAGCTCGAAGGCAATCAGCCGACGGCGGGCGGCAGTAGTCTGTTCAGCGCAAAGCTGTCGGACAACGACCTGGCCTGGGCCACACGCCAGTTGGCGAGCCTGCTGGGTGCCAGCTTGCCGTTGGAAGCCGCGTTGAGCGCGACGGTGGAGCAGGCCGAGAAAAAACACATCGCCCAGACCTTGAGCGCGGTGCGCGCCGATGTACGCGGCGGCATGCGCCTGGCGGATGCGTTGGCGGCACGGCCACGGGACTTCCCGTCGATCTACCGCGCGTTGATTGCAGCCGGGGAGGAGTCCGGTGACCTGGCCCAGGTGATGGAGCGCCTGGCTGACTACATCGAGGAGCGCAACAACCTGCGGGGCAAGATTCTTACCGCATTCATCTACCCCGGTGTGGTGGGGTTGGTGTCGATCGGCATCGTGATTTTCCTCCTCAGTTACGTGGTGCCCCAGGTGGTCAGCGCGTTTTCCCAGGCGCGCCAGGACCTGCCGGGGCTGACCTTGGCGATGCTCAATGCCAGCGACTTTATCCGCGCCTGGGGCTGGTTGTGTTTTGCCGGCATCGTCGGCGGTTTTTGGAGTTGGCGCCTGTATCTGCGCAATCCCGTGGCGCGCCTGAATTGGCACAGCCGGGTGTTGCGGTTGCCGTTGATCGGGCGCTTTGTGTTGGGCCTGAACACGGCGCGCTTCGCCTCGACCCTGGCGATCCTGGGCGGCGCCGGTGTGCCGTTGCTGCGTGCCTTGGAAGCGGCGCGGCAAACCTTGTCCAATGACCGCCTTGATCAGTGCGTCAGCGACGCCACCGCCAAAGTGCGCGAAGGCGTCAACCTGGCGCCGGCGCTGGCGGTGGAGAAGGTGTTCCCGCCGGTGCTGATCCACCTGATCGCCAGCGGTGAAAAGACCGGCTCGCTGCCGCCGATGCTGGAGCGGGCGGCGCAAACGCTGTCCCGTGATATCGAACGCCGCGCAATGGGCATGACGGCGTTGCTGGAGCCATTGATGATCGTGGTGATGGGGGCCGTCGTACTCGTCATCGTCATGGCGGTATTGCTGCCCATCATCGAGATCAACCAACTCGTCACCTGAACACGCGCAATCAAAAAATGTGGGAGCTGTGTTTTCAGTCTCTCAGCCAAACTCGGGTTCCTCATTTCGTCACATCTCAGGCCCTGTGCGGCCTCCAGCCACGCTCGCTGAAACCCCTCTGTCATCTCTCCCCAAACCGCTCAAAACCATGACCAAAACACCCGAGAATCTTTTTAAAATCAAGGATTTCCTCCCGAGGTTTTTTCCCACAAACGTCATCGGAAACTGCGACTTTCTCTCCATGGTTTTCACCCCTGGCCACCCCCCGCTTCAGGCTTGGGACCGAAGCCATGGCGTCATGCAAGAGCCATCTACCCCAAACGTACAAACACGACGAAAGGAGATTCTTCATGTTTAAGCGCAACGTTCTCGCGGTATCCATGACCCTCGCTGCACTGTGCTCGGCCCAGGCTGCAATGGCTGACATCAACGGCGGCGGCGCGACCTTGCCGCAAAAGCTGTACTTGACCCCTAACGTATTGACTGCCGGTTTTGCCCCGTACATCGGCGTAGGCAGCGGCAAAGGCAAAATCGCGTTCCTGGAAAACAAGTACAACCAATTCGGCACCGACACTACCAAGAACGTTCACTGGGCCGGTAGCGACTCCAAGCTGACCGCGACTGAGCTGGCGACCTACGCTGCTGACAAAGAGCCGGGCTGGGGCAAATTGATCCAAGTGCCTTCGGTGGCCACGTCCGTTGCAATCCCTTTCCGCAAGGCAGGTGCTAACGCGGTTGACCTGAGTGTCAAAGAGTTGTGCGGTGTGTTCTCTGGCCGTATCGCTGACTGGAGCGGTATTACCGGCGCAGGCCGTAGCGGTCCGATCCAAGTGGTTTATCGCGCTGAAAGCAGCGGCACCACTGAGTTGTTCACCCGTTTCCTGAACGCCAAGTGCACCACTGAACCGGGCACCTTTGCCGTCACCACGACGTTCGCCAACAGCTACAGCCTCGGTCTGACGCCGCTGGCCGGTGCTGTTGCCGCTACCGGTAGCGACGGTGTAATGGCTGCCTTGAACGACACCACTGTCGCTGAAGGCCGCATCACCTACATCAGCCCTGACTTCGCCGCCCCAACCCTGGCTGGCCTGGACGACGCTACCAAGGTTGCCCGAGTTGGCAAGGGCGTGGTCAACGGTGTTGCCGTCGAAGGCAAGTCGCCAGCCGCTGCTAACGTAAGTGCTGCCATCAGCGTCGTACCGTTGCCAGCTGCAGCTGACCGTGGCAACCCTGACGTGTGGGTGCCAGTGTTCGGTGCTACCACTGGTGGCGGTGTAGTGGCTTACCCAGACTCGGGCTACCCGATCCTGGGCTTCACCAACCTGATCTTCAGCCAGTGCTACGCCAACGCCACTCAGACTAGCCAAGTGCGTGACTTCTTCACCAAGCACTACGGCACCTCCGCCAACAACGACGCGGCCATTGAAGCCAACGCTTTCGTACCGCTGCCAACCAACTGGAAAGCCGCTGTTCGTGCCAGCTTCCTGACCGCCAGCAACGCCCTGAGCATCGGCAACACCAACATCTGCAACGGCAAAGGTCGTCCTCAGTAATCGACGCCTGACCGCCGCGCAACACCAGATCAGCAACGGCCTGTGCCGTTGCTGATTTTTGCGTTTGCGCCCGCCATTACCAGCCCTATATGAACTTTGCATGACAGAAGTTCAGTCGTGCCTTGCGCCAACCGCCTAACCCTCATACGTGAGCGTGTCTTGCCCGCTGTGCGATGACACATGTGCGATAACAAACAAGGAATTTCCAGATGGTCCGCTGCAAACCAACGGTAAACCGCAAAGCCCAGACCGTGTTGCGCCTCAAGCCCCTGGCGCAGGCCATCGCCTTGTTGATGGTGGCGGGTAACGCCCATGCCGCCACGGCGTTCAGTGCCGGCTGGTTTGCCGAGAAAGGTGCGTCTCAAGCGACCACGGCGGCACGCGTGAACGGCGGGCAGGTGCCGGGGATTCCTTCGTTGAACGAGCAGGCACGGGTCAACCAGCAGTTGGCGCGTTCAATTAGCACGCTCAACACCAGCGTCGCGGCGATTGCCGCCCAGCAGGCAGCGCAGGCGGCAGGGCGACAAGCTGCGTTCGGCCAGGTATCGAACGTTCCCGATGGCCTCGGCAAGGGCGGCCTGCAAGTCGACAACAGCCTCACCCAAGGCTGGACCAACGCCAAGAACCCGACCCAGGCCCAATCCGGCGGCAAGACCACGGTCACCATCGAGCAGACCGCCGACAAGGCGATTCTCAACTGGGAAACCTTCAACGTCGGGCGTAACACCACCGTGGATTTCCAGCAGCAGTCCAACTGGGCCGTGCTCAACCGCGTCAACGATCCCAATGCACGTCCGAGTGAGATCCAGGGCCAGATCAACGGCGCCGGCACCGTGATGATCATGAACCGCAACGGCGTGGTGTTCAGCGGCACCAGCCAGGTCAACGTGCGCAACCTGGTGGCCGCCGCCGCGAACATCACCGATGAGCAGTTCACCCAGCGCGGCATTTACGTGGACGCCACCGGCACCCAGCCAACCTTTACCGATGCGGCGGGCAAGGTCGAGGTGCAACGCGGCGCGTTGATCCAGACCCACAGCCCGGCCACCTCCACAGACTCCGGTGGTTACGCCCTGTTGCTGGGTTCCGAGGTAGAGAACGCCGGCACCATCATTACTGCCAAGGGCCAGACCACCCTAGCGGGTGGCGACAGCTTCTACATCCGCAAGGGCGTCGGTACGAGCGGCAACGACCGCTCCACCACCCGTGGCAATGAAGTGGCCACCACCCTCAAGGCTGGCAGCACTGCCGGCAAGGTCACCAACAGCGGCCTGATCATGGCTTCTACCGGCGACATCACCCTGACCGGTCATCAAGTGCTGCAGAACGGCGTGGCCCTGGCCAGTACCTCGGTGGATACTCGCGGCACCATTCACCTGCTCAACTCCGCCACCGACACCACCGGCAGCGTGACCCTGGGGGAGGGCAGCACCACCGCCATCCTGCTGGACAGCAGTGGCAGCACCGCGCTCGACAGCCAAAAAAACAACGGCCTGACTCAGTTTGATGGCTTGGGTAACCCTCTGATCACGGGGGCCTTCAACAATTTGAGTGGCGTGGCCGACCGTACCGATCAGTCGCGCATCGAGATCGTCAGCGGCGGCACCGTGGACTTCCAGAAAGGCTCGATTACCTTGGCCACCGGTGGCCAGGTTGCCGTCAGCGCCGCTGGGCGCAGCCTGGTGCGTGATGGCGCAATGATCGACGTGTCGGGCGCCATCGGCGTCAAGGTGTCGATGGAAGCCAACAACATCAAGATCAACGTGCAGGGCAACGAACAGCGTGATGCGCCGATCAACCGCGACAATGGGCAACTGATCAACAACGACGTGTGGGTTGACCTGCGTGAGCTGGTGTTCGTCCCGGCAGGCACCAATGGCTACGCGACGGACCGGTGGTACACGGCCGGCGGTTTGCTGGAAGTCGGTGGATACCTGGGCACTCAAGGTCATTCGGTGGGCGAATGGATGGCCCAGGGCGGCACCGTGACCTTCACCGGCAAGGACGTGGTGACCCAACAGGGCGCACACATCAACCTGTCGGGCGGCACCGTGGATGTGCAAGGTGGTTACATCCAGCAAACCTGGCTCAAAGGGCCGGATGGCCGGTTGTATGAGCTGTCACGCGCGCCGGGCGACATTCTGTATTCGGGCATCTACAAGGGCTATGAATCCACCAGCGCCCGCTGGGGCCAGACCGAGTATTTCTACAATCCGTTGGTCGCTCAGCAGCGTCGCTATGATTCGGGCTACACGGTGGGTCGCGATGCAGGCAAGTTGGTAGTCGGCACGAGCAGCGCAGTGCTGGAAGGCCAGGTGATCAGCGATGTGTTTCAAGGGGACCGCCAGACCCAGGCGCCGAATATCAACCTTGACGGTTACCAACAGTCGCAGAAGGCGATGGCCCAGCGCGCGCAGTTGATCATTGGCCAGTACACACCGATCTACAACAAGACCACCGGTACCCTGCGCTATGCCCTGAACGGCGCCGCTGACAATGTGCTGATCGACAGCAATATCCAAAAGATCGCCGAAGGCCTGGACCTCACCACGGCGCTGCCGGCGGATCGCCAGGGCAAGCTGGTACTCGACAGCGACCAACTCAGCGGCTTCCAGTTGGGCGCAATCAAGGTCGGCGCCAAGCAGCAGATTACGGTTAACGGCGCACTGAGTGTGGCGGATGGTGGGGATATCACCCTGTTCGGGCCAGGGGTCGCTATCAACGCGAACCTCACGGCCCACGGCGGCAGTATCAACGCGGGCAACATCCTTAATCAGATCAATCTCAACTCGGGTAACACCGTAGGGGATGTGATCGTGCCTGGTAGCGGGCGGGTCGATGTGGCAGCAGGCGTCAAGCTGGATGCCACCGGGCGTTGGAACAACCTGGTGCTCGACCCGAACAATCGCGACGGCGTGGCGTATGTGAACGGCGGCAAGGTGTCGCTGCGCAGCACCGGCGATGTGAACCTGGCGACCGGCAGTGTGGTGGACGCCTCTTCGGGCGCCACCTTGGGTGTGGATGGCAAGCTCAGCGGCGGCAAGGGCGGCGACGTGACCCTGGCGGCGCAGGGTTCATTGGCCATGGACGGCGAGGTTCGCGGTTATGGCGTCAGCGGTGGCGGCATCCTGGCCCTGCAGGCGCGCAAGGTACAGATCGGCGACAGCGCCACGGCGCCGGGTACCGGCACGTTGCAACTGGCCGGCGACTTCTTCAACAAGGGCTTTTCGGCCTACGACATCACCGGTAATGAGGGGCTGTTGGTCACGGACGGCACGCAGGTGGACGTCACCGTGCCGGTCTTGCACCTGGGTGAGCAGACGTTGGCTACGCCCAGCGGCAGCGACCCGGCCTCGGCCCTTGAGCGCTGGACGCCGGCGCTCTACCAGGAAAACCCCGTGCAAGGCGTGTTGAGCCAGCGCCGTGGCGCCAGCCTGACCCTGACGGCCGGCTCCAAGGACTCCACCGCGGCACACCTGGCAACCACCGCCTTGACCGTCGGCAACGGTGCCGTGATCAATGTCGATCCCGGCCAGGGTATCAGCCTGCGCAGCGTCGGCCAGCTGACCTTGAACGGCACCCTGAATGCCTGGGGTGGCAGTGTCAGCCTGGGTGGCCTGACGGTGTCACAGCAGACGTGGGAACAGCCCAATGCCATTGGCCATGATCGCTCGATCTGGGTGGGCGAAAACGCGCTGATCGATGTCGCATCGCGAGCGATCACGGCGGTGAACAACCGTGGCGATATTTATGGTCGGGTCAGCAACGGCGGCACGATCAGCATCGGCGGCCAGATCGACCTGGCCACTGGCATTGCCAAGGCCGGCGATGTGTTTGTGGTGGTGCGCGAGGGCGCGCGGTTAGACGCGTCCGGTACCCAGGCGGTGCTTGATGTTCCAGGCCAGGGCCGGGTGGCGGTGGCCAGCAATGGCGGTAGCATCAGCTTTGCGTCCAACAACGGTTTGTATCTGGACGGCAGCTTTGTGGCCCGGGCCGGTGGCGCGGGCGCGGCGGGCGGCAGCTTGTCGCTGGCGCTGGAAAGCCCGTATTACGCCAAAAACGCGGTGAACGACCGCGTGCTCAAGGTGCGTGAACTGGTCCTCAGTCAAACCCATCAAGCCAGCGCATTGCCGGACGATGCCGACCCCGCCGCCGTCAGCCTTGAGTACGGCCATGGCCGCCTCGGCGTGGACCAGATCACCGCCGGGGGCTTTGACAACCTGGCCCTGCTCAGCAACGGTTTGCTCAGTTTTGACGGTGATGTGACGTTGAACATGGGCCAAAGCCTGCGGCTTTACAGCACCAGCTATAACCTCAGTGAAGGTGCGACGAGCTATTCGCGTGTCAACCTGTCAGCGCCGTACCTGTTGTTGGCCGGCATCCTTGCCCCCGCAGAGTCCGGCAAAGAAGCCTACGTGCGTGCGGTTCCGGTGCTGGCCAATCCGTCTCAGCTGGCAACCACTGCGCAGTTCAACGCCAGCGCGAACCTGATCGATGTGCGCGGCAGCGTGCTGTTTGGCAACAAGAGCAACCTGCCCCAAGCCAATAACGCTCAGGTCAGCCTGGAGCGTCGCGGGTTTGATGATGTGCAACTGACGAGCCAGGGTGACTTGCGCTTCCTCGCTGGCGCCGGTGCGGACGTGATTGCCCAGGGGATCAGTACTCAATTGGTGACTCAGGGTGACATGACCCTGCGCGCGGCGCAGTTGTACCCGGCGACGGAGGTCGGTGCCCGGGTGCTGGCCGGCTATCTGAATGGCAATGCCTCCAATGACACGGGTTTCAACTACGACCCGACGCGCACCTTGACCATCGCTCGTACGGGCGACAGCAACGCTGCCATCCCGTACTCGGCGTTTGGTCGCTTGCAATTGGGCGGCCCGACCATCAAGCAGGGTGGGGTAGTACGCGCCCCGTTGGGCCTGATCGAAATCGGCAACCTGGGCTCTAGCCGTGTCGAACTGTTGCCGGGCAGCGTGACCTCGGTGAGTGGCAAGGGCCTGGTGCTGCCTTATGGCGGCACCGTGGACGGCCAGGTCTACAAGTACAACGGCAAGACGGTGACGTTCATCGGACAAGGTGGCGCAACCGAAGCCGGCAGCTTGAATGTCGGGATGATCCTGGGTGGACAGTCAGTGGTCGTGCAGCCTGACGCTACCGTGGACCTGTCCGGTGGTGGCGAATTGCTCGGCGCCGGTTTTATTTCCGGGCGCGGCGGTTCCACCGATGCACGCTACAACCCGTTGGTGCAGTTTGGCGTGAACGGCGGCTTCATTCTGCCGGGGCTGGCTACCAACCCGGTGTATGCCATTGTGCCGGGCGTGCAGCCAGGCTATGCGCCCGTCGCGCCGGAAGGCGGCGCGGTGGACCCGATGATCGGCCAGCAAATAACCATTGGCGCGGGCGTGCCGGGGCTGGCAGCGGGCACCTATACCCTGATGCCGTCGACCTATGCCCTGATGCCGGGTGCTTTTCGCGTGGAAATCAATGGCCTGGCAGGCCTGGGCAGCCTCGGTGCAACCCAGCAAATGCGCAATGGCTCATGGTCTACCGGTGGGCGCCTGTCCATCGCCAACACCGGCATAAGTGACAGCACGGCCAGCCAAGTGATCCTCACTTCGGCCGACACCCTGCGCCGTTACTCCCAGTACAACGAAATGAGTTACGCGCAATACGCGGCGGCCGATGCGGCCAAGCTCGGCATACCGCGGGCATTGCTGCCGGTGGATGCCAAGACCTTGCAACTGGCGTTGCGCCCGGGGGCGGGTACTGACGCGTTTTCGTTCCAGGGGGTCGGCCGCTTCGAGGCGGCTGATGGCGGTTACGGAGGCACCGTGGCCCTTATCAACGCGAATGGATCCCAAAAATCGATCGAGATCGTGGCGGCGGGCAAGGGCGCCAGCGCCGGTTTCGGTGGCGTCAGCGTGGTCGCTGAAAGCCTCAACGCCTTAGGCGCTTCACGCTTGGTGATCGGTGGGATGACATTGGTCAGGTACGGTCAGGGCGGCAACTACATCCTTGCGACCAAAGGCAGCACCGGGTCGATTATCTTGAGGGAGGGCGCGACCCTGGCAGCGCCGGAAGTGCTGATGCTGACCTCCACCGGTAACATCGTCGTCGAGCAGGGTGCCTCGATCAATACCATTGGCCGTGGCAAGGCCAGTTATGACGCGCGTGACGGCTTCATCTACAGCGTGGCTAACATGTTGGCGGTATCTAACGGCTTGCTTAACGTGATCGGTGCGCAGCAACCTGACGCCAGTGCGGGCATCCAACTGGGCGTATGTAACAGTGCAGCTTGCACGGGGCAGACCGCCTTGTATTCCGAGGGCTCTATTGTTGCGCTCACCGACAGCAGCCTGCAGATGGGCGACGAAGTGCGCTACGGCACCCGTCACCTGAACGTGGGGGTGTCGAGCATCAACGTTGGCAGCCCCGAAGCCTTGGCCGAGGCGGCGGCGGGCAAGCGCCTGCCAACGGGCATGACCCTCAGCCAGCAGTTGCTTGAACGCTTGCTGCGCGGTGACACCCAGTTCGGCGCCCCGGCGCTGGAAACCCTGCAACTGTCCGCACGTGACAGCTTCAACTTTTACGGCACCACCACCCTGGACACCTACGACGCGGTGACCGGCAAGTCCTTGCTGAACAACCTGATGATCTCCACTCCGGCGATCTATGGTTCGGGCAGCGCCAATGACGTGGCGACGATCCACACCGCCAACCTGATCTGGCAGGGGGCCGAGGCGCGGCCTATTCCCGCGATCGCCGGCGCAGCTGGCACCGGTAGCGGGCGCCTGGATATCAACGCCGAGCGCATCGAATTCGGTTACGGGGACTTTGCCCAGCCGAGTAGAACCGCATCCTTTGATCGCCTGGCACTGGGCTTTGCCAACGTCAATTTGAATGCCAGCCAGCGCATTACCACCAACCACAAGGGCAGCTTGTCGGTGTACCAGAGCCAGGGCGCCTACGATCCACGCAAGGGCTTTGTCTACAGTGGCGGCAACCTGAACATTGTCACGCCGCTGATGACCGGTGAGGCCGGCTCGGTGAATCGCATCACCGCCGGTGGCGTCATTGACGTTCGTTCCTCGGGTGGCCCGGTGGGCAAGGCAGAGGGATATGGCGCCGAGCTTTCACTGCAAGGCGACAGCATTCGCCTGGCCAGCGCCGTGGTATTGCCCAGCGGTAAGGTGACGCTGGGCGCGCGGGGCGACGTGGTGTTGACCGACACCTCATTGATCGATGTGGCCGGCCGTGCCATTGCCTTTAACGACCTGACCAAATACAGCGCCGGCGGCGAAGTGCTGCTGGAAAGCCGCGCGGGCAATGTGTTGCAGGCGGCCGGTTCGAGCATCGACCTGTCGGCGCAGCACAACCAGGCGGGCAAGCTGCGCGCCGTGGCGGTGGATGGCGCGGCGGGGATCGTCGACCTGGCGGGCAAGATCGTCGCCAGCAGCAGCGGTGACTACGATGCTGGCGGTACATGGGTGCCTTACCTGGCCGGCACGGTGGAGATCCAGGCTCAGCGCCTGGGCACCAGCGGTACCCTCACCGAGCAGTTTGCGGCGCTCAACCAGCGTCTCAACAGTGGCCAGGTGTACGGTGCGCGTAGCTTCCAGCTCAAGCAGGGCGACCTGGTCATCGGCAATGACGTCAAGGCCAACACCGTCAACGTGTCGGTGGACAACGGCAGCCTGCGGGTGACCGGTCGGGTGGACGCCAGCGGCCAGCGGGTCGGCAACATCAACCTGGCCGCCAAGAACGGCCTGATCCTGGATGGCAGTGCTGTGCTCGATGCCCACGGCACGCAATTGCGCGTGGACAGCTATGGCCAGATCATTGACTCGCCCAACCGCGCCATCGTGGTGCTGGGCTCCGGCAATGGCCTGTTGACCCTGACCGACGGTGCGCGTATCGACCTGCGCCACGGCACCGACGCCACCGGCAATGACGGGCGCAACCGTGGCACCCTGGAGCTGAATGCCCCGCGGATTATCAACCCGGACGGCACCAGCAATGACATCGCGATTGACGCCCGCGGGCAACTGACGATCGAGGGTGCACGCTCCATCGCCGTCAACGGCATGATCAGCTACGACGATGCCCCCACCAAAACCGACGACACACCCAGCGGGCGCCCCTACCAGGCGATCGACAAGGCCTATCTGGACAAAAAGCATGAGTTGAGTACCAAGTTCATCGAGGCGGTCCTGAGCAACAACAACCTGCTGCAAAACAAACTCGCCGGCTTGAACAACGCGACCTACGGCGACGTGTTCCACGTGCGTCCTGGGGTGGAAATCATCAGCAAGACTCCGGACGGCGACCTGGTGGTGCAAGGCGACCTGGACCTGTCCGGCTACCGCTATGCCAGCCTCAAATCGCCGCAGTTGACCGAAGCCGGCAGCCTGACCCTGCGCGCCGGTGGCGACTTGAATATCTACGGCAGCATCAATGACGGCTTTGCAACGCCAGCTGAGACTGACGATGACAATGGCTGGGTACTGCGTGCCGGCATTGACTACACCGGCGGCACGGTGGTGGTGCCGGGCAGCGGCGTGACCCTGGCAGCTGGCACGCAGTTCCCCGCCGGTATCACGCTGAATTTCGATGTGCAGACCAATGCCCTGTCGCTGCCTGAGGGAACCCGCTTGCCTGTCGCGGCAAAGCTCACTCAAACCCTGGAGCTTCAGGCCGGGACGGTGTTGGCGGCGGATATCCACGATGCATCCGGCACGCTTTTGTTTGCCGCCGGCACGTTGCTGAGCCAGAACCAGACGCTCGCCGCTGGCACCGTCCTGGAGGCTGGCACGCTGCTGGGCAGCCGAGCCAGCTTCGATAGCATGACCTGGCCCAAAGGCGTGCCGTTGGCTGCAAACCTGACCTTGGCCGGCGATAAAGTCCTGCCACGCGGTGCGCTGTTGCCGTCGGGTACCAACGTCAAACTGCCGGGCGGCGTGGAGTCGGTAGCGCTGCGTGTCGCCGATGCCGGACGCCAGGGCAAAAACTGGGCGGTTGCGAAGATGCTGGAAGAGGGCTCGCAGTCGTGGTCGATACGCCTGGTGGCCGGGGCCGATACTCAGGCGGCAGACAGCCGCCTGCTGCAGCCGCATCCATCCACCGGTAACTTGCGCCTTGCCGACAGCCATTACGGGATGTTCGGGGTGCCCGGCGAAGGCTCGGTGGTGTGGACCGAAGTGGGAGCCATCGACTGGTTTGGCGACGCCAGCAAGGCCGGCCAACCGATTGACTTTGTAAACGATGCGTACCTTGGCATGTGTGATGACCTCCCTGAGTACTGCGCTACGGGCGAAGGGGGCTACGCCTTGGCGTCAGGCGGCAGCACCCGCTTCAGCGTGGTGCGCACCGGCGCGGCAGACCTGGAACTGTTGGCCGCGGGTAACTTGAGCATGGAGTCGTTGTTCGGCGTGTACACCGCCGGTAGCTCGTCCACCGGTACGTCGGCCAATGACCCGTATAACCTCAAGCGCGCCGTGGGCAGCAATGGCAAGGTCTTGAGCAATGCGGCGGGTGGCAACGAGAAGCTGGTCGATGGCGGAACCGAAAGCCTTTATCGCGCCTGGTACCCGAATGGGGGCGGCAACCTGTTGTTGAAAGTGGGTGGAAACCTTAGCGGTAACGCCCTCAGTGCGGCATCCGTACGCGTTGGGCGCCCGGTCAATGATCTTGACCATGACTCCGTCAACGTCGGTAACTGGCTGTGGCGCCAAGGCAACGGATTGAACGGCAGCCAGGCACAAGCCACTGCCTGGTGGATCAACTTCGGGTCCTATGCCGCCGGCATTACGGGCAAGACCGACCAGATGGTGGGTTTCACCGGCTTTGGGACCTTGGGCGGTGGCAATCTGAATGTCGACGTAGACGGGAATGCGGGTGTCCTCACCGCTGTGCGCAGCAGCGACAACGCTGTCAACGCCCGTAGCCAAGGCTTGGTCTTGGCGGTCGGCAGTACGGGGCGCGTAGCGGCTGACGGCAGCGTACAACTGACCGGCGGTGGCGACCTGAACCTGCGGGTGGGGGGGGGTGTGAACCCGGCCGCCGGGTACGCCATCGACCAACTCAATGGGGCGTTGGTGGACCTGCGCGGGCATGTGCAGTTGACCGGCGGTGCGCTGGGCAGCCTGACCTTGCGTTATGGCAATCAGAACCGAGAGCAGAGCCCCAGCGAGGTGCGTGCGTACGATCCATTGCGCTCGACGTCCGCCTTGCCGGGCGGCGGCATGAGCCTGCTGCCGGGGGATGCGACCTTCAGCCTGGCGACCCGTGGCGACCTGGTGGTGCAGGAGGTGGCCGATCCTGGGCGGGCGCCACAAATGAACGCTTCGGGCTTCGCGAACGGGTTTGCGCAAAACTGGTTCAGCCTGTGGACCGACCGCACGGCGGTGGACCTGTTCTCCGCAGGGGGCAACCTCACGCCACTGACCCAGACGCTGGAAACCGATATGGCGGCGGTCTATCCCGCCACCCTGCGTGCGGTCGCCGCCAGTGGCAGCCTGTATTACGGGCGTGCGGCGGCGCAGGACGGGGCCAACGTACCCGCTGTCAAAGCGCTGGTGCTGGCGCCGTCGAGCAATGGGCAACTGGAATTGTTGGCAGGGGATTCGATCTACGGGGGGGACCTGACCGTCAGCCGCTCCGGTGCGGCCCCGGCCAGCCTGGCAACCATCTTGAAGCCGGCTTTCATGGGGTTCCTGGCGGATGGGCGGCCTGTCGTGGGCAGCGGCAACGTGTCCAGCGATGGCAGCGTGGTGCGCTTGGGGCTCCATCCGCTGTTCGCCTTCGGCGCCAACACCGCCAGCCTGGCGTGGGGCGATGACTTGGAACCAGCACGGTTCTATGCGTTGAGCGGTGACCTGCTGGGGGTGAACAGTGGGCGTCAGATCACGATCACGACATCCAGCGATCCGCGCTACAGGCAGACCTATTACGAGGGCGCGGGCCCGGTCTGGATGTTGGCCGGACGCGATATCGTCAGGAGCGGCACCCTGCTCAGTGGCGCCAGCGGCGGCGACGGGAACACCGGTTTCTATACCACCACCGGCAACCTGTTCGTGCATAACGGCCCTACGGATATTTCCGTCGTCAGTGCCGGACGCGACATTCTCTATAGCAGTTTCAACGTCGCAGGCCCAGGCACCCTGGAGTTGACGGCGGGGCGCACGATCCTGATGGAAGACAAGGTTGGCGTGAACAGCGTGGGTGCCGTGGCACCCGGCGACACCCGCCCCGGCGCAAGCATCGTCATGCAAGCCGGTGTCGGTCCCAACGGCCCGGATTATCAGCGCTTCGTCGAGGCTTACCTGAACCCTGCCAACCTGGCGCAACCGGGTGAGTCGATCCAGGGCGGCAAAGTGGCCAAGACTTACGAAAACGAACTGGTCAGCTGGCTCGCCGAGCGCTTCGGTTTTGCCGGCACCGCCGAACAGGCTCGCGGCTACTACGCGGCACTGCCTGCCGAGCAGCAACGGGTGTTTGCCCGCGATGTGTACTTCGCCGAACTCAAGGCGGCGGGGCGTGAGTACAACCAGGACGGCAGTGTGCGCCAGGGCAGTTACCTGCGTGGCCGCGCGGCGATCGCAGCGTTGTTCCCCGAGCGCGACGTGGCGGGCAACCCGATCACCTACAAAGGCGACATCACGATGTTCGGCGGCGCGGGCGTGCACACCAACTTCGGTGGCTCGATCCAGATGCTCACCCCAGGTGGCAGCCAGACCTTCGGTATCGAAGGTGCGGCACCACCGTCGACGGCGGGCGTGATTACCCAGGGCGCAGGCGATATCCAGCTGTACTCCCTGGGCAGCATCCTGCTGGGCCAAAGCCGCATCATGACCACCTTTGGCGGCTCGATCATGGGCTGGACCGCCGAGGGTGATATCAACGCCGGGCGGGGTTCCAAGACCACCGTGGTGTACACGCCGCCCAAGCGGGTCTACGACAACTGGGGCAACGTGAGCCTGTCGCCGTCGGTGCCGAGCACCGGCGCGGGGATCGCCACGTTGAACCCGATTCCTGAAGTGCCGGCGGGGGACATCGACCTGATCGCGCCGTTGGGCACCATCGATGCGGGCGAGGCGGGCATCCGGGTGTCGGGCAACATCAACATCGCCGCGTTGCGGGTGGTGAACGCGGCGAATATCCAGACTCAGGGCAAGTCTTCCGGGGTGCCGGTGACAGCCGCCGTCAACACCGGCGCCATGAGCTCGGCCAGTGCTGCGGGCGCAGCGGCGTCTCAGGCGGCGGAGGATGCAGCGCGTAGCCAACAGGCAGCGGCCAAGCAAGGCCGCCCCTCGATTGTCACGGTGGAAGTGCTGAGCTTTGGCAGCGAGCCGGTTGAACGCAGCCCGCAGGAAGGCCAGAAAACCTCGGGCTACAACCCCAACAGCCCGGTGCAAGTGCTGGGTGCCGGGCCGCTGGGTGAACAGGCGCGAGCACGGTTGACGGATGAGGAGCGCAAGCAAATCAGCCTGTAAGACTTTTGAAGGACCTCTCGATGTAACCGTTTGGGGCGATCAATGATCGCCCCTTTTTTTAGTGATCATCCTTGAGGGTCTTGAAGCCTTCGATGCGCTTGATCAGGCGGGTGTTTTTCGCCGAATCGGCATTGCCGAACAGGAACGAGAAGTCCGAGGCCAGGTTGGATTTACCGGCGATGGCCGCGTATTGGTGGCAGTCGTTGCAGTTGTCGTTCTGCACGTAGGTTTCCAGGGTGGTGTTGGCCACGGGCACGCTTTGATCGCTGACGTACGGCCCATAGGACAACGGCGTCTTCACGTTCGGCCCCGGCCCAGGTTCGTTGGGGGCGTTGGGCGTCTTGGACCACAGCACATTCACCAGTTTGTAGTACTGGAACACCGATTGACCTTGGGTCTGCTGGGCAAACGTCTGCTGTACTGCCGCATTCAGCGCCTGCATGTCCTGTGGCAAGGCATTGGCCCGGGTGGCCTGCACCGGTTGCTCAAGTGGGGTGCAATTGGGCGGTGTGTGGGTGGCGTCGCATTGCACCCGCGCCACGTTCGGCGTGCATGCGTCGCCCGTACAGGCAGGGTTGTTGAACGTGTAGCCCTGGGGCGGCGGCGTGTCACCGGCGTCGGGCACATTGTCGACTTGCTCGAAAGTGGTCCAGATAAAGTTCGGCTGGGTCTGGGTCTTGTTGATGATGTGCAGGCCCACCAGGCCCACTACTTCCTGGGTGCATTTGAGGGTGTCGGGGCGTTGCAGCCAGGCCACGGTGGTCAGGTAGCGTCCATACAATTGCGGCTGGTTGGTGAGCACACGCCAAGCGGCCTTGAGCTCGAGGGCGCCGAGTTCTTCCTGGGGCAGGGCGTTGGTCGGCAGTTCACGCACTAGCTTGCCGGCCGGCAACGACAGGCCTGCCGGGTGCCGGTTGTCGCTGTTCTGCGCCACGATCAATTGGTTGGCGGCGTCGTACAGGCCATTGTCGACGATGTAGTCGAACTCCGCCTTGCCGACTTTGCGCTCGAAAAACACCAGGTTGCCGGCCTGATCCGTCAGCCAGCCACCGGAGGCTTCCATGATCGAATCGGGCAAGGTGACCTGCGTGCCGCTGGACAGGTGAAAGCGATGCGCACGGTTGATCGCGCTTTCCGAGGTGGCGGTGATGAACTTTCGCGCTCCCGACGAGAACGCCTTGAGGGTGTTGCTGGCGGTGCAATTGGACGGCACCAGGGTTTGCACGCCCCAGCCGGAGGGCTTGGCAGCACCGGGCAGGAAGATGTCGCTGGCGTCCTTGTAGCTGGCCCATACCGGCGCGTTGCTCATCGGTTGGCCGGGCGTCGGCGGTACGCCGAAGTGTGCGGCGCTGCTGTTGGGGTCGGGCTCTCCCGCCAGGGCCGGGTTGGCGGGCCAGCCGGGGTTGACCGGCCAGTTCATCGCGATAAACAACTGCCAGCCAAAACAGTTGAGAAACGCTTGCTCGGTACCGAAGTTATTGACGGGTAGAAACCCACCGCTGGCAGGGTTGAACACCAGTTGCTGGACGCACGATTGCGCGTCCGACGCTCTGGCCGGTTGTGGCGCCAGCAGGGGCAGCAGCGCACAGGCCAGCCACCCCAATACACTCAAGCGTGCCCGGCGAAGCGGGCGAGGCCATCCGTACATGATTGCGTTCCTTGCTCAAGGCTTTGGGAAAGCCGCCCATGCCTGGCATGGGCGGCGGGTGGCACTCAGGCGTCGGGCACCAGCGCCAGGCCGCTTTCCCACGGGTGCTGGGTGGCGCTGGGGTTGGCGGCTTCGGCAGGGTTGAGGGCGCGCACGGTAACCAGTCCCGGCGCGGCCGTGCTGCTCACGTTGATGGTCATGATGTAGCCCTGGGTACCGCCACCATCGGTTTGCCCGGGAATCGCCGAGGCATCCGGCAAGAACTGCCTGACCTGGGCCGTAACCCCAGGGTTGGAGAACTGTACCCGTGCGTTCGCCGCTGTGGTCTTGAGGTCGGCGCCCTGGACCACCAGCACGAACTGGCCGGATGAACCGGGTGCCAACGAGGCGGGCAAGTCGGTGGGCGACTGGCCGTAGAACAAGTCCAGCGGCAGCAATTGCACCGGCCAGGGTTGCGCATCGGTGTTGTTCGCCGCCACGCAGTCACTTTCGCCGGGCGTGGCGGTGAGCGGCGCCGGGGTCACGCTGAGGGCGACGTCGAGCTGCTCGGCGATCACCCACACATAGTCGATCGGCGTGCCGTTGATGGTGATGTCGTTGATCGAGAACCCTGCACTGAGTGGCACTTCAAAGACCGCCTGCAGGATCTGGTCGGACGTGTTCGGCCCCGTGCCGGCACTGCCACGCGTAACGCGCCAATAACCACTCACATCCTGGCCTTGCGGGCCTTTCCAGGTGTTGAAGGATTTCGGTTGTTGCAGGTACAGGCCGATGGGGTTGGTCAGGGACAGCAGGTTCTTGACCGCCGCCTGGTTGGCGGAAAAACCGATATGCGGGTCGGAGTTGCGGTAGTTCTGCCCATATTGGGCGCAGCAGATCAGGCTTTGCTGGTTGGCGCTGCTTTTGATCGGCCGCAGGATCGTGGCCGCGGCCGCCAGGTAGATCTCGGCACTCAGGGTATTGGGGCCGGACGTCAGGTGCATCGCACCGCCCGACACACCCGGCAGCCGTACGGTACCCGAATTCCATTTGTTCACGGTGTCGTAGGCAGGGCGGCCCGTGGTCTCATCGATCACCGGGTCGCCGGCCTTGCCGGTGGGGCCGTCGGCGGTGTAGCGCAGGTACAGGTCTTCGAGTTTTACCTGAGGGTCGACGTACGCCTGGTACAGCCCCAGCACCGCGTTCGGGTCGATGTTCCACATGGTCAGGAAATACGCCGGGTTCTCACTGGTGAACTGGATGCTGCGCATATTGCCGTCGGGGTCGCGGGTGATCGACCACTCGCAATACTCATCCAGCCAGCCCCGTGGGCCATTGGGCGAGAAGTCGGCGTAGGGGCCGTTCCAGTTGATGGACTTGCACAGCACGCTGGGGATCTGCAGCTGGGTGGCGGCCGGGTCCGGGTACAGCGAATAGAGCGTGCCGTTGAGGGTGATCTGGCCGTGGTCGGTCAACTGCATCACTTGGTCCAGGGTCATGGCCTGGCCATTCAGTTGGGGCACCACGGCGGCGCCATTGTTGTAGAAGAAGGTCCACAGCCGATTGGGGAACGGTTGCCAGGTGATCGTCACTGGGGTCAGCGTGCCGTAGCCGCTTTCCAGCGGGTTGTAATACCCCGAGCGCGGGGCGTCGTTGAGGTTCGACCAGGGGTTGCCGATGACCGACATCTGGGTCCAGCCGGTGACGTTGTTGTTCCAGTCCGTTTCAAACTGCGGCAGCTGATTTTCCAGGCCCAGCCGGTTGTAGTCCTTGGGGGCTTGTTCGGCGGGCGAGGTGAATTGCTTGAACGGCGTGCTCATGTCGATTCTCCAGCGTGGGTGGATGCAGCAGTGGCACAGCAACCGGCGCCCGGGGCGGGGCCGGCAGAGGTGTGGCGTGGGTCGTCCCACACCAGTTGGGCGGTAAAACCAGGCAGCGGCGCGTAGGCGTCGGGGGTCAATACCTGGCCACTTTCCAGATGGGTCACGCGCAGCGATAACTGCGCCGCGTCACTCGGCCCCAGGTTCAGCGCCTTGACGCTGCGCGCCGCATTCAACGCACGCGATACGCCCTGGGTAATGCAACGGCCCTTGTCATCCACCAGGCCCATGCCGATGCGGCTGAAACGCCCGACGTAGTGCGGGTTGTCGGCATTGACCTGCTGCGCGGTGGCATCGGGCTGGTTGAGAAAGACGTCGATCAGAAAGGTGTCGTGGGTGCAGCGCACATGGTCGAACACCACCCACGGGCCGGTGTTTGTCGCATGCGCCTGGCAGCACGCTGCCGGCTTGGCTGCGCCGAACTGTGGCGCCACCGGCGTACCGTAGTCGTAGCCGATATGCCGGCTGTCCTGGGCCATGTCACCCAGCGTGGTGTAGCGCCAGGCTTCGGCGCTGGTGAACGTGACCTCATCTGCTGCGTGACCGGCGAAGGGTTGCAACAGGCACTGAGTGGTGTACTGCGCCGCTGGGTTGGCGCGGATCCACACCTCCAGCATGCGGTCGATATTGGCGTGGTAGGAGCAGAACACCGGGTCGAAGGCGGTGTAGGCATTGTCGGCCATGTCGCCGCCGATCCAGCCGTGATAGTTGTCGTGGGGTTGCTCGTAAAGCCCGTCGAAATTCAACGCGCGGTTGGGGTACAGGTTGTCCGGTTGCGGCGGGTCGAACGTGGTGATGTTGGCCCACGGATAGCCCGGCACCCCTTGCGGTTGACTGAAGGTGGTGAAAGCGAGGGCGTCGATCACCTGCTGCTGGAAGATCCGGCTCATGCCATACAACTGGGTGCGTTCAGCGCGGAACACCTCGCCCTGGGTGTAGAACAACGGATTGCGCTGGACGTACAGGCAGTCCACACCGTCGACGCTGCCGCTGGCGCAGACTTTCGAGCGGCCATCCTTGGCTGCCGCATAACGCAGCGGGTTGCGCCGTACTTCGCCGGTGTGCGGGTGCACGTAGGTTTCATCGAGAAACGCCTGAGGCAACCCGGCCTCGGGGCTGCCATCGACACTGGCATGTTCGGCCATCCAGTCCCAATACGGGATCGGACAGTCGATCAACGCCTCCAGATACAGCAGGTAGGCGCGATGCCACAGGGCGAAGGCTTCCTGGTAATGCAGGCACCAATTGGTATGGATGTAGGCGTAGCGCTGCCACGGTGAGCCGCTGTCTGGATCGCCAATGTGCATCACATCATCCAGCTTGGCGCGGTACAGGTTCAGTTGTTCGGGGCTCAGGGCGCGGATGTCCGGGCGCACCCGCTTGACCGGGTGTGGCAGCGCCGGTGGCGGGATGCGTTCGGCCAGGTCAAATGGCGAAATACTGTCCCGCCGCCAGCCCTGGTTGACCCACAGGCGAAAGGTTTCCAACGCGTCGATGGGCCAGAATTGCTGTGCGTCAGTGGTCAGCGGCATGTTGCGCGAGGCGAGGTGCTGGTAAATCGTCAGCGACCAGGTCTTGACCGAGTCGAGGTCCTCCAGGAACACGTCGTAGGCATTCATGCAGCCCACCCACGTGGCCGCCACAGCGGCGCGTTCTGCGGTTGGTATCCAGTACGGCGCGCTGAAAAGTCCTTGGATATCAGCGGTCCATGTCGGTTTCGCGACTATCATAAGATCCCTCTCATGCCGCCCTGGGGCCAGGTGTTGGCTGGGCTGCTAAGCTGAATCGATGTTAAGGAGCCACTGCGCAGGATTTGTGCAAATTGGCCCGTCTTCGCGACGGATTCATTGCAATTTTCAAGGACGATTTTCAACCGATGACAGACGCCATGGATCTGAAAATTCTGGGCAGGCTGCAAAAGGATTGCGGCCAGAGCCTGGACTTGTTGAGCGACAGCGTAGGGTTGTCGTCCACCAGTTGTTACCGACGCATCCGCCGTATGGAAAGCGTGGGGATTATCAAGGCCAAGGTTGCGGTATTGGATGAGCACAAGTTGGGCATCCAGGTGACCGCGTTTTTTTTGATCAAGCTGGACAAGGACAGCAACGGGATTGACCGCAAGATGCAACACATCCTCGCCAGCCACCCGGAGATCCAGGACTGCTACCTGATGACGGGGGAGTTCGATTTTGTGATGGTTGCCAAGTTCAGGGATGCCACGGAGTACACCGATTACATCTATCGGTTTCTGGAGACTTATCGGGAGATTCCGATTCGTACTTATTCGTCGACGTTGGTGGTTAGGACGGTTAAGAAGTCTTATGAGTTGCCTTTGTATGGGGGGTGACGGTGTACATATCCGTTATTTAGGTAACGGCTGATATGGGTTCCGCCCTTACGGCGGGTCACTTTGGAAAAGAGCCCCAAAGTAACCAAAGGGCTCTTGCCCCAACACTCGGTGTCTCGCCTAGGCTCGGTGTGCCCGAACGAAGGCTTTGGAGCGTGGGCCGCCGCGATGGGCCATCCTTGGCCCAGCGCGGCTAACCCGGCGTCCTGCCGGGTTACCCACGCTCCAAAGCCTGCGTTCGGCCAGCGTGTTTGACGGGGCGCTTCTAGATCAAAAGCAAGAGCGCGGCGGCCTGATAGCCGACCGAGATTGTCAGTGGTACGGAGCTTTAATGTGGGAGCTGGCTTGCCTGCGATGGCATCAACTGGGTATGCCTGATGGACCGAGTTGCCTGCATCGCAGGCAAGCCAGCTCCCACAGAAAAGCAGATTTCACAGGGCAAGGAAGCCGGACACGATCAAAAAATGTGGGAGCGGGCTTGCTCGCGAATGCGGTGGATCAGCCAATGAATTTGTTGACTGACACACTGTATTCGCGAGCAAGCCCGCTCCCACATTTGGATCTCCATGTATCAGGTAGACAGTGGTTTGCTCTGGCTTTCGCTCTGGCTCTTGATTTGGCTTTTGATCTTGATCTTAGGCGCCCCGTTAAACCACGCTGGCCGAACGCAGGCTTGAATCCGTGGGTAACCCGGCAGGACGCCGGGTTAGCCGCGCTGGGCCAGGGATGGCCCATCGCGGCGGCCCACGGATTCAAGCCGGAGTGAGGGCATGTCGAGCCTAGGCGAGACACCGAGTGGTGGGGCGAAGCGTTTTGCTTACTTTTGCGCTCTTCAAAAGTGAGCCGCTGTAAGAGCGGAACCCATATCAGCCTTCACCCAAATAACGGATATGTACTCCCCCCCCCCAAAAAAATCAAAAAATGAAGCTTTCATGACAAAAGTTCGGTAGCTCCCAGCCACCCCCGTCTCCCCTATGTAACGCGCTGGACACGATCAAAAGTCGTCTCCAAAGCCGTCAGCAGGACGCCAGGAGTGGGGCATATGGGAACTATGGAACGTTACTCGAAAGTCGGCATGCAGGAGCTCGACCAGCGCCTGTCGAAGATCGTCGAAGCCGCGCGCAAAAAGCCAGTTTCGGTGTACCGCTACGGCGCGCCGTGGGTATGGATCGTCTCCCAGGAAGACTGGCAAGGCGCCCTCAAGGAAGTCTCCAACTACATCCCCGCGGGCCATTCGCTGGTGTTGTTGCGCCCGCAGATCGACGAGGTCATCGACCAACATCGCGACGCGCTACTGGCCGAACCGGGCATGTCGATTGCGCCGCACACCCTGGTGCACATCCTGCTGCTGCAACTGCTGTATTCGGTACCCAGCGAACAGCAACTGCACGAACAGCTCAACTACAACCTGTTGTTCCGCTGGTTCGTCGGCCTGGACCTCAACCAGAAGGTCTGGAGCACCCACCTGCTGACCCGCGACATCGCCACGCTGCTGAACAACCCGCGTGCGGTGCAACTCATCCAGAAAATCATCGGTGAAGTGTTTTGTGGCGCCTTGCTGCACATGCCGGAGTTCTCGCTGAACTTCGCCTTGCTGCATACCTGGCTGGCCCGGCACAGCCATCTTTCGACCACCAACAATTGAGCAGGCCAAACGCCGTACAAACGGCGATGGCGCAAAAACTTAGAGAATCAGGGGGCGGTGTGGAGCATCTGTTCAAGTCAACGCTGGCGCTGTGCTGCCTGACGCTGGGGGCCTTGGCTCAACCCGCGTTGGCGGAAGAGGCCGTTGCGGCACGCCGGGTAGACGTCAATGAGTACTTCGTGCGCGGCAATACCGTGCTCGATGCGGCGGCGATTGAAGAAGCGGTGTACCCGTTTCTCGGCCCGCAAAAGACCTTGGATGATATCGAGGGTGCCCGTGACGCACTGCAAAAGATCTACCAGGCGCGTGGCTACCAGTCGGTGTTTGTCGAGTTGCCGGAGCAGAAGGTCGATGACGGCATCGTCTACCTGCAAGTCAGCGAAACCAAGGTCGGCCGGGTGCGTGTGGTGGGTGCCAAGCATTACTCGCCGGTAGAAATTCGCGATGAAGTGCCGGGGCTCAAGGAAGGCGCGGTACCGGATTTCACCACGGTGCAAACCCAGCTCGCCGGGCTCAATCGCGGTGCCGGTCGCCAAGTCACGCCGCTGGTGCGAGAAGGCCAGCGCCCCGGCACCATGGACGTGGACTTGCAGGTGGAAGACCAGAACCCCTGGCACGCCAGCCTCGGTCTGAACAACGACTACAGTGCCGACACCAAAGAGCTGCGCTCGGTCGCAACCCTGGGCTACGACAACCTCTGGCAACTGGGCCACAGCATTTCCCTGACCTACTTCACGGCGCCCCAGGACAGCAACAATGCCAAGGTCTGGTCGGGCTCCTACAGTGCGCCGCTGGATGAGCGCTGGACCTTGCAGTTCTCCGGCTACCAGTCCGACAGCAACATCGCCACCCTTGGTGGCAGTAACGTATTGGGCAAGGGCCATTCCTACGGCGTGTCGGCGATCTACAGCCTGCCGGCCACCGAAGCCTGGGCCAATTCGTTCTCGCTGGGCATCGACTTCAAAGACTTCGATGAAGAGATGAAATTCGGCTCCAGCAGTGACCAGGTGCCTCTCAAATACGCACCGTTCACCCTCGGCTACAACGGCTATCGCTACACCGAGCAATCCCAATTGGGCCTGGGCCTGAACCTGGTGGTAGGCACCCGCGCCTTCTTTGGCTACGGCAGCGACGCCGAAGAGTTCGACTACAAGCGCTACAAGGCCAGCGCCAGTTTTGCGGTGCTCAAGGGCGACCTGAATTACACCTACACCTTTGCCAACGATTGGCAGTCGGCAACCAAAACAGCGTTCCAGCTGGCCTCGGGGCCACTGGTGTCGAACGAGCAATATTCTGCGGGCGGCGCCACCTCGGTACGCGGCTACCTGGCGGCGGAGCGCACCGGTGACGAGGGCTACTTGCTCTCCCAGGAACTGCGTACGCCGTCGCTGGCCAAGTACCTGGGCAGTTACGTGAAGGAGTGGCGCTTTTATGCGTTCGCCGAAGGTGCGCGCCTGCGTCTGCACGACCCACTGCCTGAGCAAGAAGACGAATACAGCCTGGCCAGTGTCGGCCTCGGCACCCGCGCCAGTTTGAGCAAATGGTTGTCCGGCAGCCTGGATTGGGGCTACCCGCTGCTCGATGGACCGAACACCCAGAAACAGGACTCGCGACTGCACTTCAGTGTGCAGGCGACTTTCTGACTTTTTCTTTCGGAGATTTCACCCATGCAACGCCTATTCCTGAGCCTGTTGATCTGCCTGGGCTTCGCGCTCCCGGCCACCGCCCATGCCTGGTGGCAGGACGACTGGCATTACCGCAAGCAGATCACCGTGGACACCACCGCCCAAGGCGCCGCGATCAACCAGGCCCTGGGCCGCACCGCGCTGCTGGTGCGCCTGCACACCGGCAACTTCACCTTTGACGGTGTAAAAGACGACGGCGCTGATTTGCGCTTTGTCAGCGCCGATGACAAGACCGTGTTCAACCACCAGATCGAAAGCTTCGACCCGTTGATGGGCATGGCGTTGATCTGGGTGGATGTGCCCAAGGTCGAAGGCGCCCAACGCCAGGAACTGTGGATGTACTACGGCAACCAGAAGGCCCCGGCCACCGGTAACGGCCAGCTGACGTTCGACCCGAGCTACACCGCGCTTTATCACTTTGACGGTGCCAACGGCACGCCGCCACGGGACACCACGGCCTACGCCAACACCGCGCTCAACGCCACCGGCGCAAGCATCGACGGTGTGATCGGTCGCGCCCTGCAGTTCAGCGGCCAACCGCTGATGTTGCCGGCCAGCCCATCGCTGCAACACGCCGCCGCTGGTGCATTCACTTTTAGCGCCTGGCTGCGTCTGGACCAGGCCAGTGGCGAGCAAGTGGTATTGGCCCGTCGCGACGGCCCTCACAGCCTGCTGTTGGGGTTGAACCAGGGCACGCCGTTTGTGGAAATCGACGGCCAGCGCGCCGTGTCGAGCCAACCGCTGAACCCCGGCCAATGGCAGCACCTGGCGTTCACCGCCGAGGGTGAAAAAGTCACGCTGTATGTGAATGGTCGTGAAACCGCCAACCTCGCTGTGGCGATGCCGGCATTCAATACTCAACTGGCCCTGGGTGCAGACCTGCCCGACGCGGGCAGCACGCATCAGCCATTCGCCGGGGCCATCGATGAGCTGCGCCTGTCCAAGGTGGCACGCCCGGCCACGCTGCTGCTGGCCGACGCCAGTGCACAGGGCGCCGAGTCAAAACTGGTGGCCTACGGTGTGGATGAAGAGCAGTCGGGCTTCGGTTTCGGCAGCCTTGGCTTCTTGCTCAACGCCGTGCCGGTGGATGCCTGGGTGATCATCCTGGTGCTGGTGGCGATGATGTTCCAGTCGTGGGTCATCATGCTGCGCAAGAACCGTCAGGTCAGCCGTGTGAGCAGTGCCAACGAGGTGTTTCGCGAGCACTTCGCGCAGATCGGCACCCGCCTGGAAATGTATGCCGATGACGCCCAACTGAGTGAGCGCCTGACCCACTCTTCGCTATGGCGCCTGTACCTGGTGGCGGTCAAGGAGATCCGCACCCGTCGCGCCCAAGGTGCCGACACCTCGTCGGTCTCGGCTGCGACCATCGAAGCCATCCGTTGCTCCATGGACGGCGTGCGTACCCGCGAAAACCAGCAACTGAGCTCCAAGCTTTCGACCCTGTCCAACGCCATCGCCGGCGGCCCATATATCGGCCTGCTCGGGACGGTGCTGGGGATCATGGTGGTGTTCCTCGGCACGGCCATGGCCGGTGACGTGAACATCAACGCGATTGCCCCGGGTATGGCGGCGGCCTTGCTGGCCACGGCCATGGGCCTGTTCGTCGCGATTCCGGCGCTGTTTGGCTACAACCGCCTGATCACGCGCAACAAGGAAGTCAGCGCCGACATGCGGGTGTTCGTCGACGAGTTCATCACCCGCCTGGCGGAGATGCACGGCGAGAGCCAGTCCAGTGAAGCGGCGCACCGTCGCGAGCATCACGCTGCCGTTCCGGCCTGAGGAGAATCAGCATGGCTTCCGTAAACGCCTCCCACGACGATGACGATGATGCCGCCGTCGACAGCATCAACATCACGCCCCTGGTGGACGTGCTGATGGTGGTACTGGTGATGTTCATCCTCACCGCCACTGCCCAGGTATCGGGCATTCAGATTCATCTGCCCAAGGCCAGTGCCTCGGTGTCGCTGTCGGAGGCCAAGACCAAGGCCATCTCCGTCAACGATGGCGGCCAGGTGTTCCTGGATGCCTACCCGGTCACCCTCGGCGAGCTGGAAGAGCGCCTGCGTATCGAGAAAGCGCTGAACCCGGACTTCCCGGTGATCGTGCGCGGTGACGCGTTGGTGCAGTACCAGAAGGTGATCGAAGTGCTCGACTTGCTGCGACGGCTGGAGCTGTCCCAGGTCGGGCTGGTCACCGGCAAACCGAGCCAGGGCTGAGCCATGACCGCACAGATCCCGATCACGCCGTTGCCGGTGAAGAACAAGCCGCCGTTGCGCCCGTTGAAGTGGGGCGCAGGCCTTTTGCTGGGCGCTGTGGCGGCCTGGTTCTTGTGGCAGTGGGCCAATGACATGAGTGGTGTACGCCGCGAAGCGCCGAAGGTGCCGACGATTATTCCGTTGCCGCCACCGCCGCCGCCCCCACCGGAAAAACCCAAGGAGCCCGAGCCCCAGGTCGAGGAGAAAGTCCCGGAGCCGGTGCCTACGCCCGAGCCGGAAGAGGTCAAGCCGGCCGAAGAAGCGCCGCCTTCACCCGCCGATGACTTGGCCAACCCGATGCAGATCGATGGCGATGCGCAGTCTGGCAACAACGGTTTCAACATCGGCGCCGGCAAAGGCGGCGGCATGGCAGGTTCCGGTGGTGGCGGCTTGGGTGCCGGCACCTACAAGCAGTACCTGGCCGGGGTGTTCCAGCGCCTGCTGCGCGAAGACCCGGAGTTGCGCAAGAAGGCTTACACCGTGCAGGCGGACTTGTGGTTGAACGCCGAGGGGCAGGTCACGCGGGCAGAGCTGGCCAAGTCCAGCGGCGATGCCCAGACCGATGCCCAGGTGTTGGCCGCGCTGCGTGCGCCCCATGCCACGCAGCGGGTGCCGGCCTCGGTAACCATGCCGGTGCGCCTGTCCCTCAAGGGCCGTCGCCCCGATTGATCGAACCTTATTTTTGGCAATTTTCTACAGGAGTTGCGTACACATGATTTCCCCCGTGAATCGACTGACCCTGGCGGTTGGCATGGTCATCGCGACCCTGGTTGGCCAGGCGGCAGCTGCCCCGGTCGCCCCCTCGGAAAACGTCACCATCAACCTGATCCGGCTGTTGGTGCAGCAAGGTGTATTGACCCAGGACACCGCCAACGGGCTGATTGCCCAGGCCGAGAAAGAAGCCCAGCAGGCACGCCAGGCCAATGCCGCGCCAGTGGTCGCCGCAGGCCCCGCGACAGCGCCCGGTGATGTGCGTGTGCAGTACGTGCCGCAGGCGGTGCGCGACCAGATTCGCGATCAGGTGAAAGCCGAAGTGATGAACACCGCCAAGCAGGAAAACTGGGCCCAGCCCAATACGTTCCCGGACTGGATCTCGCGCATCAGCTTTGATGGCGATATCCGTTTGCGCGACGAGTCGCGTTATTTCTCGGGCAACAACAGCAACCAGATCACCGACTACGCCAAGGTCAATGACACCGGCCCGTATGACGTCAACAAAAGCTCCAACTACAAATTCCCGCCGATGATCAATACCCGCGAGGACCGGGAAAACCTGTTCCGCCTGCGTGCCCGCCTGGGCATGAAGGCCGTGATTTCGCCGGAATGGACCGCTGGCATTCGCCTGGGGACCGGCTCCGACAACAACCCGGTGTCCACCACCCAGACGTTGGGCGGCGGTTTTGGCAAAAAAGATATCTGGCTGGACCAGGGCTACCTGACCTGGAAAACCACCGACTACATGACCCTGACCGCCGGGCGTATCGGCAACCCGTTCTATTCCACCGACATGATGTATTCCAACGACCTCAACTTCGACGGTGTGGCCGCGATCTTCAACCACAAGCTCAGCAACGAGTGGGGCCTGTTCGGGACCTTGGGCGCGTTCCCGGTGGAGTACACCTCTGACGCTGCCAGCACCAACGGCATCGACAAGGAAGACAGCGAGACCAAATGGCTGTTCGGTGGGCAAATTGGCGCCGACTGGAAGATCAACCGCAGCAACAGCCTCAAGATCGCCGGTGCCTACTACCAGTTCAAGGACATCGAAGGCCAACGCTCCAGCCCTTGCAAACCGTGGGCCGGCGCCGCCGGCTGCGACACCGACGGCACGCGGGTGGCCTTTATGCAGAAGGGCAACACCGTGTTCCTGCTGCGCGATATTCCGCTGGACCCGACGGACCCAGCAAAGACTCCGCTGCCGCAATACGTGGGCCTGGCCTCCAAGTTCAATGTGCTGGACCTCAACGCGGTCTGGGACAGCGAGTTGCCGGGTGACTTCAAGCTGCGCAGCCAGGGCAACTACATCCGCAACCTGGCCTACGACAAGGGCGAGATGCTGCGGCGCAGCCAGGGCGAGATCGTCACCAACATCAACAGCAATGGTCAGTTTGAAAGTGGCGGCAATGCGTTGATGGTCTCGTTCACCCTCGGCAGCGCGCTGGAGATGCGCAAGCGTGGCGACTGGAACGTGTTGGCTGGCTACAAGTACATCCAACCCGACGCCTTGCCCGACGGCTTCAACGACTCCTCGTTTCACTTGGGCGGCACCAACGCCAAGGGTTATTTCATCGGCGGCAACTACGGCATCGACAAGAACATCTACGCCAGTGCGCGTTGGTTGAGTGCGTCCGAAGTGTACGGCCAGCCGTTTGAAGTGGATGTGATGCAACTGGAACTCAACACGCGCTTCTGATGCGCACAGGAGATGCCACATGAACACGCGAATCTGCGGGCTGCTGTTGTTGTTCGTCGCCACCGGCGCCAGTGCCGAAGGCATGGAGGAGCGCCTGCGTACCCAACTGCGCAGCACTACACAGCAGTTGCAGGCCTTGCAAAGCGAACAGGCCCAGGCCAGTGCTGCGCGCATCGCCGCCGAAACCCAGGCCAAACAGGCCCAGGCGCACATCAAGCAACTGACCGCCGAGCTGGAAAAGACCCGTGGCGTGGCCGAGCAAATGGCCGGCCAGCAACAGAGCCTGCATAGCCAGGCGCAAGCCCAGGTGGCGGCAAGCAACGAGCAGATCGGCAAGTTCAAGAAGGCTTATGACGAGTTGCTGGTACTGGCCAAGGGCAAGGAAGCCGAGCGTGCCCGCTTGCAGGCCCAGTTGAGCGAACGTGACACACAAGTGCAGCAATGTTCAGTCAAGAATCAACAGATGTACGGCGTAGCGCAGCAACTGCTGGCGGCCTACGAAAAGATCGACGTGGCCGAGGTGATGAGTATTCGCCAGCCCTTCGCCAGCGGCGCCCGGGTCAAGTTTGAGGAAATGGCCCAGGGCTTTGGCGACGATCTGTACAAGAGCCGTTTTGATGCGCCCCAGGCAACTGCCAATCACTGATAGACAAGGAAGAGATCACCATGAGCGAATTGATCACCAGCGTGACCACCCAAAGCCTGACTGAACTGCTTCAAGAAGCCGGCTACCGCGTCAACCAGACCGAACAGAACGGCATCGTGCAATTGCTCAGCGCCAGCCAGGGCATCGGTTTCGCCGTGCGTTTCGGCAACCCGGCGGCAGAGCAGGGCAACTATGTGGACTTCACTTACAGCTGCGCGCTGCGTATCCAGGGCGAGTTGCCTGAGGGCTTGGCCCAGGTGTGGAACGCTTCGCGCCGTTTTGCGCGCTTGTCGGTGCAGGGTGAGTTCCTGCTGATGGAGATGGATGTGGTGGTGGCTGGTGTCGGCGCCACGCACCTGCGCAGCCAGTTGGAACTGTGGGATCGCCTGTTGCAGGAATTCATCGTCTACCTGCGTGAATACAGTCAGCAAGCTGCGCAGTTGCAAGCCCAGGCAGCGGTTGAGCCGGTTGGCGAAGAGGCACCTGTACTGTGAAAAAACCAACCCTGATGGTCGGCGCGGGTGCGCTGGCCTTGCTGGTGGTGGCGGTGGGCCTGAGCCTGCGCCCGGGCAGCGACCCCGTTGCGGCCCAGCAGCCGACTCCGGTGCTCGGTGCACCGGCGGGCGGCCCGGCGGTGGCACGCCTGGGCAACCAGCAGATCGACCTGCCGGAACTGAAAACCGTGCTGGCCAGCCTGCCAGCCGAGTCCCGCGAGCAGTTGCGCGGCAACCGTGGGGCGCTGGAAACCTGGATTCGTTCACGCCTGGCGCAAAAGGCCGTGCTGGAGCAGGCCGACGCCCAGGGCTGGCGCCAACGCCCGGAAGTGGAGCAACAGACCCGCGCCGCCGCCGAGCAGATTGTGTTCCGCGACTACATGCTGTCGGTCAGCCAGGTGCCGGCAGACTACCCCAGTGCAGCCGAACTGCAGCAAGCCTATGACAGCGGCAAGGCCCAGTGGGTAACGCCGGCGTTGTACCGGGTAAGCCAGATTTTCCTTGGGGTGAGCGACCCGCAAAGCGTCGACAGCGTGCGCCGCCAGGCCCAGGAGTTGAGCCGCAAGGCACAGGCCGCGCCGGGTGAATTCGCAGCCTTGGCCACGCAATTTTCCCAAGACCCGGAAACCGCCGCACGGGGTGGGGATTCGGGCATGCAACCTTTGCAGCAACTGGTACCGGAAGTGCGCGGGGCGGTATCGCGCTTGAAAGTCGGTGCAGTGTCGGACGTGGTGCAAAGCGCCGCCGGGTTCCACGTACTTAAACTCACCGGCCAGCAACCGGCGCGCACTGCCACCCTTGATGAGCTGCGCGAACGGCTGACCCAGGCCTTGCGTGCCCAGCGGCAAGAGCAGATTGCCAAGGCCTATCTGGAAGGCATGCTCAACACCGCGACCTTGAGCATCGACGGTGCCGAGTTGAACAAGGTGCTGGAGTAACACGCATCAACCCGCATTGGATGCACAGACCCACAAGACAGGGAGTCTCCCATGGCATTTCTAGAACCGTCTGCCCCCCACGGGCCCGCCGCGTACCGGGCGCCGGCCGAGTCGCGCAACACCTGGTTGGCCCTGGCCAACGAGATCGACCCGGACGTGGCGCGCTACTTTCTGGTGAGCGCGCGCTGTGGTTGTTTCATGCAGGCGGCGCGCAGTTTGAATATCAAGGCGACGCTGTTGCGCAAGCGCCTGGCGCAGTTGGAAGAACACCTGCGTCATTCGCTCTTCACCTATCAGGGCAACGGCCTGGTGCTCAGTCGCGATGGCCTGCAATTGCAGGCGCAACTGATCGCCCTGGCCCATGAACGGCGCTTGCCAGTGGTGGAGCAGCCGCTGATTCGCCTGGCGGTGGCGGAGCCGATCCTGCATGACATTCTGGGGCGCGACTTGATCGCCTTGCTGCGGCGCAACGCCAGTGTGCGGCTGGAGATCATCTCCCTCGACAGCCATTTGTCCCTGCAAGCGGTAGACGTCGATGTGGTGCTGTGGCTATCGGACAACGACGGTCCGGTACCCGGCCCCAGCTTTGCCACCGAGCCGCCCCGTTCCTTGGCACGCTTGGAGTATCTGCCGCATATCGCCAAGCGCTACTCACGCCTGATCACACGCCCGGACAGCGTCGAAGACCTCGACGACTACATGCTGGTGCAATGGCAGCCGGATGCCCAGGTCGGTGCCTTGCAACCGTGGAACCAGGTGGTACAGCAACGTTTGGCTGCGGTGGTGCAGGTGCATGCCTATTCGTTGATGCTGGAAATGATCCGCTGCGGCGCCTGCATCGGTTTGCTGCCGCACTACATGAGCAACTTCGACCGTGGCCTGGTGGCGTTGCCGGGGTTGCTGGCCGAGGGTATGCAGCGCCAGGTGTGGCTGGCAATGAATGCCCAGGTGCAACATGCCGAGGCGGTGCAGATGATTGTGGAGTTGATCGTCAGCACGTTTGAGGGGCGGCGGGATTGGTTCGATTGAGTAGGCGTGTCGAACACGCTCCCACAGGGGGGAATGCGGGTATATCCAAAAAACCACATCTGGCTCAGCGTTGCAGCACACCCCGAAACGTTGCACTCAGCGCACGCAAGGTTTCCCGCGAGCGCGCATCGCTGATGCGGCTGTAGAGCACCACCTCACTCACCGGCAGGGGCGGCAAGCCGTGTTGCTCGCTCACGTCCACCGCACCGGCCGGGGCCACGCGATGGGCGAGGGCGGCGACCCCGAGGCCGGCGCTGACGGCTGCCCCGACGGCCATCACGCCGCCGCCGACAAACACTTCGGTCCAGTCGATACGCGCCTCATCCAACACGCGCGTCGCCAAATGCCGGACCCCACAGGGCGCCGCCATGGTCGCCATGCGCAGCGGCATGCCCGGCGTGTGTTGCCAGGTCGGCGATGCAAACCAGCCAAAGCGCTCCACCGCCAACACTTCGCCATCCTGCCGGTCGCCTTCGTTACGCACGATCACGGCGTTCAGCTCATTGCGGTCGAAGGCGGCTACCAGGTCGCGGGAGGAGGCGATGCGCACTTCAAGAATCACCAGCGGGTCATAGGCCGCAAGACGGCTGAGCCACAGCGGCAGGTCCGGCCCGGCCACATGGTCGCTGATACCGATGACCAAACGTCGGGGCGCGTGGGCTCCCATGTCGCCAAGGGCGCGTTCGTGGGCGTTGAGCAGCGCGCGGGCGGCGACGATGAATTGCTCGCCTTGGGGCGACAGGCGCACGTGACGCGGCGTGCGTTCCAGCAAGCGATAACCCAGGCGTTCTTCCAGGCGCTTGAGTTTTAGGCTGACGGCGGCCTGGGACGTATCGAGCGCGTCGGCGGCGCGGGTGAAACTGGCGAAATCGGCCACCAGGACGAAGGCCTGCACGGTGTCGATATCCAGGGGCTTGAGTACGTCAGTCATATCAGATCCTTATCGCATCTATATCGAGTCATATCTTGTTGAAATCATCGCGGCTGCGCAAGCTGTCACCTCATCTTGCACGGGAGCTTTTATATGTTCGCCAAACAGTATTCACACCGCTTGCCATCCGACTACGACATGAACGTGATCCGCCGCCGTGCCGCGCAATTGGGGCCGTTGTGGGATCACGCCAAAGGGTTGCTGTTCAAGGCGTTTATCGCCCAGGAGCACGGGGGCAACGTGTATTCGTCGGTATACCTGTGGGCCGACCCGCTGCAGGCCGCCGATTTTTTGCTAGGGGAGCGCTTCCAGAAAGTGCTCGACAGCTTCGGTCGCCCGCATATCGAGAGTTGGCTGCCGTTGGACGTGCAGCGCGGGCCGGCGCAGAGTGCGTTGAGTTTGTATCGGGAAGAATGGCCACTTGAGCCAGGGGCGGATCGGGCCGGGATATTGGCCGAGGAGAAACAACGCAATCAGCAGGTGGCGGATAACCGCGATACGTTCGCGGTCTTCCTGGCGCTGGATGTGCAAGCCTGGCGCCTGGTGCGGTTTACCTTGTCGGCGAAGGCGCTGGACGTTGAGCATCCCGGAACGGGCTATCAGGTGTTCTACCTGGCCCGTCCCGGAATCTAGCGCGTCAGGCGTTGAAACGTGCGCGTGGCTGGCTCAATTTGCGCTCGGCCACCGCGCCAAACACCAGGCCCAGGGATACCACGCGGAACTTCCATAGCCGCACGCAACCAGCTTCCTGTTTCATGTTCGTTGTAACATGCGAAACAGCTTCGCGAGTCTATGCTGGCTGCGCGTCGAAACAGAGTGCAATTGCGATGCAAACCACCCGTCTGACCTTGATTTGCCATGCTGTTACGCCCTTGCAGAAAAAGGGGTATTTCCCCGATGACGAGGCGGTGGAAATGGATTGGCAGGGTGCGGCGCTGTCTCTGGCTGGCCGCTACAAGGAAAACCGACGCCTGTTGTGCGGCCCAGAAGCGCGTACGCGGCAGACGGCGAGCTTGTTCGGCGGTGATGCGGTCATTGATGACGGGCTGCGCGATGCTGATTTTGGGCGATGGAAGGGCCAGGATATCGGCCAGTTGAACAGCGACGAATTGGGCGCTTGGCTAAGCGACAGCACCCGCGCGCCCCACGGTGGCGAGTCGGTGGACCAGGTCTGCGCGCGGATTGGAGATTGGATAAAATCCCTCGAATCCCAACCTGGCCATGTCGTGGCCGTTAGTCACCCCTTTGTGATTCGCGCGGCGATGCTCTACGTCTTGCAGTTCCCGGTGTCGATGTTCTACCGCATCGATGTCGAACCGTTGTCCGCCATCGAGTTGCGCTTCAACAACGTATGGCGCTTGCGTCTGGACACTCACATGGCAAAATCCACGCCCCGCAATGAGAGCAACCCATGAAACGCATCCTGATCATCGGCATTGGCGCCGGCAACCCTGACTACATCACGATGCAGGCCGTGAAGGCGCTGAACCGCACTGACGTGTTTTTCCTGATGGACAAGGGCCAGAGCAAAGACAAGCTCATCGACCTGCGTCGCGAGATCTGCGAGACCTACATCACCGAGCCCGGCTATCGCTTCGTCGAGGCCGATTGCCCCGAGCGCGTGCGCGGCGATATCGACTACACCACCGCCGTTCAGGACCTGAACCGCGACAAGCAACACACGTTCGAGCGCATGATCAACGAGGAAATGGCCGACGATGAAGTGGGCGCTTTCTTGGCCTGGGGCGATCCTGCGCTGTACGACAGCACCATTCGTATCCTGCAGGCGATTCTGGCCAGCGGTCGTTGCACCTTTGAATTCGAAGTGATCCCCGGCATCACCAGCGTGCAGGCCCTGGCAGCCCAGCACAAAGTGCCGCTGAACCGCATCGGCCGCTCCATCGAGATCACCACCGGTCGCCGTCTGGCGGCGGGGCAGGCAAGTGATGCCGACACCTTGGTGGTGATGCTCGATGCGGAAGACTCCTACCGCACCGTCGCCGATCAGGACCTGGACATTTACTGGGGCGCTTACCTGGGCACGCCAGACGAAATCCTGATCTGCGGCAAAGTCAGTGAAGTGGCCGAAGAAATCGAGCGAGTGCGCAAGGCCGCACGCCTGGAAAATGGCTGGATCATGGACACTTATCTGCTGCGCAAACCCTGAGGTAACGCCCCATGCTCAAACTGCTTGCCCTGGCGCTGACCCTGGTGGCTGGCGTCGTTCACGCTGACGACACGCTGCACACCGATTTGCCCCTGTCGTACCTGGAACAGACCCAGGGTGATGCGCGCAATGAACCTTTGGTGATTTTCCTGCATGGGTTCGGCAGCAACGAAGAAGACCTGTTTGGCATCAAGGACGCGCTGCCGTCCACTTGGACTTATCTGTCGGCGCGGGCGCCAATGCCGGTGGACCCGAGTGGCTATCGTTGGTTTGCCAAAAAGCCCGGTGACGGTGATTACGACGGCGAGACAGAAGATTTGCAACGCAGCGCCAAGCTGATCGAAGACTTCGTGACCCAGGCCACCGCCAAGTACCACACCCAACCTGACCGGGTGTTTCTCGTGGGGTTTAGCCAGGGCGCGATCATGACTTACGAGGTGGGCTTGCGTAAGCCTGCGCTGGTTCGTGGGATTGCGGCGCTGAGTGGCAGTGTGTTGCCGGTGTTGAAAGCTGAGCTGAAACCGAATGGCTCATTGGACACGCTGGCAATCTTTATCGGCCATGGCACGTTGGACCAGGCGCTGCCGTATGCGTCGGCGACCCGGGCGAATGAGGTGTTGGTGGGGCTGGGGTTGAAGCCGGAGTTTCATGGGTATATGGGGATGCCGCATACCATCAGTGAGGCGGAGATTCAGGACTTGAAGGGCTGGATGGAAAACAGCTTGAAGTGAGCACGGTAAAAATGTGGGAGCGGGCTTGCCTGCGATAGCGGTGTTTCAGTCCCCAGAGAGGTTGACTGGACAATAGCTATCGCAGGCAAGCCAGCTCCCACATTGGTTTTGTGTTGCCTGGATTATCGGGTTATTTACCGCCGGTAATCTGCTTCACCAACGCGGCATGCCCCTTTGCATCATCGCCTCGGGAAATCGCCTGGATCACCAGCAAGTGGTTGCCCGAGCCGCCGAGGAATGTGGAGTTCAGGGTCTTGCCGCCGCCCTGGGTGGCGGTGCTGTCCACCTGGCGCAGGCCCAGGCCCTTGAAGGTCAGTTTCTTCTCGTTCTGTTTCTTGAAGTCCGGCAGGGCGGCGCTCTGGTCCTTGATGAAACCTGCTACGGCGCCGTCCAGGAACTGTGCGTCGTTATCCTGGATCTTTACCCCGTCGTTACGCACAGTTTCGGCGACGATCACCACACTTTTCGTGGTCTGGTTGGCGTACAACGTGCCTTGAGTGTCGGCGGTGCCATCCTCGGCCTTGCCCGACGGCAGGGTGTCGGCAACGTAGGCCTTGGGCAGGTTGAAGGTGAACTTGCCGCCCAAAGTGGAAATGGTTTGGGTGTCGGCTTTCTGCGTGGCCGGCTTGGAGGCGGCGAACGCGCTGCCAGCGGCAAGCGCCAGGGCCAGCAGGGCGGCGGTCTTGGTGAAAGTGGCCATGAAGCGCTCCAGGGGATGAACGAAATTGCGGCGTATTCTGTCAGAAAATTCGCAATATCGTTCATCTGTAGCCTCACACCTTGTCGGACTCTTCCTCTAGTCGGTCCATCTCAAACAGCCGCGCCAATTCGGCCCTTGCTTCCTGGGCGGTTTGCATCACTTTGCCTGCGTCGTCGTACACCGCATGTTGCGCGGCCAGCAGTTGCAGGTCGTGGTTCTTGAAGCGGGTGATGCGTGCATCGGCCTGGGCCTGGGTCAAACCGAGGCCGACCAGGGTGCGGCGGCTCATTTCCAGGCTGGAGTAGAAGGTCTCGCGCACCGGTGAAGCATCGAGGTCTACCAAGCGGTGCACGTGCTGGCGGTTACGCGCACGGGCGATGATCTTCATGTGTGGGTAGAGGTTGCGCACCAGTTCGGCAGTCTTGATGTTGATCTCCGGGTCGTCCATGGCGATCACAAAGAACTCCGCTTGGTCGACTTTGGCGGCGTGCAGGATCTCGGGACGTTGCGGGTCGCCATAGAACACCGGCATGCCGCCGAAACTGCGGGTCAGTTCGATGGTTTCCACCGACGTGTCGAGGGCGATAAACGAGATGTTCTGCGCCCGCAGAATCCGCGCGACGATCTGGCCCATCCGCCCCATGCCGGCGATCACCACGCGCGGCGCGTCGCTTTCGATGGTGCGGTATTCCTCTGGCACCTCCACTGGCTTGGCCTTGGGCTTGAACAGCTTCGGGCATACCAACAGCAGTAGCGGGGTCACGGCCATGGAGAGGGTGATGGTGAGTACCAGCACATCGTAGAGATGCGGTTCGAACAGGCCCTGGTCGCGACCGATCTTGAACACCACGAAGGCAAATTCACCCCCCGCCGCCAACACCACGCCCAGGCGCAGGGCGCTTTCGCGATTGAGGTCGCCCACCACGCGGCCGACGGCGTACAACAGCGGCAACTTCAAGCCGATCAACAGCAGCGTCAGGCCGATCACCACCAACGGTGAGCTGAGCAGCAGGCTGAGGTTGGCGCCCATGCCCACGCTGATAAAGAACAGGCCCAGCAGCAGGCCTTTGAATGGTTCGATCTGGGATTCGAGTTCATGGCGGTATTCCGAATCCGCCAGCAGCAAGCCGGCGAGGAAGGCGCCGAGGGCCATGGACACGCCTACCAGTTCCATCAGCCAGGCCGTACCGATCACCACCAGCAAAGCGGTGGCGGTGGACACTTCCCGCAGCCCGGTCTTGGCGACGATGCGAAACACGGGTCGCAACAGGTAGCGCCCACCGATGATTACCACGGCGATGCTGCCGAGGATCTGCAACACGTGCTGCAGGCCCTGGGCTTCGGTGGTCGGGTGGTCACTGCCCGCCAGCAGCGGCACCATCGCGATCAGCGGGATGGCGGCGATGTCCTGGAACAGCAGGATGGCAAATGCCAGGCGCCCGTGGGGCTGGTTCAGCTCTTTACGCTCGGCCAGGCTTTGCAGGCCAAAGGCAGTGGAGGACAACGCCAGGCCCAGGCCCAGCACGATGGCGCTGTTCCAAGACTGGCCAAATACCCATAGCGCCACGACGCCCATCACCAACCCGGTGAGCAACACCTGGGCCAGGCCCACACCAAACACCGCCTTGCGCATCACCCACAACCGTTTGGGCGACAGCTCCAGGCCGATGATGAACAGCAGCAACACCACCCCCAATTCAGAGAACTGCGCCACGCTCTGCGGGTTACCCACCAGGCCCAGTACCGATGGGCCGATGATCACGCCAGCGAACAGGTAGCCCAGCACCGCGCCCAGTTGCAGGCGTTTTGCCAGGGGGACGGTAAGCACGGCGGCGAGCAGGAACACCACGGCTGCTTGTAACAGGTTGCCTTCATGGGGCATGGGGAACTCCAGGATCTTCAAAACCAATCAACAGGAGCGTATTAGAGCGCTTTTTACATTTTGAAAATTGTGTTTTTGCTGCGAGTGAGGCGGATATCGCGTCTTTTTTTGTTGGTGGGCGGGCGGTTAGCCGTCGAATCGGAAGGATGTACAAACAATTTCCCAGGGGGCACGGGTGGAAGGTGGGCCACTTCATCTCCTAGCTTTAAGTTCTTGAGATTATATTCCTTGGATGGCATATTTCATGGGCTGGGAAATTGAATACACGGATGAGTTCGGAGGCTGGTGGGATGGCCTGGGGGTAAAGGAGCAGATTTCGGTCTCTGCCAGCGTTGATCTGCTGGGGCTTTTCGGGCCGGGGTTGGGCTTTCCCCACAGTAGCGATATCAAGGGCTCCCGGCATGGCAACCTGCGGGAACTGCGCGTGCAGCACGCAGGGAGACCTTATCGGGTGTTGTACGCCTTTGATCCACGCCGATGCGCATTGTTGCTGGTCGGTGGTGACAAGACCGGACAACGCCGATGGTATGAGGAGCATGTTCCCGTGGCAGAAAAGTTGTATGACATACATCTGGAAACAATGCGTAAAGAGGGCCGTAACCATGGCTAAGAAATTCGCTGAACTTCAAGCGCGCATGACGCCGCAATCCCGTGCGGAAGCCAAGCTGCTGTTCCAGCAACATCTGCAGGAAATGCCCCTGCATGAGCTGCGCAAGGCTCAGCGATTGAGCCAGCAAAGCCTGGCCAAGGCATTGAATATCAACCAGGCGGCTGTTTCCAAGATGGAGCGGCGCACCGATATGTATATCAGCACGTTGCGTGACTACATTCGTGCAATGGGCGGTGAGCTGGAAATTATTGCGACGTTTCCCGATGGTCAGGTGAAAATCGACAACTTCGCGTGTTGACTCCCCGCTCACTACTAAGGCGCGCTATTTGCTGGGCTGCATGCCGACGTCCTGTCCGGTGGTAACCACGTTCACCGGCCTGCGATACAAGCCCACCGCCAGCCCAGCGATGATGATCCCGATGGAGATCAGGTTCGGCGTAGAAATACGCTCGTCGAGTATCAGCATCGAACTGGCAATGCCAAACACGGGAATCAGCAACGACAATGGCGCCACGGTCGACACCGGGTACAGCTTGAGCAACGAGTTCCAGCCCCAGTAGGCAAAGTGCGTGGCCAAGTACACCTGAAACAGGATCGACAGGACTGCCGTCAGGTCGAGGCTGGCTTGCAAGCCTTCAAACGCAGCACTGCCATGCATCAGCCAGGCCGTAAGGAACAGCGGAATTGGCGGGATCAGGCTGGCCCACACCATGAACGAGAAGATCTCCTTGACCCCGGACTTCTTGATGATGACGTTGCCGATGCTCCAGGCCACCGCGCTCAGCACGATCAGCATGACGCCCAGCACCGCATGGTTGCCTTCCTGGGTCGAAATGATCCCCGCCAGGCCAATCAGGGCCAACACCGCGCCGATCATCTGCGCACCACGGATCTTTTCCTTGAACAGCAAAAAGCCCCAGCCCATGGTGAAGAACACGCTGAGTTGAATGATCAACGAGGCAATGCCTGGACTCACGCCCACCTGGATGCCGTAGTTGATCACGCCCCACATGCCCAGCCCGAAGATGATCCCGTAGGCCACCACGTAACTGAACTTGACGGCAGGGCGCTTGATAAAGAACACCAGCGGCAGGGCGGCGAGGGCAAAGCGGATGCCCGTGAGTACAAAGGGGTCGATCGCGCGCAGACCCAATTTGGTGATGGGAAAGTTGACGCCCCAGACCAGTGTCACGAGCACGGCGAGTGATAAGTGTTTTTTCAGCATGGACCCTCCTTGGGTCAGGCGACGCACCGCATCCGCAGCGCGCCGCCTACAGGTCAGTTCACAGCGAACCGTTGTTGCATCAGGCACAGCCCGGCAATTTCCATCAGCAGGTTGTCTGCCGATGCGCGTTGCGCGGGGGACAAGCTTGGCAAGGTTGCCAGCAGGGCGCGTACTTTACGTGGGTCGAAGAACGGCACGTTGCTCAACGCCGGTCCGCTCAACACGTCGTTGATCATCTCGAACAGCTTCGATTGCGGGCTTTCCGACGCCGGTGGTGCGCGGAAGTATTGCTTCTTGCGATCCAGCACTGCCTGCGGCACGTAAGGGCGCATGGCTTCGCGCAGGGCGTACTTCTCGGTGGCGCCGCGCACTTTCATGTTGACCGGCAGGCGGCAGGCGGCTTCGATCACTTGATGGTCCAGCAGCGGCGGGCGGCCTTCCAGGCTGCCGGCCATTTCCATGCGATCACCCAAGGAAGTCAGTACCACGTTGGGCAGGCTGGACTTGGCGACCATGTACAGCGAGCGGTTGACCGGCTCCCAACCGTCGAGCGCCCGCGGGCTCAACCGGTCGTAGAACTGGCGATAGGCATCGACATTGCAGAAGCGCTCACGGAAGTCATCGCTGTACAACTGCGCCAACGGGCCGAACAGCGCCGATTGGGTTTGCAGCCAGGACACGCCATGGCCAAGTTCGTCCTGGACCCACTTCACGTCATTTTTGCCGCCGGGCAGGTAGCGGTCTTCACTGGCGTGCAGACGGCGGGTGAGTTCGGCGATCACCGTTGGGTCCTGGTGTTCGTGGTTGTACAGCACCATGTCGCGGCGATAGTGCGGGTAGCCGCCGAAGACCTCATCGGCGCCTTCACCGGTCAACACCGCACGCATGCCCTGGCTTTGCACGTATTTGCACAGCAGGTACTTGGCCACGCTATGGGCATTGGCGAAGGGCATTTCGGCGTGCCACAGGGCATTTTCGAAGTTGTCCGCCATGTCAGTGGAGTTCACCGACAACACGTTGAGGTGTGCACGGTTATGCCGCGCGGCAACTTCGGCGTACTGGCGTTCGTCGTAGGCCTGCTCGCCTGCGAAGGACAAGTGGAACGCCTGCAGCGGTTGGCCGGTCAGCTCGGTGGCAATCCCCAGCATGGCGGAGGAATCCAGGCCGCCGCTGAGGCAGACGCCCACCGGCACATCGGCATGCAGGCGCAGGCGCACGGACTCTTCGATGGTGTGGCGCAGCGAGTCGATCATCTCGGCTTCACTGCGTTGCTCGGTGGCCTGGGCGTCGGGGAAGTCCCAGTCCCAGTATTGCTCGGTTTGCAGACCGCTTTCGTCGGCGATGATCCAGCACCCCGGCTTTACGCTGCGGATGTTGTTGAACACAGTAAGGTCACGCAGGATAAAGCCCCGGTTGGCGTAGGACTCGTGGTCCCACTGCGCCGGAACGCCCGCTGCGAGCAAGGCTTTGATCTCGGAAGCGAAGTACCAGGCGCCTTCATGTTCGGTGTAGTACAGCGGCTTGACGCCCACTCGGTCACGCACCGCAAACAGCTTTTTGTGCAGGCGGTCGTAAATCAGGATGGTGAACTCGCCACGCAGTTGCTTCAGGCCGCGTACGCCATGGCGGCGGTACAGGTGCATGGCGATTTCACTGTCCGAGGAAGTCTTGAACCGGCAGCCGTGGCCTTCCAGCTCCGCGCGAATGCGTTGGTAGTCGTAGAACTCGCCGTTGACCATCATCACCAGGTCGCCTTCATCGGCAACGATAGGCTGGGTGCCGTTGCCCAGCCCGACCAGGCCCAGGCGCACGTAACCGAAAGCGGCCTGGCCCTTGGGGTCGAACCACTGGCTGGAGCTGTCCGGGCCGCGGTGATGGATGGCGCGCAGGGCGGCATCGAACATGTTCGGGTCGAACGCACGAGGTTGTTTGGCGAAGACGCCAATGTATCCACACATAAAAAGTTCTCGATTGAATTTGTAGTGATCAGCGGCACGCTGGGTTCAAACGGTGATGACCGGCTCTGTCATCACTTGTAGTTCTGGCAGTACGGCTGCGGGATGTATGCCAATGGAACTGAGGATGTCGGGCATCGCCGAGTAGTCCGCTTCGCCGGTCTCGATAAATTGAGTCGGTAGCAGCAGCGAGCGATCGCCGAACACTTCGAGCAGTTGGGGCAGGATGATTCGCCACGCAGAAATCTCGCGCATCGGGAAGATCCGGATGGAGTTGGCGATGCCCCGGGTAAACAAGGTGGTTTGCTGTGCCGTGAAGTCACCGACCACCTGCTGCACGAACAGCGGGAAGATGTGCTTGTGCACCAGCTCGTCTTTTTTGTGCAGGGCCACCACGTGACGAAACACCGGCTGGATGTCGGGCGCGTCACTGAGGTCGGCCAGGTAGTCGCTGATAAACGTCTCCGAAACCAGCGAGAAGGCCAGGCGGTAGATCTTGAAGTCCGCCTCGGACATCGTTGCCTGGGCTTGGCTCAAGTGCCGGGTCAGCTCCAGTTCTGGCCATTTGATGCGCATGCCGCGCTGGGTAATCGCCAGTTCACACATGTTGATCGAGAACAACGTGTGGTAGGCCTCATCTGCCAGGGTTTCGGAAATCGTCGCGGCGCTGGCGGAGCTCAGGCGTGAGCCCAGCTGCAGCAGGTCGATGCACGACGGGCAGATGATCTCGGTTTCGATGGCGATGGTTTTCTGGTTGTAGATGACCCAGCCGGCCGAGAGGATCAGCAGTTTCAGGGCGTGCGGATAGTTCTGGTACTGCGGATCATGGGCGAAGGGTAGCAGTGCCTCGAGAAAGTCCGGCGCTTGCAGGTCGAGCTGGATATCCGGACGTTGGGAGTCCAGCTTGATCTGTGCGCGTTTGTGCCAGCTGCGTTCGATTTTGATCAATCGTTCATCGGCTGCGTCATTGCTGCGATAAAGATCGTCTTGAGTGCTGTGCTGAAACATGGTTTCACCGGATTGATAATGTGCTGTGAAGGCCATCCATGGTTTGCCGAGGCGCGCCCGGCAACTTTCACGACCGGGAGTTACACCGCTGGCGCGGTCTGGATCTTGTCCTTCTTGCGATCCAGGAAGTCCGCCAGGCGATCCTGTGTGCGGGTGTCGGAAGACACCACTGCGGCAATCAACGCCTCCGTCATCAGGCCATCCTGCTGGCTCTGGTCGACAATGCGTGGCAGTACGTGGGTTACCGCGTAATTGGTCATGGGCAGGTTGCCCGCGATCTTGTGGGCCAATTCGGTGGCCTTGAGCACTGCCTGGCCTACCGGCACCAAATACTGGGCAACACCGCGCTCGTAGCTTTCCTTGGCGTAGAGCGTGCGGCCGGTGAGCATCATGTCGGTCATCAGCGCGATGCCGGCGATACGCGGGAAGCGCACCGAAGCGCCAACGCCTACGTACAGACCGCGCATGGCTTCGGGCAGCGAGAAGAAGGCGCTGTCATCGACCACGCGCAGGCTGCAGGCGGTGGCGATTTCCAGGCCGCCACCGATGGCCGCGCCGGTGATTGCGGCCACCACGGGGACTTTGCCGAACTGGATCAGTTCGAACGTCTTGTGCCATTCGCGGAAAGCCTGGACGTTATCGATGACCGATTGGTCGCGAATTTCCGAAAGGTCCAGCCCCGTACAGAAATGCTGGCTGGTGCTGTATAGCACTGCTGCACCAACGCCTTCGGGAATGTTGGTGAAGGTGTCGTGCAGTTCGTGCATGACTTCGAGAGACATGGCGTTTCGCTTCTGCGGGCGGTTGAGTCCCACCATCAGAACGGCGCCGTCTACTCGTACATCCAAGTAGTTTTTGACACTCATTTTCCGAATATCCCTTCGAGATGAACCCAGCTTGGGGAGCAACGATGATAGGTGGGGGCTTGGTGGCCCGCTTGCTATGTCAGGTCATACTTTGACAAAATCGGGCCATGCCGCCGACCTTCACTTTTTCGCCTTATGAACCCGACAGCCCCGAAGCGGTGGTGACGCTGCGCGAGTACCCGTCCGGCACGGTGTTTCCACGGCATACCCATCGACGTGGGCAGTTCGCCTATGCCTCCACCGGTGCGCTGAAGATGTTTACCGACCTGGGTAACTGGGTGGTGCCGCCGCAACGGGCGATCTGGGTGCCAGGTGGTGTGTCGCATGAGATGCACATGCGCGGCGATGTGGTGATGCTCAATACATACCTGGATGACGACGCGGCCCGGCGTGCGGGTTTGCAGGACCATTGCCAGGTCTTTGGTGTTTCGCCGCTGTTGCGCCATCTCTTGGAGGCCGCGCTGGCGATTCCGCCCGTTTCACCCAGCATGCGCGACCGCTGCGTGCTAACCCTGTTGATTGATGAGATTGGCGCAATGCCCGAACTGCCCCTCAGCGCACCGTTGCCCTCGGAATCCCGCTTGGCCCGGTCCTGTCAACGCTTTCTCGACGCGCCCACGCAGAAGATCTCGATTGGCGAGATGGCCGATTGGTCGAGCATGAGCCGGCGCAGCTTTACGCGTAACTTTCGCGAGTGCACCGGCATGACCTTTGTGTCGTGGCGCCAGCAGGTGTGCCTGCTAGAGGCCACCGCGCGGCTCAGTCATGGTTCGTCCATTACCGACGTGGCGTTCGAACTGGGTTTTAGCAGCTCAAGCGCGTTCACCTCGGTGTTTCGCCGCAACCTGGGAGATTCCCCGGCGCGCTACCTGGCCAAGTCCAAGGCGGCCTCGATGTTCTGAAAGGAGGAGGGCGCCAACGCGGTGCCTTTTCCCTCGCCCGTACGGCGTTGACGCGTGGCCTTCATCAGGTTTTCACCTTGGGCTGGGCCACCCTTTGTTACTATTGCGACCCCTCGTCACCCGGAGTCACCGCCCCATGCAGCACCAGTGGGATGAAATGCACCGCACCCGCAAGCCCACGTTCGTACTGTGCGGCGAGCCTCAGGGCGATGTGCTCAATCTCTATGTTCACGGTTATTCGGCGTTCTTCAACCGACAACAACTGGGCCAGTTCACGCAACAGTTGGCCGGGATCGAAGGCTCGACCAACCTGATGCTGTTCTGGCCGGCGGGGCATTTCCTGGAAAACCTGTTTGCACCGTTCAAGGATGTGATGGGGGCGATGCTGGGCGGCGGTAGCCTGGGCGCTGCGACGGTTGGCGTGGGCAAGGCGATTGCCTATTTTCTCGACCACTATAAAAGCGTCGAGGCGCGGGTGGACGAAGTGGCCAAGAGCTTGCTGCCGGAGCTGGCCGGTTATCTGCGCGGTGAGTCCCTGCAGGTACGGCGTATCAACCTGATCGGTCATTCCCTGGGCGCACGCATTCTGGTCAAGAGCCTGCTGGCCAGCCCTGAAACCGCCCGTGAACTGCCCTTGGACAATCTGTTGCTGATGGGCGGGGCGATCTGTACATCCAGTCCATGGGATGCCGTGGCGGCGCCGCTCAAGGGGCGTGTGATCAATTGCCACTCCAGCAAGGACTGGGCGCTGGCGATGAAACCGGATACCGAGCGCTGCATCGGCCGTTATGCGATCCCCGTGACACCCGCACTCAAGGCCAAGGTTACCAACGTGCATCTAGCGACCTTTGATCACGCCGCCTATTGGCCGCAATTGCAGACAGTGGTGCAGTACACCGACTTGTTGCACGAGCGGCGCGGCATGATCCGCACCGATCAGCGCAGCAGCGAAGTGCGCTTTGCCGAAGAGGACGCAGACCTGTTCCCGCCTTTGGTGCAGGCGCGGCCGGAAGAGTTGAAGTTCCTCGCCGAACTGATGGCCCAGAAACGCAGTGCATCCATCGATGCCAGCGTGCGCGAGCCGCTCAAGCTGGCGGTCGAGTTGCAGCGCATGGGCGGCGATACCTTTATGAATCTGGCACGTGGTCATGGCGTCAGTTACCGGCAAATCGCCGAAGATGTCGCCCAGCGGCTGGGGATCAAGTTTGATGGTGCCCTGGAGGCCGTTGCGCTGGAGGACTTGGAAACCCACGTCGCGGAAAAACTGATCGAACAGTACAAGGACAAACTCAGCCATGCCGACCGGCAGGTATTCGACGCAGAACTCCAGGCGGCCGCGCAAAAAGAGCAAGGGTTGTTCAGCCGGTTCGACATGGGCCGCTCAGCTACCACCGCCTTGAGTGGCACGGCGTTGGCGGGGCTGACCGGCTTTATTCTGCGCCGGGGTGCCGCAACGGCGATCCCGGTGGTGGGCCAGGCGTTGGCGGCGGCGATGCTGTTGGTGACTGGCGTGCGGGCGTTTTCCGGCCCTGCGTATTCAATCACTACCTCGGCGGTGCTGGTGATCGGGGTGATTCGCCAGCGCATGGAGCGTGATGCGCTCAATCAGGAGATGGACCTGGTGGTGCAAGTGGTCGAGGCATTCGATCTGCCTCGGGATACGGTAATGCGCACGGTTGCATCGGACTGATAAGCTGCTTGCCTATCGAGTGTGTTTGCCTGGGATACCGCGTGAAATTCAGCCTGCCGAAAATCGCTACCGCCCCGTTCTGCCCGCCGGAAGTGGCCGGCTCCGTCGCCGTTGACCCCAAGGCTTCGTTCTTCAAGCGCATGCTGATGTTCGCTGGCCCCGGCCTGTTGATCTCCATTGGCTACATGGACCCGGGCAACTGGGCCACGGCCATCGAGGCCGGGTCACGTTACGGTTACAACCTATTGTTTGTGGTGCTGCTGGCCAGCCTGGCCGGAATGGCGGTGCAGTGCCTGTGTTCGCGGCTGGGTATCGCCACCGGCAAGGACTTGGCGCAGTTGTGCCGCGAACGCTACAGCAAACGCTCGGCACGTACCCAATGGCTGCTGGCGGAAATCTCCATCATCGCCACCGACCTGGCCGAAGTGCTGGGTTGTGCCCTGGCGTTTCACCTGTTGCTCGGCGTGTCGCTGACTACTGGCATCGTCATAACCGCCTTTGACACCCTGTTGATACTGGCCCTGCAAAACCGTGGTTTTCGCCGCCTGGAAGCGATCATGCTGGCGCTGGTGGCAACTATCGGTGTGTGTTTCTTCATCGAGCTGGTGTTGATCAAACCCTACTGGCCGGATGTGCTCAGCGGCTTTACCCCATCGTTGTCAGCCATCAGCGATGCCGCGCCGCTGTACCTGGCCATCGGTATCCTGGGGGCCACGGTCATGCCCCATAACCTGTACCTGCATACCTCGATCGTGCAGACCCGCCTGATCGGCAAGGACCTCGCCAGCAAGCAGGATGCGGTCAAGCTGGCACGCATCGACACCATCGGTTCGCTGGCGCTGGCCTTGCTGGTCAATGCCGCGATCCTGGTCCTTGCCGCTGCGGCGTTCCACAACACTGGCCATGCTGACGTGGTCGAGATCCAGGACGCCTACCACCTGCTCGACCCCCTGGTGGGCGGCGCGTTCGCCAGCATCCTGTTCGGCGTTGCCTTGCTGGCCTCAGGGCAGAGTTCGACCTTCACCGGCACCATCGCCGGGCAAGTAATCATGGAGGGTTACCTCAACCTGCGCATTCCCTGCTGGCAACGTCGCCTGATCACGCGCGGGTTGGCGTTGATCCCGGCGTTTCTGGGCGTTTGGCTGATGGGCGACGATGCTATCGGCAAGCTGCTGATCCTCAGCCAGGTGGTACTCAGCCTGCAGTTGCCGTTTGCGCTGTATCCGTTGATCCGCATGACGGGCGATAAGCAGTTGATGGGACCGTTTGTGAATCGGCTGCCTACGAAGGCGCTGGCGTGGTTTCTGTTTGCGGTGATCAGCGGGGCGAATGCGTGGTTGATTGCGCAGTGGGTGTTTTGAGCGTTGGTCCAGATCAAGCTTCGAACGCATTCAACAGGTCGTCAGGGAGTGAGGCATCAAAATCATCTGGTACCGCGATATTCCCTTTCATTGTGCCAATCCGGCTCTTACTATTTTTTTCCGCAGCAACGAGAAGGGCAACTGCTTGCCCATGCCGCGTGATAGTGATGACTTTCCCTTCACTGGCTTGATTGACCCATTTTGAAAAGCTAGCTCTCGCTTGGCTTATGGTGACTTTAATGGCCGCAGGTGTCGCATTCATGACGTATCTTCCTAGCGCAATTCGCTGGAGTTTGCGGGTAGCCAGATCTGGCATGGAATACTGGCCCCGAAAATCAGACCGAACCTACTTTCCCAACTAGGAAATATCCTCAGCTGTGCACTTCACCGGTCCCAATACGGCACCCGCCCAAAACACTCCACAAAGTAATCAATCACCGTCCTCACCTTCAGCGACAACCGCCGGCTGCCGGGCCACAGCGCCGCAATCTGCTGCGGTTCCAGCGTCGTCGCCACTTCATACTCCGTGAGCACCGCCTGCAATGTGCCTGCGCGCAGGCCTTCACCAATCAGCCAGGACGGAAACACCACCAGCCCCAGGCCTTGTTCGGCGGCGTGGGTCAGGGTGTCGGCGTGGTTGCCGGTGATGGGGCCCTTGACGCTGTAGGGCGTCCAGTCGCTGCCGTCGCGGCGGAAGAACCAGCGTTGTTGGCCGGTGATGCCTTTGTAGGCCAGGCATTGGTGGTGGGCCAGTTCATCGGGGTGCTGGGGCGTGCCGTGTTTGGCCAGGTAGGCAGGGCTTGCGGCGATGCGAAAACGCTGGGGCGCGAAGATGCGTGCCTGCATGCTGGAGTCGTTAAGCACGCCGATGCGAAACAGCAAATCGGTGCCGTCTTGCAGGGGATCGACGTAGGTGTCGGTTTGCTGGATCTCGAGTTGCAACTTTGGATAGCGGCGACACAGCTCACCCAGCCACGGTGAAAGGTGGCGTTGGCCAAACACCATCGGCGCATTGATGCGCACCAGGCCACTGGGTTCGCTTTCCTGCTCTTGCAACGCTTGGCCGGCGGCTTCCAATTGTTCCAGCATCAGCCGCGCGTGCTTTCCTAGCAGTCGACCGGCCTCGGTGGGGCTGACCGCACGGGTGTGGCGGTAGAGCAATTGTTGGCCGAGAGCCTGCTCCATCAACTGGATTTGCCTGGAGATAGAGGAGGGCGCCAGGCCTTCGCGGCGCGCCACTTCGGAGAAACTGCCAAGGTCCAGCACCGCGACAAACAGGCGCAGCGCCTTGAAACTCAATTCATTCAAACCCTGCATCGTGGCTCCGTTCTGTGCGTATTTCGCAAAGGTGTTGTCCGCATGCTCCCATTTATCGCACAGCACGGCCACCGGATAATGCGCGCCATGTTTCCTTTATTGAAGTGCAGGTGATGTATGCAGGCGAGTTCCATCGAGGGCGTGGCGCAGGCCACTCCGAAAAAAAACGGCTTGCGGTTGCTGTTGTTGCCGTTGGTGATCCTGGCGGGCATGGGCTTGTCGGTCGAAGCCGGTTTGCTTGGGCCATTGGGCGTACAGGTCGGGCATTTGTGGGCGACCTTGAGCATCTTCGGCGTGGGCTCGGCGATCCTGTATTTGCTGTTGCTGTTCAGCGGCCCGCAAAAGGGCCCGGCGCTGAACGACTTGCCGCGCTGGCAACTGATCGGCGGGTTCCTGGGGCCGATGTACGTGGTGGTGCTGACCCTGGCCACGCCCCATATCGGCATTGCCATGACCATGATCGCGATCCTCTCGGGCCAAGTCGGCAAGAGCGTGTTGATCGACCATTTCGGCTGGTTCGGCACGGCTCGCAAACGGGTCAACGGTGAGCGCTGGATCGCCCTGGCGTTGATTGTGGCGGCACTTGTTCTGATTGCACGAGGGTAAGGCGATGAATCTGATTCTATTATTGGTACTGGTGATTGCCGCTGGCGCGGTATTGAGTGTGCAGGCGGCGATCAATGGGCGCCTGGGCCAGACCGTGGGCGTGTTGCGCAGCAGCCTGTTGACGTTTGCCGTGGGTGCATTGACGACGGCGTTGTTGATTTTCTTCTTCGAGCCCGCCCAGGCCAGCAGCCTGCTGGATGTTCCAAAGTGGCAGTTGACCGGCGCCTTGTTCGGCGTTGTGTACATGATGGTCATGGTCGGCGCCGTGCCGGTCGTGGGCACGGCAGTCGCCACGGTGGCGGTGATTGTCGGGCAACTGGGCATGGGCATGCTCATCGACAACTTTGGTTGGCTGGGCAACCCTGCCATCGAATTGTCCGGCAGCCGTGTCGTGGCGATGCTCTTGTTGGCGCTGGCGCTGGTGTTCATGTACCGCAGCAATACCCGCCGGGCGGATTGACCGGTGCGGCGTGATTCCTTGCCTATAGTCACTGCTTAGGGTGTGGCGCTCGCCGCACCTGGACGACCATGAAAAAGGAGTCTGACCATGCCTGATAAGACCTGTGCCTGCCCTCACTGCAAATGTGTGGTGGGCAAGAACGCCGTAATGAAAGACGGTAAGAGTTATTGCTGCAAAGGCTGCGCCGAGCACCATGCCCACGGTGAGCCCTGCGCGGCTGCGACCGGCTGTGAGTGTGCCAAGTCGGCGCATGGCTGAAAATTCTCTCGGCTTGTCGGGTGGCGGTCATTACCATGGCCGCTCACCCTAGCTAGATGTGCTCCCCATGGCCTTGGCTGCGCCCCCCGACCTCAGTGATCACGCCGTCCCCGTGCAGCCCTTGGCGCGCACCTACCCGCGTGGTTTGCACATAGAGCCCCATAGCCACGACTGGGGCCAGTTGCTTTATGCAATGAGTGGCGTGATGTGGGTCGAGACCCCGCGCGAAGCGCTGGTAGTGCCGCCGCAACGTGCGGTGTGGCTGCCGCCCGGCGTGGAGCATGGGATTCGTGTGGTGTCGGATCTGCAGATGCGCAACATCTACCTGCGCCCGGCATTGGCGGCAACGTTGGACAGCCAGGTGCTGGTGATAGAAGTGGGTGGGCTGCTGCGCGAGCTGATCGTCACGCTGGTGGACGAGGGTGATAACGGGGATTCGGCGTACTACGACGCGGTGGTTGGCCTGGCCCTGCTGGAACTGCAACGGGCGCGCCGCTCGCAAATCCGCATCGCCATGCCGGTAGACGGCGACCGCCGCCTGATCAATGCCTGCCAGGCTGTCATGGCCGCGCCGTCGCTGGAGATTTCTTTCGAGCACCACGCCGAAACAGCCGGTGCCAGCGTGCGCACCTTGGCGCGGCTGTTCCAGACCACCTTGGGCATGGGCTTTGCCGAATGGCGTCGCCAAGTGCAACTGGCCACGGCGGTGGCGGAGTTGATCCAGGGCGAGCCCGTCAGCGGCATTGCCCGCTCCCTTGGCTATTCGCCCAGCAGTTTCAGCGACATGTTCCGGCGTGAGCTGGGGGTGGCACCCTCGCACTACCGGGGTTGAGGATTTGGCCGAAATCCTGAAGTACTTGGCCGGTACTTCAGGATTGGGCTCTCTACACTGAGCCCATCAACCCACAAGGCGCTGCTCTCATGAACTACCTGATCTCCCTCGCCATCGGCCTGTTTGTCGGCGTGATCTACGGCGCCTTGGACTTCCGCTCACCCGCACCGCCGGCCATCGCCCTGGTGGGCCTGATGGGCATGCTGCTGGGCGAAAAGCTCTGGCCCATGGGGCGTCAGTTGGTCAGCGGTTGGTTGTCCTGATTTCTTTTCCCTTCGATGGATATTGGCCATGAAAGCACTGCAATTCTCCGCCACTGGCGATCTCGCCCACCTCAGTTTCGTCGACATCGCCACTCCGGTACCGGCTGCCGATGAAGTCCTGGTACAGATCAAAGCCGCTGGACTCAACCCCAGCGATGTCAAAAACGTACTGGGTCGTTTTCCCTACACCACACTGCCGCGCATTCCCGGTCGTGACTTCGCGGGTGTTGTGGTCGAGGGCCCGCCGGCGCTGGTTGGGCAGGAAGTTTGGGGCACCGGTCGCGACCTGGGCTTTTTTGCCGACGGTTCCCACGCCCAGTACCTCACCGTGTCAGCCAAGGGCGTGGCGCACAAACCAACCCATTTGAGTTTTGCCCAGGCCGCCAGCCTGGGTGTGCCGTACACCACCGCTTGGGATGCCCTGGAGCGCAGCGGCGTGACAAAGGGTACGCGGTTGCTGGTGATCGGGGCCAATGGAGCTGTGGGCAGTGCAACCCTGGCCCTGGCGAAAATCCGCGGTGCCCAGGTGCTGGCGGCGGTGCGTCGGCCGGAGCAGGTCGAGGTGTTGCAGGGGCTGGGGTTTGAAGCGATTGCCCTGGGCCAGCCTGAAGCGTTGGGGGCGCAAGTCAATGCCGTGTTCAAGGGCGGCGCCGATGTGATCTTCGATACCACCGGGTTTTGGTTGCCCGCTGCGGTCGCAGGCCTGGCACCGTTCGGTCGCATCGCCATCATCGCAGCGCCCGTGGATGGGCATGTGCAACTGCCGGCCCTGGCGCTGTACCGCAAGGGTGGTTCGGTGGTGGGGATCAATTCATTGCTCTACAACTGCGAGCAATGCGCGGTGATGCTGGAGCAGTTTGGGCGGTTCTTCGATGAAGGGTCGTTGCCGTTGCCGACTGGTTTACGGGAAGTGGCCTTGGCGGAGGGTTTGCAGAGCTATGGCGAAGTGAACAGCGGCAGCGCAGATAAAATCATCTTCCTGCCCTGACACGGTGAAAAATATGGGAGCAGGCAAGCCAGCTCCCACATTTTGATTTTTATATGGCTTCGGGACGCCTTTTCCCAAGAAGATCAGTTTTTCAGGATCGTCGGTACTCGCTAGGTGTCTGGCCCATTTCTATCCGGAAGTGCCGGTTGAAGTTGGACAGGTTGGCGTAACCCACTTCAAAGCAAATAGCTGCCACCGACATCTCGCTTTGCAGCAACAGCCTGCAGGCACGCTGCACGCGGAACTTGCGCATCAGGTCGATAAACCCGTGGCCAGTGTTGCGCTTGAAAAAGCGCGAGAAGCCCGGCTCGCTCATCTCCAATTGCTGGGCGATGACGGATAGGCGCACGTCGCCGGTCAGTTCACGCATCAGGTAATCGAACGCCTGGTTGATACGCTCGGCACTGCGCGCATCCAGCGTCGGCGCGTAGCAAGGGCTGGCCAGGGCCTTTGTTTGCGCGGGCGGGGCATTTCTCAACACGTCGAGCAGTTGCAGGAACAGGATCAACCGTTGCAGGCCCTGGGCGTGGCCGATGCTTTCCATCAGGCGCGCCGCGTGGGCTGCGGTGTCGCCGCTGAATTCCAGGCCGCGCCGGGCCTGCTCGAACAATGGCTGCAAATCGCCAAGCTCCGGCAGGGCCTTGCGTAAGGCGAGGAGGGCGGCGCCATCGAATTGCAGCACCACGTCGCGACCGCTCAGGTATTCGCCAGGCGCCAGTTCACCGATCCAGTCGTGGGGCAGGTCTGGGCCGATCAGCGCCACATGCCCGGCGCTGAATGCGCCGATGTAGTCGCCCGCCACCAGCTTGCCGCTGCCTTGGCGGATCAGGTGGATTTCGAATTCGGGGTGGTGGTTCCAGCGCGCCAGGTCGTAGGGGTAGTCGTGTTCGAACCAGCGGAAGCAGTGGTCCGGTTCGGGCAGGATCACTTCGAGTTCGGCGGGGCGGTGCTCGAACAGCTGGGCGCGGCTGGCAGGCATGGCGAGGCTTCTTATGATTCTTTGAATCGCTTCAAAATACGCGCCCAGCTCCGGTGTGCGCTACCCTCGCTTTCACGCGGAACTGATACTTTTTTAACTTGAAGGCGGCGGTTAAAAAAGTATCAGTCGAACATCCGCCAGGCGTTTGTGAAGGGCCCAGGCAAGCTGCTGTAATCGGCCCTCAACAACAAAAACAACAGGTAGAAACCGCTATGTTCAAGTTCCCGCAAGCGTTGTTCCTGCTTTCCGGCCTGACGCTGGCCATGCCCAGCCACGCTGCCGACACCGTCACCATTGCCACGGTCAACAACAGCGACATGATCCGCATGCAGCGCCTGTCCAAGGTATTTGAGGCGCAGCACCCAGACATCAAACTCAACTGGGTTGTGCTCGAAGAGAACGTGCTGCGCCAGCGCCTGACCACCGACATCGCCACCCAAGGCGGCCAGTTCGACGTGCTGACCATCGGCACCTACGAAACCCCGCTATGGGGGGCCAAGCACTGGCTGGAGCCTTTGACCCAATTGCCGGCCGACTATGACGCCGACGATATCTTCCCCTCGGTGCGCCAAGGCCTGTCGGTCAACAACACCCTGTACGCCTTGCCGTTCTATGGCGAAAGCACTGTCACCTATTACCGCACCGACCTGTTCAAGCAAGCCGGCCTGAGCATGCCCACGCACCCCACCTGGTCCCAGCTCGGTGAGTTCGCCGCCAAGCTCACGGCCAAGGACAAGGACCAATACGGCATGTGCCTGCGCGGCAAAGCGGGCTGGGGTGAAAACATCGCTTTGTTGAGCACCATGGCCAACGCCTTTGGCGCGCGGTGGTTCGATGAGCAATGGAAGCCTGAGCTGACCAGCCCCGAGTGGACCGCCGCCGCCAACTTCTACGTCAATACCCTCAAGCAATACGGCCCGCCTGGCGTGTCCAGCAACGGTTTCAACGAAACCCTGGCGCTGTTCAACAGCGGCAAATGCGCGATCTGGGTGGATGCCAGCGTCGCCGGTTCCTTCACCACCGACAAGGGCCAAAGCAAGGTCGCCGACAGCGTCGGTTTCGCCGCCGCGCCGACCGAAGTCACCGACAAAGGCTCGTCCTGGCTGTACGCCTGGTCCCTGGCGATCCCGGCGACGTCCAAGCACAAGGACGCGGCCAAGGCCTTTATCACCTGGGCAACCTCCAAGGACTACATCCAACTGGTCGCCGAAAAAGAGGGCATCACCAACGTGCCGCCGGGCACTCGCCAATCCACCTACAACGACGCCTACCTGAAGGCCGCGCCGTTCGCGCAGGTGACCCTGGAGATGATGAAACACGCCGACCCCGCGCACCCGTCGGCCAAACCGGTGCCGTACGTGGGTATCCAGTACGTGACCATTCCCGAGTTCCAGGCCATCGGCACCTCGGTGGGCAAACTGTTCTCGGCGGCGCTCACTGGCGGCATGTCGGTTGACCAGGCCTTGCTGGAAGCCCAGTCCACCACCGAGCGCGAGATGAAACGCGCCGGTTATCCCAAGTGATTTTTACAGGACTTCGCCATGAAACGACTTGAAGGGAAAAGCGCGCTGATCACTGGGTCTGCGCGCGGAATTGGTCGGGCCTTTGCCCAGGCCTACATCGATGAAGGCGCGACGGTCGCCATTGCCGACATCAACCTGCAGCGGGCCCAGGCCACGGCCGCTGAGTTGGGGCCGCAGGCCTACGCGGTGGCGATGGATGTCACCGACCAAGGCTCTATCGACGATGCGATTGCCGCGGTGGTTACCCATGCCGGCAAGCTGGATATCCTGATCAACAACGCCGCATTGTTCGACTTGGCACCCATCGTCGACATCACCCGCGACAGCTTTGATCGGCTGTTCTCGATTAACGTCGCCGGAACGCTGTTCACCCTACAGGCAGCGGCGCGGCAGATGATTCGCCAGGGCCATGGCGGCAAGATCATCAACATGGCCAGCCAGGCCGGGCGCCGTGGTGAGCCGTTGGTGGCGGTGTATTGCGCGACCAAGGCGGCGGTGATCAGCCTTACACAGTCGGCCGGGTTGAACCTGATCAAGCAGGGCATCAACGTCAATGCGATTGCCCCCGGTGTGGTGGATGGCGAACATTGGGATGGCGTGGATGCGTTGTTCGCCCGGCATGAAGGGTTGGCACCGGGCGAGAAGAAAAAGCGGGTAGGGGAGGAGGTGCCGTTTGGGCGAATGGGCACAGCGCAGGACCTTACTGGAATGGCGATTTTTCTCGCCTCCACCGATGCCGATTATGTGGTTGCCCAGACCTATAACGTCGATGGCGGCAACTGGATGAACTAGAGCCTATCCAAACAACGTAGATCCACTGTGGGAGCTGGCTTGCCTGCGATAGCGGTGCGTCAGGTTATGAATAAGTCGCTGGCAGGCCGCCATCGCAGGCAAGCCAGCTCCCACCTTTGACCTTTATTGTTCTTGGAATGGGTGCTAGTCAGCGAAGCTGCGATCAAAGAAGTAGATGTCGCCAGGCTTCAAAACCTCCACCGTCGCCTGCGGCCGGCCTCCCTCGCCTTGCTTCTTGCGCCCCGTCTCACGCAAATACCCGGCCTCGGTCAGTTTCAACAGTCGCTGGCGAATACTGGTCTTCAACACCGGCCGTGCCAGCACCCGGGAAAAAATCGCGGTGGCTTCCGGCGCACTGAATTCATTGCCCAGGAACATCAGCGGCAAGCTGCTGTACAGCGACTTGGACAACAGCCGCTCCTGCACCGCCGCGACGATCAGGTTGTGATCGAACGGCAGCTTGATGCTGCCATCGGCTACGGCCTCCAGCGTGAACCAGGCCTGGTGCTCACCCAACTCAACATCATCCGCCACGATCGCCAGGTAGTAAGTGGACGACGACCAGCAGCGCGGGTCGCGAAACGCGTCGCCCACCGTGCCCACCTGTTCGTTCCAGGCCAGCTTGAAGCCCACCTTGTCACTTGCGCGCAAGCGCTCCACCGCATCCTTGAGGCTCAGGTCTTGCACGCCACCATTGACCACCACGCCTGGCAGCGCCCAATGCCCGGCGAAAGGTTCGGTGTCGCGCTTGTTCAGCAACAGCTTCAACTCGCCGGAGACGCGGCAGTAGAACAACACGCACAGGTCGACGGTGTGCAGGTAGGCGCTAAGTGGCATGTGGGGTCCTTATGAACAGTGGCGGGGCACAGTCTAACGGATCGAGCAGATATGTCATGTACTGCCACCAGCATAGATAAATAAATGTATCTTGCAATGAAAGTACATGACGTGTACTTTTATTTCCAGGCCACAGGAGAACCGCCATGAACCTCGCGAAAACCGCCCTTGCTTCATTCGACGTCGACGCCCAAAAGAGCTTCACGCCCCTGTGCCCCAACGAGTTGCCGGTGGTCGGCGGCGACCAGATCGGCGCTGAACTCAACTACATGGCCAGCCTCGCCGGTCACCGTGTTGGCAGCAAGGACGCCCACACCCCGCACGCGCCCTGGGTGGTGTCGCAGCACAGCGAGATGCTGCAACCCACCGGCCTGGCCCACGCCGATGTCACCTGGGTGAGCCACTGCGTACCGGGCACCGAGGGCTTCACTTTGCTCGACGAGTTGCCCACTCCGTACGACTACGACTACTTCATCTGGAAAGGTGTCGAGCCCGACCTGCACCCTTATGGCGCGTGCTTCCACGACCTGCACGACAAGCTGTCGACGGGTGTTATCGAATACCTGAGGGCCCACGGTGTGGTTCGGGTGATCGTCGGCGGGCTGGCCCTGGACTACTGCGTCAAGACCACCGCTTTGCAATTGCTCAAGGCCGGGTTCGACGTGGTACTGCACCTGCCGGCTTGCCGAGGTATCAGCGAGGAGGGCGGCATTCAGGCTGTCAACGATCTGCTCAAGGCGGGTGCCGTCATCAGCCGCACCCGTGAAGAACTGGCAACACAGGCCACGCGTTAAGGAGACCTACCATGGAAAGTGCCTACGACTACGAGTCCCCGGTGATCCAGGGCTTGCTCGACACCGACTACTACACCTTCACCATGATGCAGGCCGTGTTGCACCAGTACCCTAACGTCGATGTGGAATACAACTTCATCGTGCGCTCCAGGGAAAAGCTCGGCCACCTGATTCCACAGCTGCGCGACGAGTTGGAAAAGCTCGCGGGCCTGCACATGCGTGAGGGCGAGTTGCGCTTCCTGTTCAACCCGCGCTTTCGCGAATACCTCACGCCGGACTACGAGCGCTTTCTCGGCCTGTTCCGTTTCAACCTGCGTTATATCCACGTCAGCGAAATCGACGGCCAGCTGAATATTCGCGTTATCGGCCCGATGCTGCACTGCATCATGTTCGAACAGCCGGTGTTGGCCTTGGTCAGCGAACTGCGCAACCGCGACAAATACCCGGACGTATCCCTGGAGGACGTCACCCGCAAGCTCTACCAGAAGTTCGACTGGCTGGAGAAAAACCTCAGCCGCGACGAGTTGGCTGACCTGCGCGTGTCCGACTTCTCCACCCGCCGGCGCCTGTCGTTCAAGGCCCAGCGCGAAGTGGTCGACATTATGCGCCGCGACTTTCCGGGCCAGTTCGTCGGCACCAGCAACGCACACCTGGCCTACGAATTCGACCTGCCACTGATCGGCACCATGGCCCACCAGTGGCTGATGGTGCACCAGCAACTAGGACGCCTGCGCGAGAGCCAGAACGCCGCACTGGAAAACTGGGTGCGTGAATACCGTGGTCGCCTCGGCATCGCCTTGACCGATTGCATCAGCACCGACTTTTTCCTCAAGGACTTCGACCTGTACTTCGCCAAGCTCTATGACGGCCTGCGCCAGGACTCCGGCGACCCTATCGCCTGGGCCGACAAGGTGCTGGCCCGCTACAAGCAACTGGGCATCGACCCGATGACCAGGGACCTGATGTTCTCCGACGGCCTTAACTTCGAAAAATGCCTGCCGATCCTGCGTCACGTGCGGGGCAAGGCCAAGTTCGGGTTTGGTATGGGCACCAGCCTGGCGTGTGATGTGGAGGGAGTGGAACCGCTGAGCATCGTGATGAAACTGGTGCGGGTGCACGGTGAACCGGTGGTGAAGTTCTCGGATGACCCGATCAAGAATGTTTGCGAAGACGCCTCGTTTTTGCAGTACGCAGCCCAGGTGTTCAACGTCGGCAATGTGGAGGTGTGACATGCAACAACGTATCGCACGGGAGCTCAATATCAATCGGCAACTGGTGCAAGGTGGTGAAGCCGAAGAGATTCAGCGGCGCATCGACTTTATCAAAGCCACATTGCGTGGCTCTGGCTGCAAGGCGCTGGTGCTGGGCATCAGCGGTGGTGTCGACTCGCTGACTGCCGGCCGCCTGTGCCAACTCACAGTGGAGCAGTTGCGCAGTGAAGGTTACGCTGCGCGCTTTATCGCCATGCGCCTGCCCTATAAAACCCAGGCCGACGAAAGCGATGCCCAAGCTTCCCTGGACTTCATCACCCCCGATCAGGTTGACACCCTGAACATCGCCGCCAGCGTCGACGGCCTCATGGCCAGCCTCAGTGCCAGCGAAGCCAACGCCGCCCATGTCGACTTCATCAAGGGGAACGTCAAGGCGCGCACGCGGATGATCGCCCAATACGCCGTGGCCAACCTGCACCACGGCTTGGTGGTTGGTACTGACCACGGCGCCGAAGCGCTGATGGGCTTCTTCACCAAATTCGGCGATGGCGCCTGCGACCTCACGCCGCTGTCAGGCCTGACCAAGACACAGGTCCGCCTGCTGGCCACGGCCCTTGGTGCGTCGGATAACCTGGTCCACAAACACCCCACCGCCGACCTTGAAGAATTGGTGCCGGGTAAGCTGGATGAGCATGCCTATGGTTGCACGTACGCAGAGATTGACGCGTACCTGATGGGCGAACCGGTGAGCGAGCGGGTGAGGGTGATTGTGGAGGACGCGTACGGCAAGACCGCGCACAAACGTGCGCTGCCGCTTGCGCCGCTCTGATCAGCGCTCGATAGAACGGCTCCACCGCGCATTCCACTCGGGCCGCGCCTGGTTGACCTGGTCCCAGTCAATCGAGATCGCGGTCTGCAGGTAACCCTGCATCGCTTCCACCCGCGCGCGGGTCTTGTCGGTGGTCGGCGTGGTCGGGTTCGAAGGGATCTGGTCACCTTCCTCCAGCGCCGGTGCCTGGGCCTCGGCGGTGAGCAGGTAGGCCGCGAGTTTCTGCGCCAGTTCCGGTTGGTCGTTGCGGGCGATCACGCATTCGGCCACGTTGAGCACCACCGCGCCTTCCTTGGGTTGCGCATATTCCATCGGGATACCCAGCAGTTTCTGGGTGGTGACCTGGGTTGGGGTCAGCGGGAAAATCGCCGCCTCGTCGGTTTGCACCATCTCGGAGATTTTCGCCGAGCTGGCGATGTATTCCAGCACGTTGGGGCCGATGGTCTTTGGCCAGGCCTTGAAGCCGGGCTCGACGTTGGTCTCATCGCCGCCCTGGATGCGGTTGAACATCAGGAAACCGTGCAGGCCGAAGGTGGACGAGGCCAGGGATTGGAACACCACTTTTTCCTTGAAGCGCGGGTCAGCCAGGTCCATCCAGGAAGTGGGTGGGGCCCAGCCTTTTTCCTTGAACATCTTGGCGTTGTAACCCAGGCCGGTGACGCCGAGGGTGACGGCCACCGCCTGTTCCTTGATCTTCGCTTTGGCGGGGATCTGGTCCAGGGTCGGGCTTGGCGCGAGCGTGTCGCACAGGCCCATGGAAATCGCGCGGTACATGATGCCGTCGTCGAGGAACATCACGTGCATCTGCGGGTTGTCTTTGTTGGCCTGGACCTTGGCGAGAATGTCCGACGAGGTGCCGGGCACGATCACCACCTTGACGTTATTGGCCTTTTCGAACGCGGGCAGCACCTTGTCGGCGTACACCCGTTCCATGGTGCCGCCGTTCATGCCCAGGTACAGCGTGGGCGCCGCATGGGCGGTGGAGGCGAGCAGGGCGAGGGACAAGCAGGACAGCGCAATACGTGGGTTCATGGGTGTTTTTCCTCTCAGGCTTGGAAACGACGGATGGAAAACGCTTCGATGGGGTGACGGCTGGCTCCGGTGCAGACGATCTCTGCCAGGGCTTCACCGACGGCGGGACCAAGCTGGAACCCGGCGCCGGCAAAGCCGAAACCGTGGAGCAGGCCAGGTTGGGTGCTACTGGGCCCGATCACCGGTTCATGATCGGGCAGGTAACCTTCGGTGCCGCTCCAGGTACGGATGGCCTGGGCACCTTTGAGGAACGGGTACAGTTCGCCGGCATTACGCAGGATCTCCAGGACGGCGGCCTGTCCCGGTCGCGCTTGCGCAGGGCCCAAGGCAAAACCGCGACCGCCGCCCAGAATGCAATTGCCCCGGGAAACCTGGCGCGCATAAATGCCGCCGCCTTCGACGCCGGTGCTCACGTTCATCACCACCGGCAGCGGCTCGGTCACCAGCATTGCCGGGTGCGCCGAGGTCATCGGCACCGCTTCGCCAAACTGCGCGGCGACGGTGCCGGCCCAGGCCCCGGCGCAGTTCAGCAACCACGGCGCTTGCAGGTGCAGGCCATTGGCGCAGTGCACCTGAAACTGGCGGCTGTCATGTTCGATGCGAGTCACTTCGGCTTGTTCGTACACGTCGGCACCGCAGCGCTGCGCGGCCCGGGCGAAGGCGGGCGAGACCAGGCGTGGGTTGGCATGGCCGTCCTCCGGGCACAACGAGGCGCCCACGGCGATATCACCGACCCAGGGGAAACGCGCGCGTAACTCGGCGTAGTCCAGCAACTGCAAACCCAGGCCAAACCCCCGAGTCTGTTCGGCATAGGCCTGCAACGCGGCAAAATCGGCGTGGCTGCGCGCCAACTTCAAATGGCCTGAACGCACGTATTCGCCATCGATGCCGATCAACCCCGGCAAGTCGGCCCACAGTTCATGCGCACGCTGCGACAGCGGCAACTGGTGCAGGGGTCGCCCTTGGCGCCGTACACCGCCATAATTCACGCCGCTGGAATGGGCGCCGCAGAAGTCGCGCTCCACCAGCGCCACGCGTTGGCCTTTTTGCGCGAGCATCAACGCCGCCGACGCGCCAACAATGCCGCCGCCGAGTACGATCACGTCGATCATGGCTGCACCTCCACGCCAAACGGCAGTGGCTTGATCGGTGCCTGGCCGCGCAAACGACCCACTTGTTCAATCGCTCGACCACTGCGTTCAGCCACGATTTCCGCTGCCGCCAGCCCGCACATGCGCCCTTGGCAGCGGCCCATGCCGACACGGCAATGAGCCTTGACCCGATTGATCTCCCAATGGCCTTCATCCACCACCGCACGCACATCGCCGACGCTGACTTCTTCGCAACGGCACAGAATCAACTCATCTGGCGCTTGCGCCGCCCATTGTTCGGGGAAGGGGAACGCGGTTTCCAGGCCCTGGCGAAAACGGTGGATGCCCGCCAATTGCTGTTCCAGCACAGCGGGGCGGCGATGATCTATCGCGATACCGCAGTCCTCCAACACCGCCAACGCTGCACGTTCACCGGCCATCTGTGCGGCGTCGGCGCCCATGATCCCCGCGCCGTCGCCGGCCAGGTACACACCTTCGACGCTGCTGCGTCCGGCGTTGTCCCGCTGTGGCAACCAGGCGCGATTCAGTGCGTTCCAGGTGAATTGACAGCCGAGCAAGTCAGCCAGTTGGGTCTCGCTGCGCAGGGCGTGGGCGAAGGCCACGGCGTCACATTCAAGGGTGTGATCGCCCCAACGAATGCCGCTGACCCGCTGCTCACCGTCGATGTGCGTGAGCGTCGCGCCCTGATGCACAGGAATACCATGGGCGGTCAACCAGGCGCGGTAATACACGCCCTTGGCCAAGGTCGCCGGTTGCCCGAGCAGCGCCGGTAACGCGCGGCACTGGGCGCTGAGCGGCGCGCTGTCGAGGACTGCGACGACCTTGGCACCGGCCCTGGCATATTGATACGCGACCAGGTAAAGCAACGGCCCGCTGCCACAAAACACAACGCGCTCGCCAATGGCACAGCCCTGGTATTTCAAGGCGATCTGCGCAGCGCCCAGGCTGTACACGCCGGGCAAGGTCCAGCCCGGCACCGGCAGGATGCGGTCGGTGGCGCCTGTGGCAACAATGATCTGTGCGTATTCGATGCTCGTGGCGTGGCTGTTGTTGAGCATATCCAGGCGACCCTCTTCGGCGTTCCACACCAAGGTTTCCGGGCGGTAGTCGATCAACGGTGCCAGCTCATCCACGGTGCGGTGGACGGCCTCGGCCTTGCTCGCCTCAAAGCCATAGAGTTGCCTTGCCGAGCGCTGGAAATTTGCCGGTTGGCGGCGATAGATCTGCCCGCCGCCGCGCAGGCTCTCATCCACCAGGCAAGGTTTGATGCCGTGGTCGAGCAGGGTGCGCGCCGCGCTGATCCCCGCTGGGCCTGCGCCTACAATCACCACCGGCTTCATGGCTGACGCCCCAGGTCGCGGCTGATCGCCTGGCCTTCTTCCAGCAGCGTCGAGCACGCGCGCACGCGCCGCCCATCTTCAAGCCGCACCCAGCAATCCTGGCACGCGCCCATCAGGCAGAACCCGGCACGCCGTTCGGCGCTGAAGTCACTGCCACGCAGGTGCTCGGCGCAGGTCAGCACGGCGGTCAGCAAGGTATCGCCGAGCAGGCCGCTGGCCGGTTGGCCGTCGAGGGTGAAGGCCACGGCAGGGCGCTGGGTCTCGGCCAGGCGTTTGAACAAGGCCATCAATGTTTCCCCACCAAAACGCGGTCCAGGCCGTAGACCCGGTCCAGCAGAATCATGGTGGCGGCGGTCAGCGCGATCACCAACGCAGAAACGGCCGCCATCATCGGGTCGATGGATTCGGTGGCGTACACGTACATGCGCACCGGCAGGGTTTGCGTGGCGGGCGAGCTGACGAAAATCGACAGCGTCACCTCGTCGAAACTGTTGATGAACGCCAGCAACCAACCGCCAGCCACGCCGGGCAGGATCATCGGCAAGGTGATCTGGCGAAACAGCGTAAAGCGGCTGGCACCCAGTGATTCCGCGGCCTGTTCGGCACTGCGGTCAATACCGATGGCGGCGGCCAACACCAGGCGCAGCACGTACGGGGTAATGATCACCACGTGCGCCAGCATCAACCAGGTAAAGCTGCCGTTGACGCCCATCAGCGCGAACAAGCGCAGCATCGCCACCCCCAGCACCAGGTGCGGGATGATGATCGGTGACAGGAACAACGCACTGAAGAAGTTGCGCCCCGGAAACTGATAGCGACTGATCGCCAATGCCGCCGGCACCGCGATCAACGTCGCCAGGCTCGCGGCGGTGAACGCCAGGATCACACTGTTATAGAACGCCTGGATAAAGTCAGCGCGCTCGAACACCGCGCGAAACCAACGCAGCGAGAAGCCCGACGTGGGCAGGCTCAGGGTGTTTTCCGGGGTGAAGGCCACCAGGCACACCACCACCAGCGGCGCCATCATGAACAGCACCACCAAACCGTGGAAACCGAGGGCCAAAGGACCGTTTCTGGACATGCGCTTAAACCCCCAGGGACTTTTTGTAGCGGCCTTCGACCATGCGGTTCCAGCTCAGCATGATCAGCAGGTTGACCAACAGCAGCACCACCGCGATGGTCGCGCCCATGGGCCAGTTGAGTTCCGACAAGTACTGGTCGTACACCACGGTGGCGACCATTTTCAGGCGCCGTCCGCCCAGCAAGCCGGGGATGGCGAAAGAGCTGGCCGCCAGGCCGAACACGATCAAGGTGCCGGACAGCACGCCGGGCATGACTTGCGGCAAGACGATTTTGCGCATCACCGTGGCCTGGCTCGCACCGAGTGACAACGCCGCCTGCTCAGCCGAAGGGTCGAGCTTTTGCAGGGAAGTCCATACCGGAATGATCATGAACGGCAGCATCACGTGCACCAGCGCGATGATCACCGCGAACGGCGTATACAGCAGTTTCACCGGGCGCCCGCCGAGGAACTGGATGGTTTGGTTCACCAGCCCATCGGCCCCCAACAGCAGGCTCCAGCCGAAGGCACGCACCACCACCGAGATCAGCAGTGGCGTGAGGATCAGGATCAGGAAAATCGAGCGCCACGGCGTGCCCATGCGGCTGAGGATGTACGCCTCGGGCACCCCGATCACCACGCACAGCAGGGTGACCAGGGCGCTGATCCAGAAGGTGCGCCAGAAAATTCCGTAGAAGTACGAATCGCTCAGCAGCGACCAATAGTGAGCAAAGGTCCACTCATCGGCCTTCACCCCTACCTGGTAGTCGAACACGTTGAACGACAGCACCAATGTCAGCCCCAGCGGCACAATCAGCAGCCCGATAAACAGCACCAGGGCCGGCAGCGACAGCAAATACCCTCGACTCATGGGTGCACCTCATCCGCTGCCAATACCCGCAGCAGGCTCGCGTGCCAATCCAGCCCCACTGCTGTGCCGCAACGCAGCGGTGCATTGCCGTCGTTGCTGCGCACCACGGTGACTTCGCCCAAGGCGGTGTCGACGTGGTACAGCCATTGGCTGCCGAAGAAATAGCGGTTGATCACCTGGCCTTGCAGGAGGCCTGTACCTGCGTCCACCAGCTGGATTTTTTCCGGGCGCAGGCTCAGGGTCAGTTCGCCGTCGCCACCTGCGTGGCGCACTTGCGGGATGCGCAGCTCGTCGTAGTCCCCGGGCAGCAGGTTGGCCTTGCCGACGAAGTCCGAGATAAAACGAGTGCGCGGGTGTTCGTACAGCTTGTACGGCGCGTCGATCTGGGTGACACGCCCGGCTTGCATCACCACTACGCGGTCGCTGATGGACAGCGCCTCGGCCTGGTCGTGGGTGACCATCAAGGTGGTGATGCCGACGGCGCACTGGATGCGGCGGATTTCGAATTGCATCTCTTCGCGCAGGTTGGCGTCTAGGTTGGACAGCGGTTCATCCAGCAGCAACACCGGCGGCTCGATCACCAAGGCGCGGGCCAGTGCGACGCGTTGGCGTTGGCCGCCAGAGAGTTCGCGTGGGTAGCGGTCGGCGTGTTGGGCCAGGCGCACCAGCTCCAGCACGGTCTTGACCTTGCTGGCGATCTCGGTGGCCGGCACCTTGCGCATCTTCAAGCCGAAGGCAACGTTGTCGCGCACGGTCATGTGGGGGAACAGCGCGTAGCTCTGGAACACCACGCCCAGGCCACGGCTGGCGGGCTTGGCGTGGGTGATGTCGCGTCCGTCCAGCAGGATCTGGCCGCCGCTGACATCAACGAAGCCGGCGATCATTTGCAGGGTGGTGGTTTTGCCGCAGCCCGAGGGGCCGAGCAGGGACACGAACTCGCCTTTTTCCACCGCAAGGTCGGTGGCAACCACCGCGTCGACGGCGCCGTAGCGTTTGCTCAAGGCGTTGAGTTGGAGAAATGCCATGGGTGCGTTCCACCTTTTTTAAGTCGCGTCGAAACGCGCTTTGTTGTTTTGGGCAGATGCGAAAAGGGTGTTGCGGGTGCGTTGGCGCTCGATCTCGAAGTCGGCTGCCGTTGTTGTTCATTTCGCCCCTGTGGACGCAGATTAGGACGAAGACTAGGATGGGCGGAAGATGGAATTTCACTGATCGGACTATTATTTTCATTTTTATTCACTCACCGGAATTTACCAAGGTAACGAGTGCTATGGATTCCACTGATCGAAATGACGGCGGCAAAGAAGTCGGTGCTGGCGGGGTGTCACGTTTGTTTGCGCTCTTGCGCACCTTGGGCGAGGTGCCCGAAGGCGGCGAACGCGTGACTCAGTTGGCGCAACAGGTGGGCCTGTCCCAGCCGACCACCCACCGCCTGCTGCGCAGCCTGATGGACGAAGGCATGGTGGAACAGGACGCGCGCAGCAAACGCTATCGCCTGAGCCTCGAGTTCTTCGCGCTGGCGGCGAACGCAGGCAAGACCGGCAACCTGCGCGACCTGGTTCGGCCGAGCATGTTGCGCCTGAGTGCTTCGTTGGGCGATTCGTTGTTCCTGCTGGCGCGCTCCGGCTTTGACGCGATCTGCCTGGACCGCAGCGAAGGCCCGTACCCGATCCGCACCTTCACCGGCGATATCGGTGGGCGCGTAGCATTGGGCGTGGGGCAGGGCAGCTTGGCGATCCTGGCGTTCCTGCCGGAGGAAGAGCGCGAAACGGTGATCCGCTACAACCTGCCACGGCTCAAGGACTTTCACCTGTATGACGAGGTGCTGTTGCGCTCGGAGGTGGAGAACGTGCGCAACCTGGGTTACGCCGCGCGCAATACTGGAGTGCTGGAAGGCATGGCCGGGTTGGCGGTGCCGATCCTCAATCGCGATGGGCACGCGGTGGCGGCGCTGAGTGTGGCGACCATCAGTGATCGGCTGGGGCCGAGCCGGTTGCCGATGGTGGTGGAGTTGTTGAAGCGCGAGGCGGCGGCGATCGGGCCGAGGATCAATCCGTTTGATCCGACGTTGCGCAGGCCCTCCCAAATTTTCGGCGGATAACCGATTTAGATAACACTGAAGATCAAATGTGGGAGCGGGCTTGCTCGCGAAGGCGGAGTGTCAGTCAAAGACCTTCTAACTGAACCACCGCCTTCGCGAGCAAGCCCGCTCCCACACAAGCCCGCTCCCACAAAAAGAACCTCACCCACATTCAGAGTGCGGCTAACGCAACTGATGTTGCCGCCGTGCGTGTTTCCACGCCGAGCTTCACATACACATGTTCAAGGTGTTTGTTCACGGTCCGCGGACTCAACCCCAAAATATCGCCAATATCCCGATTGGTCTTACCGCACGCCACCCACCGCAGCACCTCGACCTCGCGCTCCGTCAGCGCAAACCGCGCCGACAACAACCGATGCGCCGGCTCATCCTCCAGCGTCAACACACTCGGCTGCCGGGCCTCCCGCGCCGACAGCAAAATGCGCGAGGTGCGCAAATGCGCCGCCACCCGCGCCAGCACTTCGTCGGTCTGGATCGGCTTGGTCACATAGTCACTGCCGCCCACTTCGAAGCCTTGCACCACATGCTTGGTGTCCGTCAGGCCGGTCATGAACACCACCGGAATATCCGCGCTGGCCGGTTGTGCCTTGAGCCGGCGGCAGGTTTCGAAGCCGTCCAGGCCGGGCATCATCGCGTCCAGCAGAATCAGGTCCGGGCGCCGGCGTTGCACGCGGTTCAGCGCGCTGAGGCCGTCGAGGGCAACCAGCACCATGTAGCCGGCGTCATCGAGGGCATCCGAGAGCATGGCCAGGTTGTCTGGCGTGTCGTCGACGATCAGCACCACGCCGGGTTCAATGCTGGGGGTGAGCGCATTCATGTTCGGCCTCCTTGAGGGTTCGGTTGAGTTCATCCAGGCGAAAGCCCTTGAGCAGCCCGCGCACCTTGCTGATGAACGGTTCGGTGTCCGGGCGCTGCGCAAGGATGCTGTCGAGTTTGGCGTGCAGGCCGCGCACATAACCGATGGCGCTGAGTTCGGCGAGTTCGGCCAGGTCTTCGGGGCTGGGCAATACGCTCGGCGGTGGCGGGGGCACGCGACTTTGGGTGCGCCGCAGCCACTGCAAGCCCAGATGCTGCTGTACGCGCCCTAGCAGTTCCGGGGTGCGCACCGGCTTGGCCAGGTAGTCGTTGCAGGCGGCGGCAATGCTGCGCTCGCGGTCGTCGGTAAAAGCGTTGGCGGAGATCACGATGATCGGTGCGGTGGACAGCGCATTACGGCGGATCAGACGGCTGGTTTCATAGCCGTCCAGCGTCGGCATCGACAGGTCCATCAGGATCAGGTCCGGTGCCAGCAGCGCCACCTGGCGAATCGCATCCTGGCCATTGCTCGCCTGGATCACCTCGAAACCCAGGGGCGTGAGCATGCCGGCGAGTACCTTGCGATGGTCCACGTGGTCATCCACCACCAGGATGCGCCGGCGTTCGCCCTGGTAGCCGATGATGTCGTGCTCCACATGCACCACCGCTTGCGGTGCGCGTACTTGCGACAGGAACAGCCGCACCTGGAAGCAGGTGCCCTTGTCCAGTTCGCTGGTCACCCGCAACTCGCCGCCCATCAAGGCGGTGAGCATGCGCGTGATGGTCAGGCCCAGGCCTACGCCGTTGTCCTGGCGCATCAGGTCGCCGCGTTCGAACGGCTGGAAAATCCGCTCCAGTTGCCCTGGGTCGATACCAATGCCGGTGTCGATGATTTCAAAGTTGGCGGTCTCGCGCATGTAGCTGACCCGCAGGCGCACCTCACCGCTGTCGGTGAAGTTCACCGCGTTGCCCAACAGGTTGATCAGGATCTGCCGCACGCGCTTCTCATCGCCGCGCACCACCGCCGGGATCTTGCCCACGCAGTCCAGGCGAAAGCGCAAACCCTTGTCCTGGGCCTGGGGCGTGAACATCTGCTCCAGGTCATGGAGCAGTTCCGGGAAGGGTATTTCGGTGAGTTCCAGGCGCAACTTGCCGGCCTCGATCTTGGCCACATCCAACAGCCCATCGATCAGCGACACCAAGTGCGAGCCGCTGCGCAATATCGTCGCCAGGGCGTCTTGATGCTGCTCTGGCATGGCGCTGTCACGCTGCAGAATCTGGGTGAACCCGAGGATGCTATTGAGCGGCGTGCGCAGCTCGTGGGACAGCCCGGTGACGTAGCGGCTTTTGGCGGCATTCGCGGCTTCGGAGGCTTCCTTGGCCTGTTGCAGCGCCTGGTCGGTCAGGCTGTGGGCGTCGATCTCCTGCATCAACAGCAGGGTTTGGCGGTCGGATTCTTCCTGGGCCACACCACGGCTTTCGCGGGTCAGCACTACCCACCAGGCGAGCACTGCGGCCAGCACGGACAAGGTCAGGAACGCCTTGAAGAACGCCTGGTACAAGGTCTCCGAGTGGGGTAACCCCTGCGCCGCCTGCACGTAGATCAACGCCAAGGCACCGGCGAGCATCAGCACCAGCGCCAGCAGTAACCCGAGGTAGTGCGCCAACCGCGTGTGCAGGCGCGGCATCATCGTATTGGGCAGCAACCAGCGCAGGACGCCCTCAAACTGGCTGACCAGCCGTCCGTGGGGTTTGCAGCGGTCACCGCAGCGCGCATCCAGCGAGCAACACAACGAGCAGATCGGCGTGCTGTAGGCCGGGCAGAACGCCATGTCCGCTGTTTCAAACGGGTTGCTGCACAGCCCGCACACTGCGTGGGTGGCGGGCGCCACCGGGTGAATCAACTGCGCATCGCTGGTGCGCGCGATGTAGTACTTGCCCTTGGTCAGCCAAGCCAGCAACGGCGCCATGATCAGGGCCGTCCCCAGCGCAACAAAGGGCGGCGCCGCCTGGGCCAGCGTGCCGAACAGGCCGAAGTGGGCGAGGATCGACAGCAATGAGGCGATCAGCATCGAACCGACGCCCACCGGGTTGATGTCGTAGAGGTGCGCGCGTTTGAATTCGATGTGCTTGGGCGACAGGCCCAATGGCTTGTTGATCACCAAGTCGGCGACCAGCGTGCCGATCCAGGCAATCGCGATATTGGCGTACAGGCCCAGCACCTGGTCGATCACATCGAACACGCCCAGCTCCATCAGCATCAGCGCAATGGCCACGTTGAACACCAGCCACACCACGCGGCCGGGGTGGCTGTGGGTCACGCGGGCAAAAAAGTTCGACCAAGCCAGGGAGCCGGCGTAGGCGTTGGTCAGGTTGATCTTCATTTGCGAGATGAACACGAACAGCACCATGGCGCCGAGGGCCCATTCCGGCGAGCTAAACACGTAGCGGAACGCTACCAGGTACATCTGCGTCGGCTCGGCGGCGCGCTCCATGGGGATTTCATGTTGCAGGGCGAGAAATGCCAGGAACGCACCGGCGAACATCTTCAACGCGCCAGGGATGATCCAACCGGGGCCGGCGCAGAGCAGGGCGGCCCACCAGCGTTTGCGGTTGGCAGCGGTTTTCTCCGGCAGGAAGCGCAGGTAGTCGACCTGCTCGCCGATCTGCGTCACCAACGACAGCGCCACGGTGCAGGCGGCGCAGAACGCCAGCAGGTTGAACCCGCCGCCATCGCCGCTGCGCCCGACGAAGCTGGTCCAGTCGCTGAACGCGTCGGGGTTTTTCCACCACACAAAGCCGTAGGGCAACACCAATAGCAGCAGCCAGAGGGGTTGCGTCCACAGTTGCAGGCGGCTGATCAGGGTCACGCCGTAGGCCACCAGCGGAATCACCAGCAGCGAGCAGATCACATAGGCGAAGGCCAGCGGGATATGGAAATACAACTCCAGGGCCAGGGCCATGATCGCCGCTTCCAGGGCAAAGAACAGGAACGTGAAGCTGGCGTAGATCAGCGAGGTAATGGTGGAACCGATATAGCCGAAACCGGCGCCCCGGGTGAGCAAATCCATGTCCACGCCGTAGCGCGCCGCGTAATAGCTGATGGGCAGGCCGGTGAGAAAGATCACCAGGCTGATGGCAAGGATGGCCCAAAAGGTGTTGGTGAAGCCGTAGCTCAATGCCAATACGCCGCCGATGGCCTCCAACGCCAGGAACGACACCGCGCCGAGCGCCGTGTTGGCAATGCGCAGCTCCGACCATTTGCGAAAGGACTTGGGGGTGTAGCGCAGGGCGTAGTCTTCCATGGTCTCGTCGGCGACCCAGGTGTTGTAGTCGCGGCGGATCTTAACGATGCGCTGGGTGCCGGAAGGAGGGTGCACGGTGGGAGGCTCCGGGAGGTGGGCGAGGTTGGGTGAGCAAGTTCCATGCCCCGATTCAAAATGTGGGAGCTGGCTTGCCTGCGATAGCAGTGGGTCAGGCACTGGAGAGGTCTGCTGACACACCGCTATCGCAGGCAAGCCAGCTCCCACATTGACCGGCGGTGTTTGGACGGGCGCGATCTTGCTCGAAAATGGTGCGCAGCGGCATACGTCAAACGACGTATGCCGTTACGTCAGGCTGCGTATACCCGCGCTGGCCCCAGGCCGCCATGCTGGACCCCTCATTGCAGAGGAGTCGCCCCATGGCACAAAGATTGATCCGCTCCAAACCGCTGTTGGCCTTGTCGTTACTGGCCGCCGCTCTGTTCAGCCAGGGCGTGCTGGCCGATAACGAAGGCCTGGCCGTGACCCCCACTGAAGTCACCGTCGGCCAATTGCACTCGGCCACCGGCACCATGGCGATTTCCGAGACGGGTTCGATCCAGGCCGAGCGCCTGGCCATCGAACAGATCAACGCCTCGGGCGGGATCCTGGGACGGCAAATCAAGGTGATCCAGGAAGACGGCGCCTCCGACTGGCCGACCTTCGCCGAAAAAGCCAAGAAGCTGCTGGTCAACGACAAGGTCGCCGCCGTGTTCGGCTGCTGGACCTCGGCTTCGCGCAAAGCCGTGCTGCCGATCTTCGAAAAAGAGAACGGCCTGCTCTACTACCCGACCTTCTATGAAGGCCTGGAACAGTCGAAAAACGTCATCTACACCGGTCAGGAGGCGACCCAGCAGATCCTCGCCAGCCTCGATTGGATCGCCAAGACCAAAGGCGCCAAGACCTTCTACCTGGTGGGCTCGGACTACATCTGGCCGCGCACCTCGATGAAGATCGCGCGCAAGCACATTGAAAACGTGCTGCACGGCACCGTCGTCGGTGAAGACTACTACCCGCTGGGCAACACGCAGTTCGGCTCGCTGATCAACAAGGTCAAGCTGAAAAAGCCTGACGTGGTGTTCGCAGCAGTGGTGGGCGGCTCCAACGTGGCCTTCTACAAGCAGCTCAATGCGGCGGGTGTGAATTCGTCCAAGCAGACCCTGCTGACCCTGTCGGTGACCGAGGACGAACTGCTCGGCATCGGCGGCGAGAACATGGCTGGCTTCTATGCCTCGATGAAGTACTTCCAGAGCCTGGACAACCCGAACAACAAAGCCTTCGTCGAAGCCTTCAAGGCCAAATACGGCAAAGACGCGGTGATCGGCGATGTAACCCAGGCGGCGTACCTCGGCCCATGGTTGTGGAAAGCGGCGGTGGAGAAGGCGGGCAGTTTCGACGTGGATAAAGTGGTGGCTGCCTCCCCAGGCATCGAGCTGAAAACCGCGCCGGAAGGCTACGTGAAGATCCACGAGAACCACCACCTGTGGAGCAAGTCGCGCATTGGTGAAGTGCAGCCTAACGGGCAGTTCAAGGTGATCTATGAGTCGGATCTGATCGAGCCGAATCCGTTTCCTAAAGGCTACCAGTAACCCTTTGTATGTAAACCGGGCTTCTGTGGGAGCTGGCTTGCCTGCGATGGCATCACCTCTGTGTCACTGAAAGACCGAGGTGTCTGCATCGCAGGCAAGCCAGCTCCCACATAAAGCACAAGCAGATTGCATTTCAACCTCCCGCTCAGGAGACCATCATCATGGAATGGCTATCGGAATTTGGAGCCATCGCGGCAATGCAGGGGTTCAACGGTTTGTCCGTGTTCTGCGTGCTGTTGCTGATGGCATTGGGGCTGGCGATCATCTTTGGCCAGATGGGCGTGATCAACATGGCCCACGGCGAGTTCCTGACCATCGGCGCCTACACCACCTACGTGTGTTCCAGCCTCACCGCGCACTTTGCGCCAAGCTTCCAACCCTATTACTTCTTCTTCGCCATCGCCCTGTCATTCCTGGTGGCCGGTGCCATTGGCTGGCTGGTGGAATGGGCGATGATCAGCCGCTTGTACAAGCGCCCGCTAGACACCTTGCTCGCCACTTGGGGCTTGTCCCTGGTAATGCAGCAAACCTTCCGCTCGGTATTCGGCGCCCGCGAAGTCAGCGCCGAACCGCCGGCGTGGCTGATGGGTTCGGTGAATTTCACCGACGCCATCGAAATCCCGCGCAACGGCCTGTTCATGATGGGGCTGACCCTGCTGCTGACCGGTGCGATCTTTATCATGCTGTACCGCTCACGCTGGGGCCTGCAGGTGCGCGCCACCGTGCAGAACCGCTTGATGAGCCGCGCCGTGGGCATCAATACGCGCAAGGTCGACCGCATGACCTTCGCCCTCGGTTGCGGCGTGGCCGGTGTGGCGGGCGCTGCGTTCACCACCATCGGCTCCACCGGGCCGACGGCGGGTTCGCAGTACATCGTCGACACGTTTCTGGTGGTGGTGTTCGGCGGCGCGCAAAGCCTGTTCGGCACCATCGCCTCGGCGTTCGTGATTGCCCAGACCCAATCGCTGTCGGAGTTTTTCCTCAGTGGCTCGATGGCCAAGGTGCTGACCTTGTCCTCGGTGATTCTGATCCTGATGCTGCGCCCGCAAGGGTTGTTCTCCATCAAAGTGCGCAAGTAGAGGCGACCGGATGAAGGCTTTAGACAAGCTGCTGGGCGGCCAGCAAAACCTGATCGGCATCGTGTTGTTGGCGCTGTTGATCCTGGTGGTATTCCCCCTCACGCTGGACGCGTTCCGCCTGAACATGGTGGGCAAATACCTGACCTATGCGTTCGTCGCGGTGGGCCTGGTGTTGTGCTGGGGTTACGGGGGCATTCTCAGCCTGGGGCAGGGGGTGTTCTTTGGTGTCGGCGGCTACTGCATGGCAATGTTCCTCAAGCTCGAAGCCTCGGATCCGGAGAGCACCAAGATCCAATCCACACCGGGCATTCCGGATTTCATGGACTGGAACCAGATCACCGAACTGCCGTGGTTGTGGCAGCCGTTTCACAGTTTCAGCTTTACCGTTTTCGCCGTGATCGCGGTGCCGGTACTGCTGGCGTTCATCATCGGCATGGCGTTGTTCAAGCGGCGGGTGGGTGATGTGTATTTCTCCATCGTCACCCAGGCGATTGCACTGATCCTCACCGTTCTGATCGTCGGCCAGCAAGGCCTGACTGGCGGCGTCAACGGTATTACCGACCTCAAGACCCTGTTGGGCTGGGACCTGCGTACCGACAGTGCGAAGATGATCCTGTACTTCATCAACGCCGGCCTGCTGTTTGGGTGCATTTTCATCGGGCGTTTTATTCTCGCGTCCAAGCTGGGTCGGCTGCTGATGGCGATGCGCGACAAGGAAGAGCGCGTGCGTTTTTCCGGGTATGACGTGGCCAGCTTCAAGATCTTCGTGTTTTGCGTGGCTGCTGCATTCTCGGCGATTGGCGGGGCGATGTTTGCCTTGCAGGTGGGCTTTATGTCGCCCTCGTTCGTCGGCATCGTGCCCTCTATCGAAATGGTGATCTTCGCTGCGGTGGGCGGGCGCATGTCGCTGCTCGGCGCGGTGTATGGCGCATTGCTAGTGAACTACGGCAAGACCTATTTTTCCGAGTCCTTCCCCGAGCTCTGGCTGTACCTGATGGGCGGGTTGTTTATTGCGGTGGTGATGTATTTCCCCAATGGCCTGGCCGGTTTGTGGGAGAGCCATGGGCGCCAGGCGTTGGCAAAACTGTTACGGCGCAAACCGGTGGTGAAAGCCCCAGTTAAAGTCGAGGCCAAGGCCAAAACCAAGATCCTGGAGACCCAGCCATGACCGCCGTCGGCTTTGAAATGAAAAAACCGGTGCTGGCCATCGAAGGCCTCACCGTGTCGTTCGACGGCTTCAAGGCGGTCGACAACCTCAACCTGTATATCGACCGTAATGAAGTGCGCGTGGTGATCGGCCCCAACGGCGCCGGCAAGACCACCGTACTCGACCTGATCTGCGGCAAGACCCGCGCCACCAGCGGCAGTATCCAGTTCGACGGCCAGGAACTGACCAAGATGCGCGAGTACAACATCGTGCGCGCGGGCGTGGGGCGCAAGTTCCAGAACCCATCGATCTACGAAAACCTCACCGTGTTCGAAAACCTTGAGATGTCTTATCCCGCCGGTCGCAAAGTGTGGGGCGCGCTGTTCTTCAAGCGCAACGCCCAAGTGATTGCGCGGGTGGAGGAGGTTGCACGGGAAATCTTCCTCGGCGACCTGCTGCAACAGCAGGCGGACCTGTTGTCCCACGGGCAAAAGCAGTGGCTGGAAATCGGCATGTTGCTGATGCAAGACCCGGAGTTATTGATGCTCGATGAACCGGTGGCGGGCATGAGCGTCAACGAGCGTGCGCAAACCGCCGAATTGCTCAACCGCATCAGCCAGGGCCGTTCGGTGCTGGTGATCGAGCACGACATGGAGTTCGTCAAAAGCATCGCCCACAAAGTCACGGTGCTGCACCAGGGCAAGGTGCTGGCCGAGGGCAGCATGGAGTCGGTGCAAAGCAACCCTAAAGTCATCGAAGTTTATTTGGGCCACTGAGGAAGCAGGCATGTTCAAGATCGACCAGTTGTCCTGCGGCTACGGGCAGAGCCAGATCCTCCATGACCTGGACCTGAACGTGGCCAAGCGTGAGATCGTCGCGGTGATGGGCCGCAATGGCATGGGCAAGACCACCTTGTTCAAGAGCCTGATGGGCATCCTGCCGCAGTGGAAAGGCCACGTCAGTGTGGACGGCCACGATGTGTCGGCACTGGAAACCCATGAGCGCGTGGAGCGTGGCATCGCCTATGTGCCCCAGGGCCGCATGATATTCCCGAGCATGACGGTGCTGGAAAATATCCAGACCGGCCTGCCGGCCTCGGCACGCGGCAAGGTGCCGGAAGACTTGTATGCGTTGTTCCCGGTACTCTACGACATGCGATCGCGCAAGGGCGGCAACCTGTCCGGCGGCCAGCAACAGCAGCTGGCGATTGCCCGGGCATTGGCGACCAACCCCAAGGTGCTGCTGCTGGATGAACCCACTGAAGGCATCCAGCCGTCGATCATCAAGGACATCGCCCGCACGCTCAAAGAGATCCGCAACTTGAGGGACTTGACCATCGTGGTGTCGGAGCAGGTGCTGTCCTTCACCCTGGAAATCGCCGACCGCTTCCTGGTGATCGAAAAGGGCCGCTTCGTGATTGAAGAGACCCGCGATCGGGTGGATGAGGCGACCATAAGCCGATACCTCTCCGTCTAAGCAGCGCCGTCCAACAATGTGGGAGCGGGCTTGCTCGCGAATGCAGTCTGTCAATTGATGAATGCATCGACTGACACGCCGCTTTCGCGAGCAAGCCCGCTCCCACTTTTTTATCGCGTTCCAACCGGATTTTTATACGTCATCCAACGTATTTCCCGTTTTTGCACGCTCCACGAGACTGGTTCCAACGCACCAAGCCAACCGTCCAGGAGCCAGTCCATGACCGAAACGCTGATCAAAGTCGACCTCAACCAACCTGTCACCGAAAACGAGCAAATCCACAACCGCTGGCACCCGGATATCCCGATGGCGTGCTGGGTCAAGCCGGGCGATGACTTCATCCTGGAGACCTACGACTGGACCGCCGGCGCGATCAAGAACAACGACGACGCCAGCGATGTGCGTGATGTGGACCTGTCCACCGTGCACTACCTCTCGGGCCCAGTCGGTGTGCACGGCGCCGAGCCGGGTGATTTGCTGGTGGTGGACCTGTTGGACATCGGCGCCAAGGCCGATTCCCAATGGGGCTTCAACGGTTTCTTCTCACGCCAGAACGGCGGCGGCTTCCTGACCGATCACTTCCCCAGCGCACAAAAAGCCATCTGGGACTTCAAGGGCATGTTCACCAGTTCCCGGCACATTCCGGGCGTGAACTTCGCCGGTCTGATCCACCCCGGCCTGATCGGCTGCCTGCCTGACCCGGTGATGCTTGCCGACTGGAACCGTCGCGAACAGGAACTGATCGACACCAACCCGACCCGCGTTCCGCCGTTGGCCAACGCGCCGCTGGCTGCTACGGCGCACATGGGCAAGATGCAGGGCCAGGCCCGCGACGATGCCGCTGCAACGGGCGCGCGCACTGTGCCGCCACGTGAGCATGGCGGCAACTGCGACATCAAGGATTTGTCCCGGGGCTCGAAGATCTTCTTCCCGGTCTACGTCAACGGTGCCGGTTTGTCGGTGGGCGATCTGCATTTTAGCCAGGGCGACGGCGAAATTACCTTTTGCGGCGCTATCGAAATGGCCGGCTGGGTGCACATGAAAGTCGAGTTGATCAAGGGCGGCATGGCCAAGTACGGGATCAAGAACCCGGTGTTCAAGCCCAGCCCGATCACACCGAACTACAAGAACTACCTGATCTTCGAAGGCATCTCGGTGGACGAACAGGGCCAGCAGCATTACCTGGACGTCAACGTCGCCTACCGCCAGGCGTGCCTGAATGCGATCAACTACCTGACCAAGTTCGGCTACTCGCCAGCCCAGGGGTATGCACTGCTCGGCTCGGCGCCGGTGCAGGGGCATATCAGCGGCGTGGTGGATATTCCGAATGCTTGCGCGACCTTGTGGTTGCCCACGGAAATCTTCGAATTCGACATCAACCCGAATGCCAACGGCCCGACCAAGTTTCTCGACGGCAGCATCGACCTGCCTATCGCACCGGACCTGTAGCCATGCCGACCTACGAATACGCGTGCGCCGCGTGCGGCACCTTCACCATGCTGCGGCCCATCGCCCAGCGCAACGAACCCAGCCAGTGCCCGTACTGCGAAGGACCGGGCGGGCACCTGCTGGTGTCCGCCCCGGCGCTGCAGACCTTGTCGGCCAACCAACGCAAGGCCATCGCCGGCAATGAACGCAGCGCCCATGCTCCGCAAACGGTTGGCGAATACCAAGAGAGTCGCAAACACCCGGCCGGTTGCAGTTGCTGCGGTACGAGTAAGAAAGTCGTGCCGAGCAAGGCAAACCCCTTGGGCCTCAAGACCAAGACCGGCCCGCGGCCGTGGATGATCAGTCACTAGAACAGGAGCGTTGCAATGCGCCATGGCGACATTTCCAGCAGCCCGGACACCGTCGGTGTAGCGGTGGTGAACTACAAGATGCCGCGCCTGCACAGCAAGGCCGAGGTGATCGATAACGCCAAGAAAATCGCCGAGATCATCATCGGCATGAAACAGGGCTTGCCCGGCATGGACCTGGTGGTGTTCCCCGAGTACAGCACCATGGGGATCATGTATGACCACGATGAAATGATGGCGACTGCCGCGAGCATTCCTGGTGAAGAAACCGCGATCTTCTCGGCAGCTTGTCGCCAGGCGAATACCTGGGGCGTATTTTCCCTGACGGGCGAGCGCCACGAAGAACATCCCCACAAGGCGCCGTACAACACGTTGGTACTGATCAATAACCTCGGCGAGATCGTCCAGCGGTATCGCAAGTGCATCCCCTGGTGCCCCATCGAGGGTTGGTATCCGGGTGACCGCACCTATGTGTGCGAGGGGCCCAAGGGCATGAAGATCAGCCTGATCATCTGCGACGACGGCAACTACCCGGAGATCTGGCGCGACTGTGCGATGAAAGGCGCCGAACTGATCGTGCGGTGCCAGGGCTATATGTACCCGGCCAAGGAACAGCAGGTGCAGATGTCCAAGAGCATGGCCTGGGCGAACAACTGCTACGTGGCCGTGGCGAACGCGGCGGGGTTCGACGGGGTGTATTCGTATTTCGGACACTCGGCGATCATCGGTTTTGATGGGCGCACCTTGGGCGAGTGCGGCGAGGAGGAAATGGGCATCCAGTATGCGCAGTTGTCGGTGTCGCAGATCCGCGACGCACGGGCCAATGATCAGTCACAGAACCACCTGTTCAAGCTGCTGCACCGTGGCTACACCGGTATGCATGCCTCGGGCGACGGCGACAAGGGCGTAGCGGACTGCCCCTTCGAGTTTTACCGCACCTGGGTGCTGGATGCGCAAAAGGCCCGGGAGAATGTGGAAAAAATCACTCGCAGTACCGTAGGTGTCGCCGAGTGCCCGGTGGGGCAGTTGCCCCATGGCGGCAAAGAAAAGACCGCGGGGTAGGGCATGCGCTTTACCTTTGAACCGGCTCAGGTCATGGCCTTGTTGCGCAGCCGTATCGTCGGCCAGGATGCCGCGTTGGCCCAGGTGGAAGGCTTGCTCAAGGTGGTCAAGGCCGATATCGGTGAGCGTGATCGACCACTGAGTGTCAACCTGTTCATGGGGCCGACTGGCGTGGGCAAGACTGAAATCGTGCGGTTGCTGGCCCAGGCGCTGCACGGTCGCGCGGACGGGTTTTGCCGCATCGATATGCATACCCTGGCCCAGGAACATTACGCGGCCGCACTGACCGGTGCGCCGCCGGGCTATGTGGGCAGCAAGGAAGGCATCAGCCTGTTCAACAGCGAGTTGATCCAGGGTACCTACAGTCGGCCGGGCATTGTGTTGTTCGATGAACTGGAAAAAGCCAGCCAGGAAGTGGTGCGCAGTCTGTTGGGCATTCTGGAAAACGGCCAGCTGACGTTGGCGGGCGGTACGCGGACGTTGGACTTTCGCAACAGCCTTATCTTCATGACCAGCAATATCGGCGCGCAACAGGCCCGTCGCCACCGCCAGCGGTTTGCCCAGGGCTGGCGGCGACTGGTGCGCGGGTTTGTGCGCAATGAATCAGCAGTGTTGGAAGAGGCGCTGCACGGTCATTTCGAGCCGGAGTTTCTCAACCGCATTGACCGTGTCCTGATGTTCGAACCCATTGACGCGCACTGGTTGGATGCGCTGTTGGATGTGGAACTGATCAAGCTCAACCAACGATTAGCTGCACACCAACGTTCCTTGGACGTAGATGAACAGGCGCGGGCATGGTTGTGCCGCCAGCACGACGTGCGGTTTGGTGCGCGGGCGCTGGCCAGGCGCCTGCGAGTGGAGCTGGAGCCGGCACTTGCCGAATGCCTGTTGCAAGGCAACGCTCGGCACCTGACTGCAACGGTGCGCAACGCCTGCCTGGTGGTGGAACCCGAAAGCACAGGAAGATGGGATCCACTTACGGTATAACCCTCGGACGCTTTAGTTAACCGAGGCCCTGTTTTTCATGCAAAGCCCTGTGCAACGCCCGCTGTGGCAGGTCTACCTGATCTTTCTGGCACCGATGGTGCTGTCCAACTTCCTGCAAAGTTTTTCCGGCACCCTCAACGGCATCTACGTCGGACAAATGCTCGGCACCCAGGCGCTGGCTGCGGTGTCGGGCATGTTCCCCATCGTGTTTTTCTTTATCGCCCTGGTGATCGGCCTGGGGGCCGGCGCGTCGGTGTTGATCGGCCAGGCATGGGGTGCCCAGGAAACCGGGCTGGTCAAGGTGATTACCGGTGCGACCCTGACCCTCGGCGCGCTGGTGGGGCTGATTGCAGCGGTGCTCGGCAGCCTGTTTGCGCGCCAGGCGCTGCAAGCGTTGGGCACGCCCATTGATGTCTTGGACGATGCCGTGGGTTACGCGCAGAGGATGATGCTGATCATGCCGCTGCTGTTGGTGTTCATCCTCTACACCCAGTTGCTGCGTGGTGTCAGCGATACGGTCTCGCCGTTGCTGGCGCTGATGGTCTCGACCCTGGTCGGTCTGTTGCTGACGCCGGCGTTGATTCGCGGCTGGATCGGCCTGCCGCCCATGGGCATCCAGAGTGCGGTGTACGCCGGGTTGGTGGGTAACGCGTTGGCAATGCTGTTTCTGGTGTTGCGCCTGCGGCATAAAAAACATGTGATGGCGCCGGATCGACAACTGATAGCGGCGTTGCGCCTGGATCGCGTGATTTTAGGAAAGGTTCTACGCATCGGTTTGCCCACCGGCCTACAGATGGTGGTGTTGTCGTTGTCGGAGTTGGTGATTCTCGCCCTGGTCAACAGTCATGGTTCCCAGGCCACGGCGGCCTATGGCGCGGTGACGCAGATCGTCAACTACGTGCAGTTCCCGGCGCTATCGATTGCCATCACCGCCTCGATCCTTGGTGCTCAGGCCATTGGCGCCGGGCGCCTGGAGCGTATCGGGCCGATCCTGCGCACAGGGCTGTTGATCAACACCTGCCTGACCGGTGGCCTGATCGTGCTTGGCTATGTGTTGTCCCACTGGTTGCTGGGCCTGTTCATTACTGACGACGCGGCGCGGGTCAAGGCCGAGCACCTGTTGCACATCATGTTGTGGAGCATCCTGGTGTTCGGTTTCCAGGCAGTGGTGGGCGGAATCATGCGGGCCAGTGGCGTGGTGTTGATGCCGGTCGCCATCTCGATCTTCTGCGTGCTCTGTGTTGAATTGCCGATGGCCTACCTGCTCAATGCACACTTCGGGCTGGAAGGGGTGTGGATGGCGTTTCCGGTGACTTACCTGGCGATGCTGGCGTTGCAGACGGCGTATTACCGGCTGGTGTGGCGGCACAAGCAGATCACACGGTTGGTGTGAGGGGCAGGCCGCGCAGCAATAACTCCAGGCCCTGCAAGCCTTGCTCCAGTCGCTCGTCCGGGTGTTCATCCCGGGCGATCCACAGGGCGGTGTTGACCAGGCTGCCATTGATCAACTGAGCCAGCGCGAGACTCGGGGCACGGTGGATGACACCGCACTGCATCAGCGTTTCCAGCAGTTGGCACAATGAATCGACGCAGTGTTGTTGGGAGCCCGTGTCGCCCAGTACCGCCGGTGCGTCCTGCAGCACAATGCGTTGGATCTCGCTGTCCTGGGCCATGCGCAAATAGGCGCGGCAGCGGTCGCCAAAGCCGCTCCATGGGTCGACGGCCTCATCTGTGATGCGCTGCAGGCGGGCGTCCATTTCACTGTCGAGTTGTGCGACCACGGCGGCCAACAGGCCTTTCTTGTCACCGAAGTGGTGGTACAACGCACCCCGGGTCAGGCCTGCACGGGCGGTAAAGTCGTCCATCGACGTGTTGGCGTAACCTTGCGTGGCGAACGCCTGGCGCGCGCTGGCGATCAGTCGGGCGCGGGTGTCTTCGATCATTTCGGCACGGGCTCGGCTCATGGTTATGGCTCGCAGTGGGTCAGTGAGTGATTGACATACGCTACGTATGTTACGCATGATTTGTCACATACGCACCGTATGTATTTTGCCTTGATCATTGCGGATAGCAAGTTCAAGGGCATTCAGGAAGAGGTCAGCAGGATGGCAAACCCCTACGCCGAGTTGTTCCAGGTCCCTGGCGCTCGCGCTTTTGTATTGGCCGGCATGCTTGCGCGCATGCCGGTGTCCATGACCGGTATCGGCCTGATCACCATGCTGGCGCAGGTGCATGGTGGCTACGGTCTCGCGGGCTCGGTAGCGGCGGTGTTTGCGCTGGCCACGGCATTTTGTGCGCCGCAGGTTTCACGCCTTGTGGACCGCTATAGCCAGGGCCGCGTATTGCCCGTCGCAGCGCTGATCGGCGGCGGTGCGTTGTTGATGTTGTTGCTGTGCACCCGCTTGCAGGCGCCCAGTTGGACGCTGTTCCTGTTTGCCGCCCTGGCCGGCTGCATGCCGAACATGTCGGCGATGGTGCGGGCACGCTGGACCGAGTTGTACCGGGGCCAGCCCAAGCTGCAAACCGCGTTTGCGCTGGAATCGGTACTGGACGAGGTGTGCTTCATCATCGGCCCGCCGATCTCGGTGGGGCTGTGTGTGGTGCTGTTCCCGGAAGCCGGGCCGTTGGTGGCGGCGTTGCTGCTCGCCGTGGGTGTCACCACCTTTGTGCTGCAGCGCGAGACAGAGCCGCCGGTGCACGCCCATCAGGCGCACCACAGCGGTTGGTTGATCGCTTCGCCCTCGGTGCTGATCCTGATGATCCTGCTGTTGGCCATGGGTGTGATCGTGGGTGTGGTGGATGTGGTCAGCGTCGCCTTCGCCCAGCATCAGGGCCAACCGGCGGCGGCGAGTATCGTGCTGTCGGTGTACGCCATCGGTTCATGCCTGGCGGGCTTGGCCTTCGGCACGCTCAAGCTCAAAGCGCCGTTGCCCCGACAATTTCTGTTCTGCGGTGTTGCTACAGCGTTAACCACGTTGCCACTGTTGCTGGTGACAAACATACCCGGGCTGGCGGTGGCGATCTTTATCTCCGGCCTGTTCTTCGCTCCAACCTTGATCGTGTCCATGGCGCTGGTGGAGAAAGTTGTGCCACCGAGCCGCCTCACCGAAGGCATGACCTGGCTCATCACCGGCCTCAGCATCGGCGTGGCCATCGGCGCCGCCAGCTCCGGCTGGATGATCGACCACTTCGGCGCCACCAGCGGTTTCTGGGTGGCGCTGGCGGCGGGGGCGGTGGTAATGGGGTCAGCGGTGCTGGGGTATCGGCGGTTGGGGTAACAGTGCCAGTTCATCACCCTCTCCAAGGAAGCAGTCAACAGCCTGGCGAAATGCGAGCTCCAGCTCTTGTTCGTTCTGCCCTTCGTAACTAACCAGTGCATCGACAGACAATAGCCTTCCAAAAAGGCAATTGTCTTCGAGGCTGGTTTCCACCGAGCCGACATGGCGTTTGTATTTCAGTTGGCCTTTCACTTAGGCATTTCCTCAGGTAATTGCGCGAGGTTCTGGGGCTCCCAACCCTAGGCATTGAGTGCCTCAAGCACTATCAGTGGCGTACCGGTTTCTTGTAGGACGGCTCCCGAAGCTCAGCATTCACTATGAATAGCCGCCGCCCCATCCCCCGCTAATTTTTCCCCGCCCGATTCGTTTTATAGGGACGACGTGCCTTTGTGCTTCCTGCCTATTGCTCCGGATCCCAACAAATGAATGCTGAAGACTCCTTGAAACTTGCTCGCCGGTTTATCGGGTTGCCCCTGGAAAAACGCCAGTTGTTCCTGCAGGCCTTGCAGAAGGAAGGGGTGGATTTTTCCCGGTTCCCGATTCCGGCAGGGGTGGAGGTGGAGGATCGCCAGGCGCTGTCCTATGCGCAGCAACGCATGTGGTTTCTGTGGCAGTTGGACCCAAGCAGCGGTGCGTACAACCTGCCGACGGCGGTGCGGCTTGGCGGGCGGTTGAATGCGTCGGCCATGGAGCAGGCGTTCGCGCTGTTGATCGAGCGCCACGAGACGTTGCGCACGGTGTTTGTCCAGGACGCAGACGATCAGCCTCGCCAAGTGCCGGTGACGCAGCCGTTGCACATCGCCCGCGCGGACATTTCAGACCTGCCGACCGAAGCCCGGGAGGCTTGGGTCAAGGCCGAGGCCGAGCGAGTAGCGCTGGAGCCGTTTGACCTGAGCCAGGGGCCATTGCTGCGCGTGCAACTGATCAAGCTGGCCGAGCAGGAACACGTACTGCTACTGACCCTGCATCACATCGTTTCCGATGGCTGGTCCATGGGTGTGCTGATCGAAGAGTTCACCCAGCTTTACGGCGCCCTGGACGCCGGCCTGGTGCCCAATCTAAAGCCATTGCCGATCCAGTATTCCGATTACGCCCTGTGGCAGCGCCGTTGGCTGGAAGCGGGGGAGCAACAGCGCCAACTCGACTACTGGCGTGAAACCCTGGGGGATGAGCACCCGGTTCTGAACTTGCCCACTGACCACCCGCGCCCGGCACGACCAAGCCAGCGCGGCGCGCGTCATGAATGGGTGATCCCAGAGGGCCTGGCCGACGGCCTGCGCCAGTGCGCGCGCCAGCAGGAAGTCACGCTGTTCATGTTGCTGCTGGGCGCCTTCGGCACTCTGTTGCATCGCTACACCGGCCAGGCCGATATTCGTATCGGTGTGCCGATTGCCAACCGCAACCGCGTTGAAATCGAAGGCTTGATCGGCTTTTTCGTCAACACCCAAGTGCTGCGCATCCCGTTCGATGCCCTGACGCCAGCCGACCAGTTGATGCAGCATGTGAAGGCGGCCGCGCTGGGTGCCCAGGCCCATCAGGATTTGCCGTTCGAGCGCTTGGTCGAAGGTTTGAACCTGGCCCGGGACGCTAGCCATCATCCGTTGTTCCAAGTGATGTACAACCACCAACCGCAAGTTGCCGACCTGGAAACCCTGACGGTCAGCGCCGACTTGCAGTTAAGCCCGATTCAATGGGCCAGCCGCACGACGCGGTTTGACCTGACCCTCGATACGTTCGAGCGCGGCGGTCAATTGTGCGCAGCGTTCACCTATGCCAGCGACTTGTTCGACGCGCACACCATCGAGGGCCTGGCCGCTCACTGGCAAACGCTGTTGGCGGGCCTGGTTCGCGATCCTCATGCGCGTATCGGCGATCTGCCGCTGCGGGCCGCCGATACTGCACCGGTGCTGTTGAGCCCACGCGACCCGGCGCTGTGCATTCATCACCTGATCGAACGCCAGGCGGCCACTGTGCCTGATGCGGTCGCATTGGCGTTTGCCGGACAATCCTTGAGCTATCGGCAGTTAAACGAGCAGGCCAACCGCCTGGCGCACCGCTTGATCGCTGCCGGCGTAGGGCCGGACGTGCCCGTGGGGATTGCCGTCGAGCGCTCGCTGCAGATGGTGGTCGGCATGTTGGCCATTCTCAAGGCGGGCGGGGCGTATGTACCGCTGGACCCGGAGTTTCCCGCACAGCGCCTGGTGCATATGGCTGAGGACAGCGGCATTCGGTTGCTGGTGACCCAGCGTGCCGTGTGTGATCGCCTGCCCACGCTGGACGGCGTGCAGTCGCTGCTGATCGACGCTGCTGAGGAGTTCCCAGCCAGCAACCCTGACGTAGCGCTCGATCCCGATCACCTCGCGTATGTCATCTACACCTCCGGTTCTACCGGCAAAGCCAAGGGTGTGGGGCTGAGCCATCGATCCTTGGTCAACTACGTCCAAGGCATCCTGCACACGTTGCCGCTGGCCGAGGCGCGCAGCATGGCAGTGGTCTCGACGCTGTCCGCCGACCTGGGGCACACCACCTTGTTTGGTGCGTTGTGTTCCGGTTGTACCTTGCACGTACTGGGTCTGGACCTGACCCTGGATGCCGAGCGATTCGCGGCCTACATGGCCGACCAGCAGATTGACGTGCTGAAGATCGTGCCCTCGCATCTGGAGGCGTTGCTCAGTGACAACCCACGCGCCAGTGGATTGCCACGCCAGTGCCTGATCATGGGCGGCGAGGCGGCATCACCAGCATTACTGGCGCGGATCCGAGCGTTTGGCGAGGGCTGCCGGGTGATCAATCACTACGGCCCCACCGAAACCACGGTCGGCGTACTCACCACGGCAAACGAGGCGCCCGCACAGGCCATGGCATCCCTTGGGCGTCCGTTGCCCAACACCACGGCGTGGGTGCTCGAAGACGGGTTGCAACCGGCCATGGTTGGTGCGGCCGCCGAGTTGTACCTGGGCGGCGCAGGCCTTGCCCGTGGCTACCTGGGGCGTGCGGCAATGACCGCCGAACGTTTTGTGCCGCACCCGTTCGGTGGGGCGGGTGAACGTCTGTATCGCACGGGAGACCTGGCGCGCCAGGCGGTCGACGGCACCTTCATCTTCAAAGGGCGAGTCGACCACCAGGTCAAGGTGCGCGGCTATCGCATCGAGTTGGGCGAAATCAACGCCTGTCTGCGTCTGCACGTGGGTGTACGTGAGGCGGTCACGCTGGTAGGTGGCCCGACGAACAATCCACACATCACCGCCTACATAGTGCTCAAGCCCGGCGTGAGCACGGATGAAGTGCGCCTGGCGCTGGGCGCCGAGTTGCCGGACTACATGCTGCCTGCCGTGTTTGTCTGCCTGGAGGCACTGCCGCTGACGCTTAATGGCAAGCTCGACTTGCAAGCCCTGGCCGCGTTGCAACATGACCTGCCGCAAACGGTGTACCAGGCGCCGGTCACCGACCTGCAAAAACGCTTGGCTGAGGTGTGGGCGCACGTGTTGAAGGTGGAGCAGGTCGGCCTGCACGATAACTTTTTCACGCTGGGCGGCCATTCCTTGCTGGCCACCCAGATCATCTCCCGCACACGCCGTGTGTTGGGGGCGGATGTGGCGCTGCGCACGGTGTTCGAAACCGCCAGTTTCGGTGAGTTCTGCGCGGCGGTGGCGCTGGGGGATCCGTCCAGCACGCGCCCGGCCCTGGCCCGTCTGAGCGGCCAACAACCGCGCCTGGCATCGTTTGCGCAACAACGCCAGTGGCTGTTCTGGACACTGGAGCCCGAAAGCGTCGCCTACCACACACCGATCATCGTCAAGCTGAGCGGCACGCTGGATCACCAGGCGCTGGAGCAGACCTTTGCTGCCCTGGCGGCTCGCCACGAAGCGTTTCGTACCCGCTTCGTCCTCGAGGGCGATGTCTTGTGCCAACAGGTCGATGCCGAGTCCCGCGTCACCGTGCAATGGCAAGCCCTGTCGGGGGCGGTCGAACCGGCAGTGCTCGCCGAAACCCATGCGCTGTTCGACCTGGCTGAAGGCCCGTTGATGCGGGTCAAGGTGTTCCAGGTCGAGCCGCAACAGCACCTGCTCGTGGTGACCTTGCATCACATCATCTCCGACGGTGCGTCCATGGGCGTGCTGGGGCGTGAGTTTGCCGCGTTATATGCCGCATTCCAGGCGGGCGAAACGCTGGCGCTACCGGCCCTGACGGTGCAATACGCCGACTATGCCCAGTGGCAGCGTGACTGGTTGGCCGCAGGCGAAATGCAACGCCAACTGGACTACTGGCGAGCGCAGTTGGGCACTGAACACCCGCTGCTGGAGTTGGCAACCGACCACCCACGCCGTGAGGGGCAGGGCTATCGCGAGGGGCGCGTGGACTTCACCCTCGATACGGCGCTGGCGTCTGGCGTGCGCAGCTTGGCCCAGCGCAGCCAGTTGACGCTGTTCCAGTTGTTCGTTGCTTCGTTTGGCCTGTTGTTGCAACGCTATGCAGGCACCGACGACTTGCGCATCGGCGTGCCAGTCAGCAATCGCAATGCCCAGGAACTGGAAGGTGTGGTGGGCTTTTTCGTCAACACCCTGGTGCTGCGCCTGCAACTGGCCCCGCAGCAGTCGGTGCTGGACGTGCTGCAGCAGAGCAAGGCCATTGCGCTGGGCGCCCAGGCCCATCAGGACTTGCCGTTCGACAAACTGGTGGAGGCGCTCAACCCACAGCGCAGCGCGCAGCACAACCCGTTGTTCCAGGTGATGTACAACCACCTCAACACCGTGGGAGCTGCTGGCAGCGACAGCCTGCCTGGCCTGCAAGCAGAAGAAGTGGTGCTGGAAGGCGGCATGGCGCAGTTCGACCTGACCCTGGAAACCCTGGAGACCGACCAAGGCCTGCGGGCGTCGTTCATCTACGCGGCCGACCTGTTCGACGCCGCCACCTTGCACACCCTTGCCGGGCACTGGCGTCAGTTGCTGGCCGCGATGGTCGCCGACCCGCACCAGGCCATCGGCCAACTGACACTGCAAACCGCCGTCGAACAGCGTGCCCTTATCAGCCATGGCCAGCGGCCTGCGGGCGACGATGTCAGCGTGATCAGCGTGTTTGAGCGCCAAGTGCGCCAGACGCCTGATGCAATCGCCGTGATTGCCGGCGAGCAGCACCTTAGCTATCGCCAGCTGGATGCGCGCGCCAACCATGTGGCGCAACGTCTGCTCGACATGGGCGTCGGCCCCGAAACCTTGGTCGGCCTGGCATTGCCGCGCAGCGCTGAACTGGTGGTGGGCTTGCTGGCGATTTTCAAGGCCGGCGCGGCCTTTGTGCCGCTGGACCTGAAATACCCCGCCGAACGCCTGGCCTACATGATGAGCGACAGTCGCATCAGCGTCCTGCTGACCCAGGCCGATGCCGTGGAGCACTTGCCGGTGATCGCAGGTGTGCAGCGCTTGCTGCTGGACGGTGCCGAAGAACAGGCCAGCGCACCTCGGGTGCACGGCGTGCGTGGCGAGAGCTTGGCCTACGTGATCTACACCTCGGGTTCGACGGGCCAGCCAAAGGGTGTGGCGATCGAGCACGCCGCGCTGGCCATGCATTGCCGCGCGGCGGGCGAACGTTATGGGGTGACGCCTGAGGACTGCCATTTGCAGTTCGCGTCCATCAGCTTTGACGCGGCCGCCGAGCAGATCTTCATGCCACTGATCCACGGTGCTCGCCTGGTCATGGGGGAGGTGGGGCAGTGGTCGTTCGAGCAGTTGCTGGGCCAGATTCGTGAGCATTCCATCAGCATCCTCGACCTGCCGCCGACCTATTTGAACGCGATGGCGCAACACGCCGACCCCGCCGAAAAGGGCGTCGATGTGCGCGTGTGCATCCTGGGGGGCGAAGCCTGGGGCGCGGGCCAACTGGCGGCATTGAGCGTGATTCGCCCTGCACAACTGTTTAACGCGTATGGCCCTACCGAAGCGGTGATCAGCCCGTTGATCTGGGCGTGCGAAGCGCAACGCCTTGCACAAGGCACCTATGCTGCCATCGGCGAGCCGGTTGGCGCACGTTCGGCCTGTGTGCTGGATGCCAGCGGCAATCTATTGCCCAATGCCGGTGTCGGTGAGTTGCATATCGGTGGCGAAGGCCTTGCGCGTGGCTACCTGGGGCGACCGGGGCTGACAGCGCAACAGTTTGTGCCGGACCCTTTCAGCACGACCGGCGCTCGCCTGTATCGCACCGGCGATCGGGTGCGCCGCGACGCCGCAGGGCTGTTTGAATACGTGGGGCGTGTCGACCATCAAGTCAAAGTTCGCGGCTTGCGTATTGAGTTGGGTGAGATCGAGGCTCGCCTGCAGGCGCAAGCTGCCGTGCGCGAAGTTGTCGTACGGACCTCGGCTGCGCAGCAACTGGTGGCTTACCTGGTGCTGGACAATGAGTCTGCATTGGACGCGATCAAGGCTGGGCTCGCCGACAGCCTGCCGGACTACATGCAACCTGCACACTGGGTGCTGTTGGACGCCTTGCCGTTGATGCCCAGCGGCAAGCTCGACCGCCAAGCGCTGCCGGAGCCGCAGTTGCAGCCGGCCGAAGCGCAGTATGTGGCGCCGCACACGGCCGTGGAGCAACAGCTCGCCGAAATCTGGGCGCAGGTGCTCAAGCTTGAGCGGGTAGGGGTGCAAGACAATTTCTTCGAATTGGGTGGCGACTCGATCATCTCGATCCAAGTCGTGAGTCGGGCGCGGCAGGCGGGTATCCATTTCAAACCCAAGGACCTGTTCCTGCACCAGACCGTCCAGGGTGTGGCGCGCGTTGCGGTGCTAGGCGAGGGCGTGCAGCACATCGACCAGGGCGCGGTGCAGGGTGAGCAGCCGTTGCTGCCCGTACAGCAGGTATTTTTCGAGGAGGTTCGCAGCCAGCGTCACCACTGGAACCAATCGGTGATGTTGCGGTGCCGACAACCCCTTGAACCACAGCACCTGGAACACGCCCTGCAAGCGCTGATCGGCCATCACGACGCCTTGCGCCTGGGGTTTGTCGAAGGCGAAGGCTGGCGCGCACTTTACCCGCAGCAGGCTGCCCGGGCGGATATTCTGTGGCATGCCGAAGGCTGCACGCAGGAAGGTTGGCAAGCGCTGTGCGACAAGGCCCAGCGCAGCCTCGACCTGGCCCACGGCCCGCTGGTACGCGCCGTGTTGGCGACCTTGGTGGACGGGCAGCAGAAGCTGTTCCTGGCGATTCATCACCTGGTGGTGGATGGCGTGTCGTGGCGCATTCTGTTCGAAGACCTGCAAACCGTTTACCGCCAACTGGCCGCCGGCCAACCGGTAAATTTGCCGCTCAAGACCACTGCACTGCAAACCTTTGGCCAGCACTTGGCGCGCTACGCCACCAGCCCCGCGTTGCTGGCCGAGCGTGCGTTCTGGCAGGCACAACTGGACACCCAACCGCAGGAACTGCCCGGCGCGAACCTGGCCGGTGGGCAACTCAATCGCCATGCCGTGACGGTGTACAGCCGCCTGGACAAAACCCTGACCCGACGCCTGTTGCAGGACGCACCGGCGGCTTATCGCACCCAGGTCAACGACCTGCTGCTGACGGCGCTGGCGCAGGTTATGTGCACCTGGACCGGCCACGCCAGCACGGTGGTGCAGTTGGAAGGGCATGGTCGCCAAGAGCTGTTCGATGGCATCGACCTGACCCGCACCGTCGGGTGGTTCACCAACCTGTTTCCAGTGCGCCTGACCCCGGCACTGGCGCTGGGTGATGCACTCAAGTCGATCAAGGAGCAACTGCGCGCCGTGCCCAACAAAGGCATCGGCTACGGCGTGCTGCGCTACCTGGGCGACGCCGACAGCCGCGCCGCGCTGCAAGGCGTGCCGGCGGCAGTGACTTTCAACTACCTAGGCCAGTTCGATGGCAGCTTTGACGAAGAACAAGCGCTGTTCGTACCCGCTGGCGAAAGCGCAGGCGGCGACCAGAACGACGAGGCGGCCCTGGGCAGCCTGCTGACCCTCAACGGCCAGGTTTACGACGGTGAGTTGAGCCTTGGCTGGACCTTCAGCGCCGAAGTCTTCGACCAGGCTGCCATTGCGCAACTGGCAGAGCAATACAGTCGCCAACTTGAAGCACTGGTCGAGCATTGCTGTGACGCTACTGTGGCCGGCTTGACGCCTTCGGATGTACCGCTAGCCGGTTTGACCCAGCCGCAACTGGACGCCATGGGCTTGCCGCTGGCGGACCTGGATGACCTCTACCCGCTGTCGCCGATGCAGCAGGGCATGTTGTTCCACTCGCTGTATCAGAAAGACGGCGGCGACTACATCAACCAGATGCGCGTCGATGTGCACGGCCTGGATGTGGCGCGCTTCAAGGCGGCCTGGCAGGCGACCGTGCAGGCCCACGATATCCTGCGTTCCGGGTTTATCTGGCAGAACGAGCTGGCGCGCCCGCTGCAATGGGTGCACCGGCAACCGACGCTGCCATTTGCCGAACACGACTGGCGTGGGCATGCCGAGCTGAGCACAGCGCTGGATGCCCTGGCCCTAGGCGAGCGCCAGCGCGGTTTCGAACTGGCCCAGGCGCCACTGCTGCGCTTGGTGCTGGTGCAAACCGGTGATGACAGCTGGCACTTTATCTACTCCAACCACCACATCCTGATGGACGGCTGGAGTTATTCGCGCTTGCTGGGTGAAGTGCTGCAACGCTACCACGGCCAGGTTGTGGCACCGCCTGCCGGGCGTTACCACGACTACATCGCTTGGCTGCTGGCGCAGGACGCGGGGGCCAGCGAGCAGTTCTGGCAACAACAGTTGCAGGCCCTGGATGCGCCGAGCCGCTTGGCACCGGCGCTGGCCACCTTTGGCAGCCTCGACAGCAGTGCACGCCGCGCGGCGCACATGCGTGAACTGGATGCGCTGGCCAGTGAGCAGTTGGCGAACTTTGCCCGAGGGCAAAAGGTCACGGTCAATACGTTGGTGCAGGCTGCCTGGCTGTTGCTGTTGCAGCGCTACACCGGTCAATCCGCCGTGGCATTCGGTGCCACCCAGGCCGGGCGTCCGGCCCAGGTGCGAGGTGCCGAGGAGCAGATCGGCCTGTTTATCAACACGCTGCCGATCATTGCCACTCCAACCTTGCAGATGACGGTCGGCGAGTGGCTGCAGCAGGTACAGCACATCAACCTGGCCGTGCGTGAACACGAACACACGCCGTTGTTTGAAATCCAGCGCCTGGCGGGCCTGGGTGGCGAAGCCTTGTTCGACACCTTGCTAGTGTTTGAAAACTACCCCGTGGCCGAAGCCCTGCAACAAAGCGCTGCCACCGGGCTGACGTTTGGCCAGGTGATCAGCCATGAGCAAACCCACTATCCACTGGCGTTGGCAGTGGAGGCAGGGCACACGCTGATTCTCAACTTCGACTACGCCATTGCCCAGTTCAGCCCCCAGGCCATCGAGCGCTTGGCAGGGCATTTGCTCAACGTACTGGCGCAACTGGTGCAGAGCGCGCAGACCCGCTTGGCGACGATTTCGCTGCTGAGCCCGGCGCAGGAAGCGGCGTCAATCGCGGCCAGTTCGGCACCTGCCACACAGCCGGCGCTGTGGGTACACCAACGCATTGCGCAGATCGCCCGGCAGGCACCGACGCACACGGCAGTGATCCAGGGCGAACACCGCCTGGATTTTGCCAGCCTTGACCGCCAGGCCAACAGATTGGCGCATGCGCTGATCGCCAGAGGCGTCGGCCCAGAGGTGCGCGTGGCGGTGGCCCTGCCGCGCAGCGAACACCTGTTGGTGGCATTGCTCGCGGTGCTAAAGGCAGGGGGTGCCTATGTACCGCTGGACATTACCCACCCAGCTGAACGCCTGGCCTACCTGATGAGCGATTGCGCGGCGGCGTTGCTGCTGACGGACTCGAGCCTGACCGTACAGATGAACCGGGCCACCTCGGCACGCGTCGTCGAGATCGACCGCCTGGACCTCGCGTCCTGGCCGTCGTCCGACCCTGCGGTCACCGTGCACGCGGACAACCTCGCCTACGTGATCTACACCTCCGGCTCCACCGGCCAACCCAAGGGTGTTGCGGTCACCCACGGCCCTCTGGCGATGCATTGCACCCGTATCGGCGAGCGCTATGGCATGACCCCGGCCGATTGCGAATTGCTGTTCATGTCATTTGCCTTCGACGGTGCCCATGAACGCTGGCTCACCACCTTGACCCACGGCGGCCGTGTGCTGCTGCGTGACGAGGTGCTGTGGACCCCGGAGCAGACCTTCGACGCGCTGCATCGCCATGGCGTGACTGTGGCGGCGTTCCCACCGGTGTACCTGCAGCAGTTGGCAGAGCACGCGCAAAAGGTCGGCAACCCGCCGGCGGTGCGCATCTACTGCTTTGGCGGTGATGCGGTGCCCCAGGCCAGTTTCGAACTGGCACGTCGCGCGCTCAAGCCGCAATTCATCATCAATGGCTATGGCCCGACAGAAACGGTGGTGACGCCGCTGATCTGGAAGGCGGGCACGGCCGATCAATGCGAAGCCGCCTACGCGCCCATCGGTACCCGTATCGGCGAACGCAGCCTGCAAGTGCGTGACTTGCAACTCAACCTGCTGCCCGACGGCGTATCCGGCGAGCTGTACCTGGGTGGGTATGGCGTGGCGCGGGGTTACCTGAACCGCCCAGGCATGACCGCCGAACGTTTTGTGCCCGACCCTGCCAGCCGCAACGGTGGGCGGCTCTATCGCTCCGGTGACCTGGTGCGCCAGCGTGAAAGCGGGGTGATCGACTGCCTGGGGCGCATCGATCATCAAGTGAAGATTCGCGGCTTCCGCATCGAATTGGGTGAAGTCGAGGCGCAACTCAAGCGTCAGGCCGGTGTGCGCGATGCATTGGTCATGGCCCAGGACGGCGACCACGGCAAGGTGCTGGTGGGGTATGTGGTGCCCGAGTCTGCGGATCAACTGGCCGCCGCCCTTGGTCGCGAACTCAAGGCTGCGCTGGAGGCGACGTTGCCGGGCTACATGGTGCCGACCCAGTGGGTGCTGCTGGAGTGTTTTCCGCTCAACCCCAACGGCAAGATCGACCGTAAGGCCCTGCCATTGCCCGACCTGGAACACGGGCGTTCGCGCTACGTGGCCCCGGTCAGCGATTTGCAATGCACGCTTGCGGGCATCTGGCAGGACGTGCTCAAGCGCGAGCAGGTCGGCCTGGACGATAACTTCTTCGAGCTCGGCGGGCACTCCTTGCTCGCGACCCAGGCCACGGCCCAAGCCCAGCTGGAACTGGGCGGCAGCCTGGCACTGGAGCTGATGTTCAAAGCCTCAACCCTGGAGGCCTATGCCGAGCTGGTTGCCGGCAGCCTCAATACCCATTTGGATCAAGACCTGAGCGATATGCACGACTTCCTCGCTGAACTGGAGAGCAACTGACATGGCGGCATTGGACAACACCTCGCTGGTTCAGCGATTCATCAAGTTGCCAGCGGCCCAGCGTCGGCTGTTCCTGGAAAAACTCGGTAGCAAAGGCATCACCCTGGCGCAGTTGCCCATACCGGTCAGCCGGCATGACGAGGCCCGCGTGCCGTTGTCGTATGCCCAGCAGCGCCAGTGGTTTTTATGGCAGTTGGAACCCGATAGCAGCGCCTACCATATTCCTGCCGCGCTGCATCTGCGGGGCGCCCTGGATATCGCAGCGCTGGAGCGTGCGCTGAGCGAACTGGTGGTGCGCCACGAAGCGCTGCGCACGGTGTTCGAAACCCTGGATGGCGAGGCTGCGCAAGTGGTACAGCCGGCCCAGCCGCTGGTGATCGAGCAGCATACGGTTGCCAATGGCGGCCCGGTGCAGATCAAGGCGTTCATCGATGCCACGCTACAGCAGCCGTTCGACTTGTTGAACGGCCCGTTGCTGCGGGTTCGGTTGTTGCACCTGGCGCCCGAGGAGCAGGTGCTGGTCATTGCCCAACACCACATCGTGTCCGATGGTTGGTCGATGCAAATCATGGTGCGCGAACTGATCGAGCTGTATCAGGGCTACAGCCAAGGGCGCCCTGTGAGCCTGCCTGCATTGCCTATCCAATATGCCGACTATGCGATCTGGCAACGCTGCTGGATGGAAGCCGGCGAGCGCGAGCGGCAACTGGCGTATTGGACCGAGCAACTGGGCGGCGAGCAAACCCTGTTGCAATTGCCGCATGACCGCCCGCGCCCGGCCATCAGCAGCCACCGCGGCCAGCGCTGCGACATCGCTATCGACGCGGCCTTGGCCGACGCCCTCAAGCACGCCAGCAGGCGCGAAGGGGTGACGCTGTTCATGCTGCTGCTCGCCTCATTCCAGGTGTTGCTGTACCGCTACAGCGGGCAGTCCGATATCCGTGTCGGCGTGCCTGTGGCCAGCCGCAACCGTGCCGAGTGCGAGCGGCTGATCGGCTTTTTCGTCAACACCCAGGTGCTCAAGACCGAGGTCAATGGCGCCCATACCGTGAGTGAGCTGTTGCAACAGGTCAAGCACACGGCAATGCAGGCCCAGGCCTACCAGGACCTGCCCTACGAACAGTTGGTAGAAGCCTTGCAGCCCGAGCGCAGCCTGAGCCACAACCCGCTGTTCCAGGTGATGTTCAACCACCAGGTACAAGGTCCGGCGCAAGCCGACCAAGGCGCGGGTACCGGTTTGCGGGTCGAAGCCCTGACCTGGGACAACCATGCCGCACCATTCGACCTGAACCTGGACACCTTTGAAGATGACCAGCGCCTGTGGGCCTCGATGACCTACGCCGTGGACCTGTTCGACGCCGCCACCGTCGAGGCGATGGCGGCGCATTGGCGTAACCTGCTGGAGGCCTTCAGCACTTCCCCGCACGTGCGCATCGACGACCTGCCGCTACTGGGCCGTGATGAAGAACAGCGCATGCTCACACAGTGGAACCAGACCCAGGTTGCGCCTCCCGCCGAGGTGTTCGTTCACCAGTGGGTCGCTCGCCGAGACCCTAAGGCGCCGGCGCTGCACGTCGGCGAGCGAAGCCTGGATTGCGCCGAGTTGAACGCGCGCGCCAACCGCCTCGCAGCCCAGTTGATCGAGCAAGGCGTGGGCCCGGACGTGCTGGTGGGCGTGGCCTTCGAGCGCAGCGTGGAAATGGTCGTGGCCCTGTTGGCGGTGCACCGCGCGGGGGGCGCCTACGTGCCGCTGGACCCGGATTACCCCCAGCAGCGGCTGGCCTACATGATTGCCGACAGTGGCATCCGCTTGCTGCTCAGCCACACGCCGGTGGTAACGGCGCTGCCCGAATTGACGGGTGTGCAGCTGCAACTGCTGGACGAGTCCGGCACGCCACCGGCGATTGATCCCGGTGTGCCAGCCGTGGCCCTGGACCCGGAGCACCTGGCGTATGTGATCTACACCTCCGGCTCCACCGGGCAACCCAAGGGCGTTGCGATTCGCCATCGCGCCTTGGGCAACCACATGCAATGGATGCGCGGGCAACTGCCGCTGACGGCCACCGATCGCGTGTTGCAGAAAACCGCGTTCAGCTTTGATGCGTCGGTATGGGAGTTCTGGTTGCCATTGATGGGCGATGCGCAATTGGTCATGGCGCCGCCGAGCCTGAGCCAGGACTGGGCCAGCCTCTGGCCGCTGGTGGCCGCACAGCAGATCAGCGTGCTGCAATTGGCGCCCTCGTTGCTGCAAGGGGTTCTGCCGCAGGCGGACGCGGCCCAATTGCGTTCGCTCAACTACGTGTTGGCCGGCGGCGAGGCGCTCAAGGCCAGCCTGGTCACGCAGCTGGACGCGGTATGGCAAGGCACGCTGATCAACCTATACGGCCCCACCGAAGCCACCATCGACAGCTGCAGCTTCGTGGCCACGCCACAGGCGGCGCAGGACATCGTCGCGATTGGTCGGCCACTGGATAACGTGCGCACCTATGTGCTCAATGACGGCTTGGCGGTGTGCCCGGTGGGTGGTGCGGGTGAGCTGTACATTGCCGGCGACTGCCTGGCGCGTGGTTACTTCAATCGCGCTGCCCTGACGGCTGAGCGCTTTGTCCCCAACCCGTTCGACAGCCAGGGCTCGCGCCTGTACCGCAGCGGCGACAGCGTGCGCTACCGCGCCGAGGGAGTGTTGGACTACATCGGTCGGCTCGATCACCAACTCAAATTGCGTGGCCTGCGTATCGAGTTGGGCGAAATCGAGGCGCGTCTCGGCGAGCTAGAGGCCGTTCGTGAGGCTGTGGTATTGGCCCAGGAGGTGGCACAGGGCACGCAATTGATGGCCTATGTGGTCGCCCATGGCACCGGCACCAGCGGTTTGCCCGAGCGTATCAAGGCGCAGCTCGCCGAGGTGTTGCCGGCCTACATGGTGCCGAGCCAGATCATGCTGCTGTCGGCGTTGCCGTTGATGCCCAACGGCAAACTGGATCGCAAGGCCTTGCCATTGCCCGATGCCGTGCACGCAGGCGCGGCTTTCAGCGCGCCGCAGGGCGAGCTGGAGCAACGCATCGCGCAGATCTGGCAAGACGTGCTCAAGCGCGAGCAGGTCGGGCGTCAGGACAACTTCTTTGAGTTGGGGGGTGACTCGATCATCTCGATTCAGGTGGTGAGCCGGGCACGCCAGGCGGGCATCGACTTTACCCCCAAGGAGTTGTTCCAACACCAGACCGTCCAAGGCCTGGCCAGTGTTGCGCGGCAGGGCGCGGCTGCGGCGCGGGTCGACCAAGGGCCGGTCGGCGGTGAGTTGGCGTTGTTGCCGATCCAGCAGATGTTTTTCCAGTCTGCCGTCGCCAACCGTCATCACTGGAACCAGTCGGTACTGTTGCAGCCGCGCCAGCACCTGGAAGCCGCCGCGTTGGAGCAGGCGCTGGTTGCGTTGGTCAATCACCACGACGCGCTGCGCTTGAGTTTTGCCGAGGGCGCACAAGGCTGGCATGCCCAGCACCGTGCCCCCCACAGCGGCCCGACGTTGCTCTGGCACGCGTCGGTGAGTGACGACGCGGCATTGCTCGAGGCCTGTGAAAGGGCCCAGCGTAGCCTGGATATCGAACAGGGCCCGTTGGTGCGTGGTGTGCTGTTCGACAGGGCGGACGGCTCCCAGCGGCTGCTGCTGGTGGTGCATCACCTGGTGGTGGACGGCGTGTCGTGGCGGATTCTGTTTGAAGACCTGCAAGCCGCTTATCGCCAGGGCAGCGCCGCGTTGCCGGCCAAGACCAGCTCGCTCAAGGCCTGGGCCGAACGCCTGGGCACGTATCACCTGAGTACAGAGGGCGAGGCCGCAGCCACCTACTGGATGAACCTGCCAAGCCGTGATAACGCAGATTTGCCCTGTGAGCATCCCGAGGCCAGCCTGCTCAAGCAGCACGCTGCCAGCGTCAGCACCCGACTGGATCGCGAGCACACCAGCCGCTTGTTGCAGCAGGCTCCCGCCACCTACCGCACCCAGGTCAATGACTTGCTGCTCACGGCCCTGGCGCGGGTAATTTGCCATTGGACCGGCGCGCCGCACGCATGGGTACAACTGGAGGGTCACGGTCGCGAGGAGCTGTTTACCGACATCGACCTGACCCGCACGGTCGGCTGGTTCACCAGCGCGTTCCCGGCGCGGTTGACGCCCCACGCGGCACTGGGCACATCGATCAAGTCGATCAAGGAGCAACTGCGGGCCATCCCCAACAAAGGCTTGGACTTCGGCATCCTCCGCTACCTCGGCGCGCCTGAGCAACAGACGGCACTGGCACGCTTGCCGGTGCCACGTATCACCTTCAACTACCTGGGGCAGTTCGACGGCAGTTTTGACGACGACGCTGCCTTGTTCGCCCCGGCCAGGGAAAGTGCCGGCGCCGAGCAGGGTGACGACGCCCCGCTGGGCAACTGGCTGAGTATCAATGGCCAAGTGTACGGCGGCGAATGGAGCCTGGAGTGGACGTTCAGCCGCGAAATGTTCGCCGCCGACACCGTGCAGCAACTGGCCGACGCGTTTACCGCGCAACTGCTGGAGTTGATCGAGCATTGCAGCCAGCCGGAACACAGCAGCTTCACGCCGTCAGACTTTCCCCTGAGCGGCCTGGACCAGGCGCAACTCGACCAGTTGCCGCTGGAGCCGCGTCACGTCAGCGACCTTTACCCGCTGTCGCCGATGCAGCAGGGCATGTTGTTCCATGGCTTGCTCGAGGCTGACTCCGGCGCCTACATCAACCAGTTGCGGGTGGACATCGACGGCCTGGATGTCGACGCATTCCGTAGCGCCTGGCAAGCCACGTTGCAGGCCCATGATGTACTGCGCAGCGGTTTCTACTGGCAAGGCGACCAAGGCACACCGGTGCAGGTGGTGTTCGATGAGGTGGTGCTGCCGTTCAGCGCCCACGACGTGCGCGGTGCCACCGATCAGGCGGACCGGCTCGCCCGGTTTGCCGAAGAGGAAAAGGCGGCCGGGTTTGCCCTCGACAGTGCGCCGCTGCTGCGCCTGGCGTTGCTGCGCACAGCCGATAGTCGTTATCACTTGATCTACACCAGCCACCATATCCTGATGGATGGCTGGAGCAATGCGCAGTTGCTGGGGGAAGTCTTGCAGCGTTACGCGGGGACGTTCACGCCCGCCAACACCGGTCGTTATCGCGATTACATTGCCTGGCTGCAAGACCGCGACATGCACGCCAGCGAAGCCTTTTGGAAGCAGCAGACGGCTGCGTTGTCCGGGCCGACGTTGCTGGCAGCGGCGATCCCGCGTCACGCACAACGCGAGGGCACCAGCGGGCGCGGTGAGCACCGCAGAACGCTGGATCAGGCTGCCACTCAAGGGCTGAGCCATTTTGCCCGCCAGCAGAAAATTACCTTCAACACCCTGGTCCAGGCAGCCTGGGCATTGCTGCTGCAACGCTACACCGGCCAACAGGCCGTGGCGTTTGGCGCCACCGTGTCGGGGCGCCCAGCAGAGTTGCGCGGCATCGAAGGGCAGATTGGCCTGTTCATCAACACCTTGCCGGTCATCAGCCAGCCCCAGGCCAACCAGCCGTTGGGCGAGTGGTTGCAGGACCTGCAAGCGCTCAACCTGAGCCTGCGCGAACAGGAACATACGCCGCTGTATGAGATCCAGCGATGGGCCGGTCGCAGCGGCGAAGCGCTGTTCGACAACTTGCTGGTGTTCGAAAACTACCCGGTGTCCGAAGCCCTGGCGGCCGGTGCGCCTGCCGGCTTGCAGTTTGGTGAGGTGCTGGGCCACGAGCAGACCAGCTTCCCGCTGACTTTGCTGGTGGACGCGGGGGCGCAATTGACGCTGACCTTCAAGTACGCCGAAGCCGAGTTCGATGGGAGCGCCATCCAGGCCTTGGCCGAGCAACTGCTGCGCTTGATCGGTGCTATCAGCAGCGGTTCCAGTGAGCGCTGTGTAGGGGAGCTGGAGTTGCTGGGCCCGCAGGAATATACCCAGCAACTGGATCAGTGGAACGCCACGCAAACCCTGTACCCATTGCAGTCCAGCGTGCAGCAACTGATCGAAGCGCAGGTGCTGCGCAGCCCCGACGCGGTGGCGCTGACGGCTGGCACGCAGCACCTGAGCTATCGCGAGTTGAACGGTCGTGCAAACAGACTGGCCCATCACTTGATCGGCTTGGGCGTAGGGCCGGATGTGCTGGTGGGCATTGCGCTGGAGCGTTCGGTAGAGATGGTGGTCGGCCTGCTGGCGGTGCTCAAGGCGGGCGGTGCGTATGTGCCGTTGGACCCGGATTACCCCACCGAACGCCTGGCCTATATGCAAGCCGACAGCGGCATTCGCTGGCTGTTGAGCCATTCGGCTTTGACCGACGCGCTACCGCAGGTGGCCGGCGTGCAACGGCTGTCGCTCGACCAGTTGTCACTGGCCGGCGCCGCCGAGCATAACCCTGGCGTGGCGGTGGAAGGCGAGCACCTGGCCTACGTGATCTACACCTCCGGTTCCACCGGCCAGCCCAAAGGGGCGGGCAACCGTCACAGCGCGCTGACCAACCGCTTGTGCTGGATGCAAGAGGCCTATGGCCTGACGGCGGCGGACAGCGTGCTGCAAAAGACCCCGTTCAGTTTCGACGTGTCGGTGTGGGAGTTTTTCTGGCCGTTGCTGACCGGTGCCCGTCTGGTCATGGCCGCGCCGGGTGTGCACCGCGACCCCACGCAGTTGATCGAAGTGATCACCCGCGAGCAGATCAGCACCTTGCACTTTGTGCCGTCGATGCTGCAGGTGTTCCTGCAGGACCCGAACGTACAGGCGTGTCGCTCATTGACCCGCATTGTCTGCAGTGGCGAAGCGTTGCCGGCGGAAGCGGCGCAGCAGGTCTTCAAGCACTTGCCGGGCGCCGGCTTGTACAACCTCTACGGCCCTACCGAAGCGGCGATCGATGTAACGCACTGGACCTGCCGCGACGACGACCGTCATAGCGTGCCCATCGGCCGCCCGATCGCCAACTTGCGCACTTACGTGCTGGACGCCAACCTGCAACCGTTGCCGGTGGGCGTGGTGGGCGAGTTGTACCTGGCGGGCGAAGGGCTGGCGCGGGGGTATCACCAGCGCCCGGCGTTGACCGCCGAACGCTTCGTGGTCGACCCGTTCGTGGCGGGCCAGCGCATGTACCGCACCGGCGACCTGGCGCGGTTTGGCCAGGCGGGTGAAATCGAATACGCCGGGCGTATCGACCATCAAGTCAAAATCCGTGGCTTGCGCATTGAACTCGGTGAAATCGAGGCGCGCCTGGTGGAGCTTCCCCAGGTGCGCGAAGCCGTGGTGGTCGCGACGGGCACCGGTGCCCAGCAGATGCTGGTGGGTTACCTGGTGGGCGACGGTGCGTTGGTGCTCGATGAGGTTCGGGCGGCGTTGCGCAGCCATTTGCCGGAGTTCATGGTGCCGGCGCATCTGGTGGTGTTGGCGCAGATGCCACTCAGCGCCAACGGCAAACTCGACCGCAAGCTGTTGCCAGCGCCGGATCTCGCCTTGTCTCGCGGCGCTTTCCAGGCGCCTCGGGATGAACATGAGCAGGCGGTTGCCGAGGTATGGCAAACGGTGCTGGGTGTCACGCAGGTCGGCTTGGCCGATAACTTCTTCCAGTTGGGTGGTCACTCGTTGATGGCGACTCAAGTGGTGATGCGCCTGCGCCAGCAGCAAGGGGTGGAAGTGCCGCTCAAGTTGCTGTTCGAGACCCCGAACCTGGAAGCCTTTTGCGAACAAGTACGCGCCCTGCAATCGGGGCACCAAAGCCTGGAGGATGAGCTGACTAAATCGTTGGGGGCTCTCAAACGTCTATCTGCTGAAGAGCTTGAGAAACTGATTTCCTGACGAGGTAGCTGGCGTGCAAAAGTTAATAGAGTCTGTAGGTGCGCTTTCCGTGCCGGAAAGGAAAGCGTTGGCCGTCCTGCTGAAGCAGAAGGGGATCAACCTGTATGGGATTGCCCCGGTGTTTCAGCGCGATAAGGACGAGCCGCTCCTGCTGTCCTACGCTCAGCAACGCCAGTGGTTCCTGTGGAAAATGGACCCCCACAGTTGTGCGTACACCATTCCCTTGGCGATTCGCTTGCGTGGCTCGCTGGATGTGCCGGCCTTACAGCGCAGCTTCGACGCGCTGGTGGCCCGGCATGAGAGCCTGCGCACGGTGTTCGTCGAGGCCGAAGATGGCCGGGTGAGCCCGCAGATTCAGCCACCGTCCGCGTTATCGCTGACGGTGCAAGCGCTGCCCGACGCGTCTCCCGAGGCACTCGGCCGCGTTGTCGAAGCACAAATGGCGCAACCTTTTGACCTGGCAACCGGGCCTTTGGTGCGCGCCACGCTGTTGCAAGTGGCAGAGGACGATTACGTGCTGGTGGTGACCCAGCACCACATCGTCTCTGACGCCTGGTCGATGGGCGTGATGGTCGATGAGGTGCTGTCGGCCTATGGGGCGTTCAGTCGTGGGCAGGTGCCGCAACCCAAGGCGTTGCCCATCCAGTACGCCGACTACGCCGCCTGGCAACGTCAGTGGATGGACAATGGCGAGCGCGACCGCCAACTGGCTTATTGGCTTGGGCACCTGGGGGATACGCCGCAGCCGCTGCGCCTCCCTGGTCAGCGCATGCCAGTGGGGCCACGCAGTCACGACGGTGGGCAGGCGCGGATCCGCTTGAGCCCGGCGCTGACCGAACAGCTCAAGGCCCTGGCCGCCGCAGAGGGCGTGACCCTGTTTGTGTTGCTGCTGGCCAGTTTCCAGGCCTTGCTGCACCGCCTCAGTGGTCTCTCGGATGTACGCGTGGGCGTGCCTGTGGCCAACCGTACCCGCGCAGAAACCGAAGGGCTGATCGGCTTTTTCGTCAACACCCAAGTGCTCAAGGCGCAGGTGCGCGGCGAAGACACCTTCAGCCAGTTGCTCGCCCAGATGCGCGACACGGCCCTCAAGGCGCAAACCTTCCAGGACCTGCCGTTCGAGCAACTGGTGGACGCGCTGCAGCCGGAACGCAGCCTCAGCCATTCGCCGTTGTTCCAGGTGATGTTCAACCACCAGCATGACGCGCCAAGCCAGGCGCGAGCGCTGGACGGCGGGTTGCGTGTCGAGAACCTGGCGACCGAGGTGCGCAGCGCCAAGTTCGACCTCACCCTCAATACCTTCGAACACGCGACAGGCATCGATGCCAACATCATCTACAGCCGTGAGCTGTTCGACGCCGCGCTGATCGACACCTTGGCCGGCCAGTGGCAGCGCCTGCTGGCGGCCGTCGCGCAGAACCCACGACAACGTATCGAAGCACTGCCGGCGCTGGATGCCGACGATCAGCTTCAGGTACGCGAGTGGGGCGTGGGCGAGCCCGTGGCGTTCGCCGAGCAGGACGTGTTGGCGCTGTTCGCCGCTCAAGTGGACAAAGCCCCCGACGCGCTCGCAGTCGTCGATGAGCAGGGTGCCTTGACGTACCGTGAGCTGGAACAGGCGGCTGAAGAGCTGGCCGCGCGCTTGCGCCTGGCCGGTGTACGCCCCCATGAACGGGTCGGCGTGGTAGTGGAGCGTTCGGTGGCGTTGGTGGTGGCGATCCTCGGCGTGTTCAAGGCCGGGGCGGCGTACCTGCCGTTGGCAGCGGACACCGCGCCTCAGCGCATGCATGATCTGCTGCGCAACAGCGATGTGCAGGTGGTGCTGGCCGACTCGCCTCTGGCCCAGCTAGGGGCCGCGTTCACGGTGGTCGACGTCAACCAGCGCTCCGCCCAGGCGCTGCCCGTTGTGCGAGCACAGGCGCCACTGCCGGAGCAGACTGCGTATGTGATCTACACCTCAGGCTCCACCGGTACCGCCAAAGGCGTGATGGTCAGCCACGGCGCGCTGGCCAACTATGTGCAGGCGCTGCTGCAGCGCTTGCCGGCCGACAGTGGCACGCGCATGGCGATGATCTCCACGGTGGCCGCCGACCTGGGGCACACCGTGTTGTTTGGCGCGTTGTGCTCGGGGCGCACCTTGCACCTGATCGGCACGCAATTGGCAATGGACGCCAATGCCATGGCGGCGTACATGACCACTCACGCGGTGGATGTGTTGAAGATCGTGCCGTCGCACCTCACAGCACTGCTCAGTGCTGATCATCCTGCGGCCGTGCTGCCGCGCAAGGTACTGATCCTGGGCGGCGAGGCTTGCTCGCCGAGCCTGCGCGATCGCGTGCGCCAACTGGCGCCCGATTGCGTGCTGATGAACCACTACGGCCCGACTGAATCCACCGTTGGCGTGTTGGCGGCACCGGTGCCTTTGACCGGCGACACAGTGCCGCTGGGCACGCCGCTGGCCAACACGTGTGTCCATGTGCTCGACGCCAGCCTGCAAGGGGTGGGTAATGGCGGCAGTGGCCAGCTCTACATCGGTGGCACAGGCTTGGCGGCGGGCTATTTGGCACAGCCGGCGCTCACGGCGGAACGCTTCGTGCCGGACCCGTTCTCCCGCGACGGCGCACGGCTGTACCGCAGTGGCGACCAGGTTCGGGTGCACGAGGGGGCTTTCGAGTACCAGGGGCGTATCGATGATCAGGTCAAGATCCGTGGGTATCGGGTTGAGCCCGGGGAAGTTGCCGCCTGCCTGCGCGGCCTGGCACGGGTCAGTGACGCAGCGGTAGTGGTCGGCATGGCTGACAGCGGCGCGCAATTGTGGGCATACGTGGTCTCCGACGAGCCGGTGACTGGCTTGCTGGCGCAATTGCGCGAGCGCTTGCCGGCCTACATGGTGCCAGCCCATATGCAGGTGCTCGCGCAACTGCCGCTGACCGCCAACGGCAAGCTCGACCGCCGGGCACTGCCGGCGCCGGTCTGCCTCGACTCCGCCGACCGCTACCAGGCCCCGCAGGGCGAGCTGGCGCAGCGGATTGCCCAGGTCTGGCAAGACGTGCTCAAGCGCGAGCAGATTGGCGCGCAGGACAACTTCTTCGAACTGGGCGGCGATTCGATCATCTCGATCCAAGTGGTGAGCCGTGCCCGCCAGGCGGGCATTCGCTTCACTCCACGGGACCTGTTCGAGCACCAGACGGTGCAAAGCCTGGCCCGCGTGGCACAGACTGGCGATACCGCGATCCTCATCGACCAAGGTCCGGTCAGTGGCCCGCTGCGCTTGCTGCCGATCCAGCAGATGTTTTTTGAGGCGCCGATTCCGGCACGTCATCACTGGAACCAGTCGGTGTTGCTGGCGCCGCAGCGGCCGTTGCAGGCCGCGCTGTTGGAGCAGGCGCTGCAGGCGCTGGTCAACCATCATGATGCGCTGCGCCTGGGTTTTCACCAGGACGCCCAGGGCTGGCGCGCCGAGCATCGAGCACTGCAATCGCCCGAAGGGTTGCTGTGGTGTGAATCGGCCGACACCGAAGCCGAATGCCTGGCGATCTACCAGCGTGTCCAGTGCAGCCTGGACCTACGCAACGGCCCCTTGCTGCGCGGTGTATTACTGACCTTGCCCGAGGGTGGGCAACGCTTGCTGCTCGCGGTGCATCACCTGGTGGTGGATGGCGTGTCGTGGCGCATCCTGTTTGAAGACTTGCAGTTGGCCTACGAGCAGTTGCACAGCGGTCAGCCGCTGCGGCTGCCGGCCAAGACCAGCCCGTTCAAGGCGTGGAGCGAACGCCTGCACGCGCTGGCAAGCGAAGGTGGGCTGAGCCAGGAAGTCGAGTACTGGCAAGCCCGTTTGCAGCCGATGCACAGTGATTTACCAGGGCGCCGCGACGTACCGGCCGCGCTGATGCGCGAAGCGATCACCGTCACCACGCGCCTCGACCCGGTGCTGACCCGACAACTGTTGCAGCAAGCGCCAGCGGCCTACCGTACCCACATCAACGAGTTGCTGCTGGCGGCCTTGAGTCGGGTGATCTGCCGTTGGACCGGGCGCGCCAGCCTGGGGCTGATGCTGGAAGGCCACGGTCGCGAAGACCTGTTCGACGAGCTGGACCTGACCCGTACCGTCGGCTGGTACACCCACAAATACCCCGTCAGCCTCACGCCGGGCGCCACCCTGGCGCAGAGCATCAAGGCGATCAAGGAAGAGCTGCGCACCGTGCCCAACAAGGGCCTGGGCTTTGGCGCCTTGCGTTACCTGGGCACGGATGCCGACCAGCAACGCCTGCGCAGCCAGGCATTGCCGTGTGTGACGTTCAACTACCTGGGCCAATTCGATGCCAGTTTCGACCAAGCGCAGGGCGCGCTGTTCGTGCCGTCCAGCGAGGCGGCGGGCAGTGAACGCGACAGCGAAGCGCCGCTGGGCAATCTGTTGAGCCTTAACGGCCAGGTGTACGGCGGCGTGTTGAATGTGGGCTGGACCTTCAGTGGCGCGATGTTCGACAGCGCGGTGATCCAGGCGTTGGCCGATGACTATGGTCAGGAGTTGCAAGCGCTGGTCGAGCACTGCCTGACGCCTGACGTGGTGGGCCTGACGCCTGCTGATTTCCCCCTGGCCCGTGTCACCCAGGCGCAACTCGACGGCCTGCCGCTGCCGGCCCGAAATGTGCTGGACATGTACCCGTTGTCGCCGATGCAACAGGGCATGCTGTACCACAGCCTGGAAGCCGGCGAGGGCGACCTGTATATCAACCAGACCTGCGTGCCGGTGCAGGGGCTGGATGTCGAGCGTTTCGCTGCGGCCTGGGACCAGGTGCAGCAGTGCCACGACATCCTGCGCACCGGTTTCTGGACCGCCAGCGAGCTGGCGGAGCCGCTGCAGGTCGTCAGCCGCCAAGCCGCCTCGGCGGTCCACATCGTGGACTGGCGCCAGCGTGAGGTGGGCCCGGATGACCTGGCCGAGTTGATCAGCGCCGATTGTCGCCAAGGTTTCGACATGCTCCAGGCGCCGCTGATGCGTGTGACCCTGGTGTGGCTGGACGAGTCCCGCTGCCACCTGATCTGGACCCGTCACCACATCCTGATGGACGGCTGGAGCAGCTCGCGCCTATTGGGCGAGGTGTTCCAGGCGTACAACGGCCAGGCTGCGACCCGGCAAAGCCGCTACCAGGATTACATCGCCTGGCTGCAACGCCAGGGTTCGGCGGCGTTGGAAAGCTTCTGGCGTACTCAACTGCAAGGCGTTACCGGGCCCACCGAGCTGGCCGGCAACGTGTACCCGCGTCCCACCGAGCAGCCCGGCGGGCATGAGGCGATTTACCTGGACTGGAACCCAACCCAGACCCGCCGCCTGCGCGAGCGTGCGCAACTCTGGCGCGTGACCCCCAACACCTTGATCCAGGCCGCCTGGTTGCTGCTGTTGCAGCGCTACACCGGGCAGGCCACGGTGTGCTTCGGCGCCACCGTCGCCGGGCGCCCCGCGAGCCTGCCCCAGGCCGATGAAATCCTTGGGCTGTTCATCAACACCCTGCCCATCGTGCAGACGCCCCAGCCCCAGCAGTTGCTCACCGAATGGCTGGCTCAGTTGCAGGCGTTCAACCTGGATGCGCGCGATTACGAGCACGCGTCCCTGGCGGATATCCAGCGTTGGGCCGGGCAAAGTGGCCGGGCGATGTTTGACAGCATCATTGTGTTTGAGAACTACCCGGTGGATGACCGCCTGCAGGCAATGGAACAAGGCGCGCTGAAGTTCGGCGCCGCCACGGGCCGCGATGTCACCAACTACGCGATGGACCTGGCGGTCAACCTGACTGAGTCACTGGTGATCGAATTCCTCTACCTGCGTAACCGCTTCAGTGACGAATCGGTGCAGCGTATTCGCGGCAGTTTCGAGGCGCTGCTGTTGGCCATGCTGGACGCGAACGACAGCATGGTCGGCCAGTTGTGCATGCTCACCGCGCCGCAGCGTGAACAGTTGCGCCGCAACAATGTGCTGCCTGCACCGCAGGCGACGGCTGCGTCGTTGCTGGAGCGTATCGAGGCCCATGTGCAGCGTCAGCCCGAGGCACCGGCGGTGGTGTGTGGCGACCAGCAATTGAGCTACCTGGCACTGGAACAACGCGCGAACCGCATGGCTCATCGGCTGCGCGAGCAAGGCGTAGGCCCGGAAGTGCGCGTCGGCGTGGCGTTGAATCGCTCGGTGGACATGATCGTCACGCTCTACGCGGTGCACAAAGCGGGCGGCGTGTATGTGCCGATGGATATCGACTACCCGAAGGAGCGTCTGCAATGGATCGTCGAAGACTCCAACATGGCGGTGCTGATCACGCGGGCCGCACTGCGTGAACGCCTGCCGGTGGGCGGGCAGGTGCAGGTGCTGGATATCGACACGCTCGACTTGAGCCGTTACGCCGATACCGGCCTGGCGTTGCCGATGGACCCCGACCACCTGGCCTATCTGATCTACACCTCCGGCTCCACTGGCAAGCCAAAAGGCGTGGCGGTGGCGCGGGGCCCGTTGAGCATGCATTGCCAGGCGATTGCCCAGCGCTACGCCATGGATACGACCACCCGCGAATTGCTATTTATGTCGTTCGCCTTCGACGGTGCCCAGGAACGTTGGCTCACCACCTTGTTGGCCGGTGGCTGCCTGGTCCTGCGCGACGACAGCTTGTGGACGGCAGAAGAAACCTGGCAGGTGTTGCACGAGCAGGCGATCAACATCGCCTGTTTCCCGCCGGCTTATCTCAAGCAATTAGCTGACTACGCCGAGGGCCAGGACACGCCGCCCGCCGTACGTGTGTACTGCTTCGGTGGCGATGCGGTGGCCCACGAAACCTTCGAACAGGTCAAGCGCACCTTGCGCCCGACCTGGATCACCAACGGCTACGGCCCGACGGAAACCGTGGTCACCCCGTTGTTGTGGACTGCCGACGCCGACCAACTGTGCCAGGCCGCGTATGCGCCGATTGGTGTACAGGTTGGCAACCGCTCCCTGTACGTGTTGGACGATCAATTGAACCCGTTGCCCGACGGTGTGGCAGGCGAGCTGTACATCGGTGGGGAAGGGCTGGCGCGGGGCTATCACCAGCGCCCGGGGCTGACCGCCGAACGCTTTGTGGCCAGCCCGTTTGAAGCGGGCGGGCGCCTGTATCGCTCCGGCGACCTGGTGCGGCGGCGTGCCGATGGGGTCTTCGATTACCTCGGCCGGTTGGATCACCAAGTGAAAATTCGCGGTTTCCGTATCGAGTTGGGGGAAATCGAGGCGCGCCTGCGCACCCTGCCAGACGTGCGTGACGCCGTGATGGTGGCGCGTGACTGTACGTCCGGCAAGCAGTTGATCGGTTACGTCGTGGCAGACGCCCAGGCCGGTCTGGCCGAACAGTTGCGCCAGGCGCTGCACCGTCAGCTTCCGGACTACATGGTGCCCGCGCAGTTGCTGGTGTTGCAGGCGTTGCCGTTGAACCCCAGCGGCAAAGTGGATCGCCAGGCGTTGCCAGACCCGGACTTCAAGGGCCAGCAATACGTGGCGCCGCGTAACACGCTTGAACAGCAGTTGGCGGCGATCTGGCAGGACGTGCTGGAGCTTGAAACGGTGGGCGTGACCGACAACTTCTTCGAGCTTGGGGGCGACTCGCTGCGCACCCTCAAGGTGTTGAGCAAGGTCCGCAGCCAGGCGATCCCCGGGTTTGAATTGAAACTGCGCGACATGTTGGCCAAGCCGACCATCGCCCAGCTTTCCGGGTTCGATGCCGGGCAAGAGGCTGACCTGGACCCGCTGCTGTTGCTCAATACCAGCGTTACCGGGGCCGCGCCGTTGTTCTGCCTGCATGCCGGGTTTGGCACGGTGTTCGATTACGAACCGCTGGCCCGGCAACTGGAGGGCCAGTGCAGCGTGTACGGTCTGCAATGCCGGATGTTGCTCGACCGTCACTGGGAAGACGATTCCCTGGCTTCCATGGCGATTGATTACGCCCAGTACATCCGCCAGAAACAGCCCCACGGGCCGTATCGGCTGTTGGGCTGGTCGTTGGGGGGCACCCTGGCGGTGCTGGTGGCCAGTGAGCTGGAAAAACAGGGGCAGCGCGTTTCGTTGCTGGGCCTGGTGGACAGCTTCATTCCGGCACCGCAGCCGTTGCTGGAAGATGGCGATTGGCGTGAAGGCATGCCGGCGTTCTTGCGCCAGACCCTGGGCGTGGACGCCGATGCAGCGTTTCTTGCAGAACGTTTGCCGCAGGCCGAGCCCGACTTGGCGACACTCACAGACCTGTTTGCCGCCCTGGCGCAGGGTGCGCAAGGCACCGCCACCTTTGGCAGCGAAGAATCGGCGCGGGCGTTCCAGGTCGGGCTGCGGCTCAAGGCCTTGTCCCGTCGCCAATCGTCGTTGCCGGCGACCCACAGCCAGGCGTTGTGCTGGTGGCGTGCCGATTTACCCCACGCTTCGGTGCGCGCGTTCGAAGCCTGCCTGACGGTGGCGTCGAGCGAGCGCATCGGCGCGGACCACTACGCCATCGTCAAGCACCCGGCGTTGCTGGCGCAGTTGCAGCAACACGTATCGTCACTCAGCCCTGTCGCGGGTTGAGCCCACGGGCGACGTCGTCTGACGTCGCCCGTTTTGTCTTTCTTCAATGGGATAACCACCATGTCTGTACACCCTGACCTGTCCGCGTTCCTGGAACTGGCGGAGTTCGGCCGGCTGACCGGCAAAAGCCAACCCCTGCACGCGTTGCCATTGGCCCAGGGCCGTGGCGATTTTGAACGGACTTCGCAGATTCTCGACCCCAACCCGCCGGGGGATATCACCGTGCGCACCGTGCAACTGCCGACCCGCGATGGCAGTGTGCTGGAAGGGCGCCTCTACCGATTGGCGGCGGGTGCCGATCAGGTCTTGCCGACGATCCTGTACTTCCACGGCGGCGGTTATGTGGTGGGCAGCCTGGACTCCCATGATTCGGTCTGCCGTCGCCTGGCCCTGAGCGGTGAGTTCGCGGTGCTGGCACCGGCGTATCGGTTGGCGCCTGAGTATCCGTTCCCCACGGCGGTGCACGATGCACTCGACAGCGTGTCGGCGTTGAACACACAGGCCGAGCAGTTGCACCTGGACCCACAGCGGCTGGTGGTGGCGGGGGACAGCGCGGGTGCCACGTTGGCGGCCGTGCTGGCGATTACCGCCGCCAATCACCCTGCCGACATCGCGCTTAAGCCCGTGGCGCAGTTGCTGTTTTATCCGGTCACGGACATGACCACCGAACGTACCTCCCATCGCACCTATGCCGAAGGTTATTTGCTGGAGAGCGAGACCCTGGAGTGGTTCTATCAGCATTACGCCAATGCCGCTGCACGCCAAGACTGGCGCGCTTCGCCGTTGCTGGCGCCGCTGGCCGCAGCCCAGGCTCCGGCCTATATCAGCCTGGCGCAATACGATCCGTTGTTCGATGAGGGGATGGCGTACGCCGAAGCCTTGGCATCGGGCGAGACCGTTGTGGCGTTGGGGGTTGAACGCGGGTTGTCCCATGACTTCTTGCGCATGGGCGGGATTGTGGCCTCGGTGGACGATATCTACCGCCGCGCCTTGCAGTGGGCAGTCAACACCGCCGGCTAAAGATTTGATAGGCATGAAAAATGGCGAACCCGATCACTCAGGTTCGCCATTTTTTGTTGCTGCTGTTTAGAACTGGTACTTGGTACTCAGCATCACGTTGCGCGGGTCGCCGTAGGAGCCGCTGTAGAAGTTCTCGTCCAGGGAACTGATGTACTTCTTGTCAAAGAGGTTGTTGATGGTAGCGGTGGCCGACCATTGCGACGACAGCTGATAGCGCGCCATCAGGTTGGCTGTCGCGTAGTCGCCTTGTTTCACTTTGGCCGGGGTCGTCAGCTGCCAGCTGTCCACGGTCATGTGGATGCCGCTCTGCCAGTTCACGCCACCGCCCACGGTGAGGCGGTCCAGTTCGCCAGGCAGGCGGTAGGTGGTCCAGACCTTGACCATGTCGGCCGGGATGATGGTCTTGACGCGCTCGTTGTCGGCGTCCTTGACCACGCTGTGGCTGTAGCTGGCGTTCATGTTCCAGTCCGGCAGCAGTTCACCGCTGACCTCCATGTCGATGCCACGGGTCTTGGTTTTAGCCGCCTTGTAGGCGCTCATGTTGTTGTTGCCAGCCACCGTGCCATCGGCGATCGCATCGTTTTCCAGGTCGACCTCGAACAACGCGATGGAGGTGTTCAGGCGGCCATCATAGTAGTCGCTCTTGAGGCCGATCTCGTAGTTGTCGCCTTCGCGTGGGTCGAGCATGTGGCCGGCGGTATCGCGGTAAGGCTGGGGCTTGAAGATGCTGGTGTAGCTGGCGTAGATCGAGTGGTTGGGTGTCAGGTCGTAGACCACGCCCGCGTACGGGGTGACCTTGCCGTTGACGCGCAGGGTGTCGTTGGTCTCGAACGCTTTCAGGTTGGCGACGTTGTAATGCAGCATGGCGTCGTAACGGTAGTTGCTGACCCGAGTACCGAGGATCACCGACAGGTCGTCAGTCGGCTTCAGGCGGGTCGCCAGGTAGACACCGTTCTGCCATTGGTCGATGTTGTCGTCTTCGCGGTTGAAGTTGTACGAGGGGCGAGGCGCGTAGTTGTTCCAGCTATAGATATTCACCGGCTTGTTGCTGACGCCGTTGTTGCTGGTGCCGTCGGCCAGCAGGTTGCCGAAGCCGTTGCGGCGGTTTTCGTAGCTCTGGTAGTTGAAGCCCACCACCAGCTCATGCTCGCGACCCAGCAGTTGGAACGGACCTGACAACGACACGTCCAGGCCTTGTTGCTCCTGGGTGTTGTCACCCTTGGTCGCGGTGTAGCCCAGGCCTGCGCCTGTTTGCGAATTGACGAAACCGGTGGTGGTGCCGACGATGACCGAATCGTACTCGCGGGTGCCGTACATGGAGTTGGCGGCGACTTTCAGGGTCCAGTCGTGGTCCAGCTTTTGCTCAAGGGATGCAAAGGCGTTCACCGACTCCTGGCGGTTGGTGCTGTCGCGGCTGGCAGGGTTGTCGCTGCGTGACAGGTTCAGCTGCTTGCCCTTGTTGTCCAGCATCGGCAGGCCGGTGGTGGAAAAACCGCGCGGGTCGTTGTAGAGGTATTCGGCGCCCACCGTCAGCAAGGTGGTGTCGCTCAGGTCGAATTCGGTCACGCCGTAGACGATGGTCTTTTCTGTCGACAGGTGATCGGTAAAGCTGTTGCCTTGCTGATAGGCCGCCACCGCACGGCCACGGACATTGCCGCTAGGGGTCAAGGGGCCGGACACATCGGCTTCGGTGCGGTACAGGTCCCAGGAACCCAGGCCGGCGCTGACATAACCCTGGAAGGTCGAGGTTGGCTTCTTGCGCACCAGGTTCACCGTGCCGGATGGGTCGCCGGTACCTGAGAGCAAGCCGGACGCACCGCGCAGCACTTCGATGTGGTCATAGATCGCCATGTCCGACAGCGCCTGGGGCAATGCCTGGCTGAAGGCGAACGAGGTGGTAGGCATGCCGTCGTACTGGTAGTTGTCGATGGCCAGGCCACGGGAGAACACATACAGGCGGTCGCTGCCCGGGCTTTGCACGTTGATCCCCGGGGTTTGCTCCAGCACTGAGCCGATGCTGCGCAGGTTTTGGTCGTCGATGCGCTGGCGGGTGATGACGCTGACGGACTGCGGGGTTTCTTTCAGGCTCAGGTTCAGCTTGGTGGCCGTGTTGGTGGACCAGGTGGTGTAGGACCCGGTGTTCTCACTGACGGCGCCCAGGGCCTGGCCGGAAATACGCGTTGCGCCCAGCTCCAGGGACCCGGTGGTGCTGCGGTTGCTCAGGGTCAGCGTGTTGCCTTCCAGGCTGTAGGCCAGGCGGCTGCTCCCCAGCAGCTGCTCGATGCCGGCCTGAGGACTCAGTGCGCCACTGATCGCATGGCTGCGCAGGTTTTGCACGTCATCCGGGCTGTACAGCACTTGCAGGTTGGCTTGTTGGCCAAAAGCCTGCAGTGCGCTGGCCAACGGCTGCGCCGGCACATTGAAGTTGAAGGTCTGGGCCTGTACCTGTGCAGCGAAGGGCAGGGCCAGGGCGAGGGTGGCGCTCAGCAGGCGCGGCTGGAACACGCGGCGCATCATGAGGGCCTTGGTGAGGGGCGAGAAGTTGTGAGTGGCTGACATCGTGGGCTCTTAAGTGGCGTTTATAATGATAGTGATTCGTATTAAGTACCAATAAGACGCAGGTCCTCCGCAAAACCGGAAAAAATATTTATCTCCGGGTTTGCGGTGACGCTGTCAGGCGGTTTGCAGCTCGGTGGCGACGCGCCCGGCTTCCATGCGCACGATCTGGTCGGCGACGTTGAAGTAACGGTCGTCGTGGGAAATGACGATGATGGTCTTGCCCAGGCGCTTGAGGTCGGGCAGCAGCTCGGTATAGAAAATCCGCCGGAAGGTCGGGTCCTGGTCGGCCGCCCATTCGTCGAACACCAGCACCGGGCGTTCTTCCAGCCAGGCGTTGACCAGGGCCAGGCGTTTGCGCTGGCCGGTGGACAGGTCGGTGGTGCTGAATACACCGTCGGTAATCGTCACCTTGTGCCCGATTTCCAGGCGCTTGAGGTAGCGGTCGGCGTCGGCCGGGATCGGCTTGTCGCCCTGGATCACGTCATCGAATAGGTAGTAGTCGGCAAAGATCGTGGTGAACAACTGGCGATAGTCGTCGCGGTTGGCGGCTTCGATGAGTTGGCCATTGAGCTCGATGCTGCCTTTTTGCGGCGCATAGAGGCCCAGCAGCAGTTTGATCAAGGTGGTTTTGCCGCAGCCGTTCTCGCCGACGATAAAGGTGATATCGCCTTCCTGGATACGCAGGTTTACCGGGCCCAGATGGAACGGCTCAAAGCCCTCGACACGCGGGAAGGTGTAGCTGACGTTATTCAGTTCCAGGGTGCGCACCGCCGGTGCTGCAGCCCCTGAGTCACTGAGCAGCAGGTGCGGTTCGGGCGAGGAGAACTGCTTGGACAGCTCGGCGATGCGACGAAAGGCAATCTGCGCCTTGCTGACGATCGGCAGGGTGCCGATCAGCAGTTCCAGCGGCCCCTTCATGTACAGCAGCACCAGCACAAAGCCGCTCATGACGGTCTGGTCGCCGCTGGGCCAGAACGTTTGCATCGCCAGCGCCAGGCCGATGACCACAAAGAACAGCATCGAACCAAAGGCCTTGGCCACCACGAAGGTATTGATCGAGCGGACCTGCGTCGCGCAGATGCGGTTGGCGGTGTCCTGGATGCCCTTGACGAACATGCGCTGGCGGCGTGGACGGTGGATGCGCAGTTCCTTGGCACCTTCGGCGATGGCGCTGTAGTTCTTCTGCAGCTCATCTTCGGCTTCCCGCGCCGACTCGAAACCCTGCATGCCCCGCGAGCGGGCGATGAACTGCACGGCCGTGCCGATCACGATCGCCACCAGCATCATCAGGAACATCGGCCACGACAACATCGCCAGGTAGCCCAGGCAACCCAACGTCACGGTCAGGGAAATGGCCAGGGGTGCGAAGGCGAAGGCAAAGTCACTGATGGTGTCGACGTCGTGGGTCAGCACCGGGATCAGGCGGTGGCTGCGGTAGCGTTCGATCTGGTCGATGGGGGCGGCGAGCACTTTCTCGCCCAGCTCGCGGCGCAGTTTGGCGATGATGTGCTGGCCTACGTAGTTGGTGCCGATGTCGGAGAAAATCGAGCTGGTCAGTGCCAACAGGCACAGCCCGGCAAACAGCAGCACGACGTTTTGGGTCAGCCCACTCTGGGAATGCAGCGCGGTGTTGATCGTCGCCAGCAGTGCCGTGACACTGAGGCCGCCGATCATGCCCAGGGCGATGGACAGCGTGACCAGAGGCCAGAAAGGTTTGAGCAGGCCGAAGAGTTCGCTGACGGCGCCGCGAGGTTTGCTGGACATTCAAGTCTCCCGTTTCAGGCAGGGGGTGAACAAAAGACAGTGCGGGGCGCGGCGTTTGTCAGCGATGGACGGATGGCCGGGCGCACAGTGCACGCCTCGATGGGAATCGAGGCGATTAACCTAAGAACGAGTGATGGCGGGGGTTATTTAGCGACGCTCAGCGCTTTAGAGCTCGCGCGCGACCCGCAACCCCAGCCAGTCACCGCGTGTGGTGGCGGGGCGGTCATTGCGATTGCCCGAGCGCGAGAAGATCGGCGCTTCGCCCCAGTCGTTGCCACGGATGTGCCGGGTTTCGCAGTTTTTGTCCTGCCAGGCACTGCCATCGGTGGGTGCGCCCACATAGCTGTCATGCCAGCAGTCGGCAACCCACTCGTAGACGTTGCCATGCATGTCGTAGACCCCAAAGGCGTTGGGCGGGTAGCTACCGGCGGGCGACGTGAAGCTGTAGCCATCCTTGGGGCCATAGGTGTTGGCGTGCCGGCTGATACCGTATTCGGTGTCCGGGTCCATGGGAAACGGGAAAGGCCCGGTGCTGCCCGCACGCGCGGCGTATTCACGTTCGGCTTCGCTGAGCATGCGGTAATGCTGGCCGGTCTTTTTCGACAGCCAGGCCACGTAGTTTTCGACGTCCTGGAAGTCCATGCACACAGCAGGCTGCTTCGGTCCCTGGGCATAGGTCGGCTTGCTGGCCTTGCAGGCGCGGCCGGGGCGGGTGTCGCCGTCGGCGATCTTGACCCCGCTCTGGCGGATATAGGCATCCCATTCACTGGCCTGGACCTGAAAGCGGCTGATGGCGAATGGTTTGGCAAAGGTCACGGTATGCAACGGGCCTTCGTCCGGCTGGCGGCCCAGTTCGTCGTCGGGTGTGCCCATGACAAAACTGCCGGCCGGCAACACCACCAATTCGGGGCAGCCATCCTTGCAGTCCTTGAACACCTTGCCCGGAACAGGCGCGGCGGCGTAGGCGCTACCGGCAGCGAGGCCGGCAAGCATGACGCCCAGGGACAGGCGATAAAATGCGGTTCGAGACATGGTCTACAGCCTTTTCGTCAGTGTCAGGAAAGGATTCGATATTTCTGGGTGAGCACCGCCACCGCACGGTCAATCTCTTGTTCGGTGTTGAGCAGGCCGGGTGCCATGCGCACCACCGGGCCGACGTCGCGGTCCACGGCATCCACCACGATGCGGTGTTGATTGAGGTAGGCGGCGACCTCATCGCAGTCCTGGTCCTTGACCCGGAAGAAGGTGAAGCCCGCCGAGTATTGCGGGCTTTGCGGCGTGACCAGTTCGAGGTTGGCGTGTTTGAGCAGGCGCTGCTTGAGGTAGGTGTTGAGCTGGTGGATACGCGCCTGCACGTCGGCCTTGCCCAGGCCCAGGTGCAGTTCGAACGCCTTGCCCAGCGCCCAGCGATGTTCGAAGGCGTGGTAGCCACCCGGCGTCATGATGGTGCCGAAATTCTTGTTCTCAGAGAATGTCGGAAACGTCGGTATCAGGTCGTTCATTTGCTCCGAGGCGGCGCAGATAATCCCGGTGCCGCGAGGGCCGAACATCCACTTGTGGGTGCCGGCAATAAAGTAGTCGCACTTGAAGTCGGCGAAATTCATGTCTTCGACACCAAAGCCATGCACACCGTCGACCACGTAGAGGATCCGGTCTTTCTCGTCGCGCTGGCGGTTGTGTTGTTGCACCAAGTCGCCGATCTCTCCAACCGGCAGCTTCACGCCACTGCCCGACTGCACCCAGGTCATGCCCAGTACCCGTGTGTTGGGGCGGATGTTGCGCGCAATGTTGCCCAGCACTTCATCGCTGGACACATGGCGTGGGTCCTTGAACAGGGTGATCTTGCGCACTTGGGTGCCTTCGCGCTTGACCCGGAAATTCAGGGTGTTGCGCGTGGAGTAATGCTCGTGCTCGGTGGTCAGGATCTCCTGGCCAGCGTTGAGCCGCAGGCCGCTGTAAATCATCACCAGGCCTTCGGTGGTGCTGCCGGTAAGGGCGATCTGCGCGGGTTTGACGTCCAGGTAACGAGCCGCCCATTCACGCACGTCGTGCTCGCGCTTCCATTCGATCTGGCTGTCCCAGTCCAGCCATTTGGCCGGGTTGCTGTCCAGCTCGGCACGAAAGCGCTGGATCGCTTCCTCCACTGGCCGAGGGTGCGAGGTGATCAGGAAGTTGGCGAAGTGCGCATAGTCCGGGTCGAGGGCAAACAGGCTGCGCAGGGCTTGCCATTTGTCCTTTGGTGGCGGCGGTGCAGCGGCGGCTGTGGCGGGAGCCCATGGGTGCGTCAGTGGCAGGCTGGCTGCCAGCACGCCAGCGGTTTTCAAAAAGGTGCGGCGATCAGTCATGACGAGGCTTCGCTGTTGATTCAAGGCGTGGTGAGGGCGACAGGTTGGGCGGCTTTCTGCACCTCATCCCAGACCCGGAGGAAGTTGGCGCCCCACAACTTGGCAATGTCCGCTTCGGAGTAGCCACGGGTGATCAGTTCGGCGGTCACGTTGCGGATTTCGCTGACATCCTTGAAACCTTTCAGGCCTCCGCCGTTGTTGAAGTCCGAGGCGATGCCGACATGGTCGATGCCGATTTTCTTCACGGCATAGTCGATGGCGTCCCCCAGGTCTTTGACGCTGGCCAAGGGTTCCTCCTCAAGAATGTCGTAGAGCGCGCTGGCGTACTGGCCAAACTTCTGCTCGGGCCACGCGGCGATGATCGGGTCGCCGGGCATCAGTGCCACGTGCAAGTTGGGCAGGGGCTGCAAGTCGAACTTGGCGCGCAGGCGGTTGAGCTTGTTTTGGGTGGTCTGGCTCAGGGGCTTCAGATACGCGGGAAACGCCACGATCTGTACCACGCCGCCACTGTTCTTGATCAGCTGCATTTCCTTGTCGCTGAGGTTGCGCGGAATATCCACCAGCGCGCGGGGCACCGAGTTCGAGGCGACGATGGGTGTGCGGCTAAGTTGCGCGACCTGTTCCAGTGCCTTGGTCGACATCTGCGACACATCGATGATCACGCCCAGGTCGTTGAGCCGGTGCACCGCGCGTTTGCCCAGGTCTGACAGGCCGTTGAAGGCGTCCGGGGTGTCATTGAAAAATGGCAGCGGTCGCGACGAGTCGGCCCACGGGTTGTTGCCCACGTAGCTGAAGCCGAACATGCGCATGCCGCGCGCGGTCCACAGGTCCAGTTGAGTGATGTCTTCGCCCAGTGGGTAGGCATTGAGCATGCTGATGAACACTGCGAACTTGCCTTCGCCGTGCAGGCGGCGGAAGTCCTGCGGGGTGTAGGCGATGCCTACCTGGTTGGGGAAGTCGCGGACCATGCTGGTGATTGCCTTGAAGCGCACTTCCTGCTGTTGGCGGGATTGGTCGACAAACGCTGGCGTGGGTTTATGTGGGGCGTTGGGGCCGTTCCACATTTCCGGCCAGCCGAAGATCGTCAGTGCTGCGCCCGACAGACGCCCGCGCTGGGCCTTGACCAGGTCGAACTTGTCCAGGCCATCCTTATCGGCCTCATCGCCTTCGCCGCCGAAGCGCAGGGGCAGGGTGATATGGCTGTCAAAGGAGATGATTCGGTCCTGCATCTCGCTGGCTTCCTTCATGACCTTGTGTGAGTAGCCAGCGTTATCGAACAGGTACTTCCAGCCCAGAAAACCGCCGCCAGCGGCAATGGCCAGCGCCAGGGGCAGGCCGATCAGAAGGGTTTTTTTCGAGCGCTTTTTGGTCATTGCCATCTCAGTGTCGATTTCCAGGGTCAAGGTACAGGCGAGGCCTTTGCTATCTGGGAGGAACGAGTGGCGAGGCGGGAAATTTAGCCGCCTAAATTTCCCGTGACAGTGCTCGTTCTAGCTTGGATAAAGCCTGCTTCAGGGCTGACACAGGTAGGGCAATGACGATTTCTCGACGAGGTTTCATCGCGGGCCTGGCACTCACCGGTGCTGCGGTGCCGGCGGCCTATTACGCCCACCGCCAATTGACGCAGCCGGACGAGCCCATTACGCCCGGTGAAGCGTCGGTACAGCTGGCGGACAAGGCCGGCCAGCAGTTGGCCAACGCCTTGCGCGGCGTATGGACTATTCGCTTTGAAGGCCGCGATGCAGGGCTCGACGGCGTGCCTGCCGAAGGCCTGGAAATGCTGCTCGACATCGTTGCACGTGGGCGCGGAGTGCGGGGCTATCTCGACAGTGCGGCTGCTTTGCGCAGCGACGCAGCCCCTCGTTATGAAGTGCTGGGTGACCTGGCGGACGTCAAGCAGGGCCATCTCAGCTGGCGCCTGGTGGACAGTCGCAACGGCACTGTCTGCTACGAGTGTGTGGTTGTGCTGGACGAAGTGTGGGCAGCGTTTGGCAATGCCGGTGTTGTTTCCCTCAGCGGGCGCGTATTACGGCTCGACCGACCGCTGGCCTTGCCGGAAGTCGAAAACCGTTTCGTCGCGATCAAGCAGAGGTTCCCTGAAGCCCGCGAACGTGCGCTGCTCAACCCGGCGCTGGAAGCGTGGCTGATTTCGCCGGAACATCGCTTGTTCCATCAGCTCTGGCATGCTTCGCGTGACCGCTGGCACAAACTGCCCGACGACAAGCGCGACGCCCTGCGCGGCATTGGTTGGCAGCCCGGGCCACGCGACAACGAGCGGGACGCTCGCGGGCCGCGCAAGGACCGCAATGGCTCGGGCGTCGACTTCTTCTTCATGCATCGGCACATGCTCGGCACCGCGCGTGGCCTGCAGGATTTACCGTCCTGGTCGCGCTTTCCCTTGCCGCAACCCGAACTGGTGCGTGACCGCCAGGGATTCATCCGCTATTTCGATAACCACGATGGGTTTGCAGTGCCCCCGACCTGGGTCTCCAGTGGCGATGACACCTTTACCCAGTGGGTCAGCGATATCAAAAGTGCCGAGACCTACAACAGCAACTTCCAGGTATGGGAGTCGCAATACCGCGACCCGGCCTACCTGTCGCGCCTGACCCTGGGCCAGTTTGGTTCCGAAATAGAACTGGGCCTGCATGACTGGTTGCACATGCGCTGGGCTTCGGTGCCCCGCGACCCGGCCAATGGCGCGCCAGCCCCCTTGGCGCGAGACCCGGCCGACTTCGCCGGACGCTGGTTCGGGCCGGAAAACGACTTCTTGGGCGACCCGTTTTCGTCACACGTGAACCCGGTGTTCTGGCACTTTCATGGCTGGATCGACGACCGTATTGAAGACTGGTTCCGTGCCCATGAGCGCTTCAATCCGGGGCAGGTCAACCGCCTGGAAGTCAACGGCGTGCCCTGGTTTGCCCCGGGACGCTGGGTGGAAGTGGACGACCCGTGGCTGGGCCCGGACACCCATGGCTGCAGCACCACACCGGGATTGCAAATAGGCAAGTCCATGGAAATGGACCCCGAGACCATGAAGCTGGCGTTGCGCATCACCTTCAGCGCCGATGAAGATGTGCTCAAAGGCCTGTTCAAACGCATACCAAGACGCCCCTGGTACGCCCGCATGTAGTGAGCGGGCTTGCCCCGCGCTGGGTGGCGGAGCCGCCCCAATATGGGCGCCTCGGTGTTTCAGAGAGACCGAGGTGACTGGTTTTAGGGCGGCTTCGCCCCCCCAGCGCGGGGCAAGCCCGCTCACTACAGGACCGTGATGGCTTCGGGGGCGTACATCCAGCGTAGCAATGAGTGTCGCCCGCTGATCCCCAGTTTGATCGACGCGCGTTTCAGGTAGCTTTCGATGGTGTTGACCTTCAACGCCAAGTGTTCTGCCAGCTCCGGGGCGGTCCGCCCGGCGAGCAGGCCGACGCACACTTCCAGCTCCCGGTTGGACAGGGTCAACCCCGACTGCACCAAACGCTCCTCGATGCGCCTGCGCAGGGTTTCGAGGCCCTGGTTCTGCGGGGTTGGAGCGTCGCCATCCTGGCGGCACGGCTGGATCGCGGCGATGTGTTTTTCCACCAGAGGCAGCAACAGGGTGGAGAAGTCCTGCAGCATGCTTTGCTCCTGGGGCGAGAAGCTGTCGGACGGGGTTGAACGGTACACCGACAACACGTAGTGCGAATCGTCCTTGTGGCGGGTGAGGTGCAGTTGTGCGGCAGGTTGTTCGGCGCCTAGGGCTGCTACCGAATCGGTATAGACCGGGCTGATCTTGCGGCGAGTTTGCCCGTCGGCGCTGATTTGAAGTTGGGTGATGTGCGTGGCGTCCACTGCCAGTTGGGTGAGGATGAGGTCATGCAGCATGCGTGGGAAATGGCGACTGCCGGTGCTGGCGATGACCTTGCCTATGTGTGGGAACAGGTGTGAGTTCATCAGTTCGTCCATGAGTTTCAAGTGCAGGTATTGGTCCGTAGAGCGGCGGGTTTTCAGCACCCGCCAGGAATCATCCTAGTACAGCGTCGCAGAGGCATGGGGATCCAATCTGGAAACATCCGGATTAAAAATGCGAAACGGTGATCAGACCAATCCGACCACCGTTTGTAGGAAAGGATAACGTGGAACGGACCGCCTACTTCAGCGCATGGGCGGCCATCTCCGCCGCTCGCGGCAGGGCGCGGGTGCATTTGGCAAGGGCTTGTTGCACGTCCGCCAGCAGGTCGGCGACGTCCTCCAGCCCCACCGACAAACGCACCAACCCTTCGCTGATGCCGTGCGCTGCGCGCTCCTCTGGTGTGTAGGTGGAGTGGGTCATGCTGGCCGGGTGTTGGGCCAGTGACTCGGCATCCCCCAGGCTGACTGCGCGGGTAAACAGCTTGAGCGCATTCATGAAGCGCCGGCCCGTATCGATGCCGCCCTTGAGCTCAAAGGCGATCATGCCGCCGGCCATTTTCATCTGCCGCGTTGCCAGCTCGTACTGTGGGAAAGAACGCAGCCCAGGGTAGGTCACCCACTGCACCGCCGGGTGCGCCTGCAACGCTTCGGCCACCGCCTGGGCGTTGCTGCAATGGCGGTCCATGCGCAAGGCCAGGGTCTTGAGCCCACGCATCAGCAGTGATGCGTCCTGGGGTGACATCACTGCGCCGGTCAGGTCCTTGAGGCCTTGCAGGCGAATACGTTGGGCCAATGCCTGGTTGCTCACGGCAATACCAGCGGTGATGTCGCCGTGTCCACTCAGGTATTTGGTGGCGGAGTGCACTACCACATCGGCGCCTAGTTCGAGGGGGCGTTGCAGGTAGGGCGTGCAGTAGGTGTTGTCCACCACCACGGTGATGTTGGGTTGCTGATGGGCGAGGGCGGCCACGGCGGTGATATCCACCAAGCGCAAGGTGGGATTGGCCGGGGTTTCGCAGTAGATCATCCGCGTGGCGGGGGAAAGCGCTTCCTTAAGTGCGTCGAGGTCGGTGAGGTCGACATGCCGCACCTTGATGCCGAATTCGCCGATGCCATGGTGCAGCAGGGCAAAGGTGCAGCCGTAGAGTGTCTGGCTGACGATCACTTCATCACCGGGACGCAGCAGGGTCCAGAACGTTGCGGCAATCGCGCCCATGCCCGAACTGAACGCAACAGCCGCTTCGCCGTTTTCCAGGGTGGCCATGCGTGACTCCAGCAGTGCCAGGGTTGGGTTGGAGATCCGCGTATAGAAGTGGCCGTTGGCTTCGCCGGCAAAACACGCGGCGCCATATTCGACGGTGGGAAAGGCAAAGGTCGCCGACAGATAGATGGGCGGTACGAGTGCGCCGTGGTGGTCCTTGGGGTCGTAGCCGTGGTGGATGGCGCGGGTGGAAAAGCCGAATGCATTGTGTTTATTGTTCATGTCGGACGCTCCTTATTTCCTACAATGCTATGCTCATAACCAAAGTTAAACGTTGCAAGATTTGCTGCTAAATCCCGCGTTCTGGGATGAAAACCTCATAAAAACAACGAACAGAGGCAAGATATGCCCGTGAGTCTGGACCGCACCGACAAAGCTCTTTTAAACGCACTGCAAGCCAATGCGCGCCTGACCGTCGCCGAGTTGGCCGACCGCGTCGCACTGACAACCTCGCCGTGTTGGCGGCGCGTGAGGAACCTGGAGGAAAGCGGGGTGATCAGCGGTTACCAGGCCATCCTTTCGCCCAAGGCCCTGGGGTACGGGGTGACTGCGTTTGTCAGCATCATGATGGAGAGCCACACCCAGGAAATCGCCCGGGCGTTCGAGCAACGGCTGTTGGATATTCCGGAAATTGTGGCGTGCCATAACGTGTCGGGGCGTTATGACTTTTTGCTGGAGGTGGTCGCCAAGGACCTGGAGTCGTTCGGTGAATTCGCCAGGGAGGTCTTGCAGACCCTGCCCTGTGTCAAAGAGATCTATTCGAGTTTTTCCTACAAGTCGGTGCGGCCGTTGCGGGTGATTCCCTTGCCGGGTTGATCACAGCGCGATGCGCACCTGCGCGCACAACCCACCACCGACCCGGTTGCTCAAGGTCAGTGACCCACCGATTGCCACCGCCAACTGCTGCGCAATCGCCAGGCCCAGCCCGGTACCGCCGGTGCCGCGATTGCGCGAGCTTTCCACCCGATAAAACGGCTGCATCACCTGTACCAGTTCGTCCTCGGCGATGCCGGGGCCGCGGTCCAGGATCTTGATCGACAGGTCTCCCGTAGCGGTAGACCCGACCTCCAGCTCCGCCGCACCGGCGAATTTCAGGGCATTGTCCACCAGGTTCACCAGCACCCGGCGCAGGGCGTGGGGACGGGTGTCGAGAACCACCGCACTCTTGCCGCTGAGGCTGACGGATTTGTGCATGTCCTGATAGTCGAATACCAGGCTGTCGAGAAACGCGTCGACGTCGATACGGTGGCTGGCTTCGGTGGCGCCGTGGACGCTGCGCGCATAGGCCACGCCCTCGCGCACCAAGTGCTCCATCTCGCTGAGGTCGCTCCAGAGTTTTTCTCGGTCGGCGGAGTCGTCCATGAATTCGGCGCGCAGTTTCATGCGGGTGATCGGCGTTTGCAGGTCATGGGAAATCGCCGCGAGGATCTGCATGCGCTCCTTGAGGTATTCGGCGATACGCTTTTGCATTTGGTTGAACGCAGCGGCGGCATGGGCCACTTCGGTCGGTCCTTGCTCATCCAGTGGCGTGGGGTGGGCGTTGGGGTCGAGGGTTTCCACGGCCTGTGCCAGACGCGTCAGCGGACGGACTGCCAGGCGCACGGCGAACCAGGTGCAGCCCAGCAACAGCGCCAGTTGCAGCAGCAACACAACCGGCAGCCAATACGCGACGGGGAGTGCGGCGGGGCGCACGTCAACGGTGATCGGGCTGCCGTCAGCCAGGGTGAGGTGCGCCTGGAAATGCTTCTGTACGCCTGGAATATCGCGAAACGTCAGCGCGTAGTGTTCGCCCAGCGCATCGGAAATCGACTTGGCGGCCATGGGCGCGTCGCCGCCCATCGGCTCGCCGGTTTCACCAGCGTTGAGCAGGTACTGGTAATTCTGCCGGTCCAGGCGCGGTAGCCAGTTGGCCCGCTCGTTGGCGGGCAGGCGGTCGAGGATCGCCACCGAAGTGGACACATCGTTTTCCAGGTTGCCCAGCATCGCGGTGCGCGCGCTGATATAGCGCTCATAGAATTGCGCACTGAAGGACAGCCCGTGGGCGCACACCAGGCTGATCAGAAAGATCAGCGTTAACTGCGACGCCAGGGTGCGGGGCCAACAGAGCCGGATGTTCATTGATCCGCCCCGAGGATTTCCACGGCCAGGGAGAACACGTAACCCTCGCTGCGCACGGTCTTGATATAGGCCGGCTCGCGCGCATCATCCAACAGGCGCTGGCGCAGGCGGCTCACCAGCAAGTCGATGGAGCGGTCGAACAGGTCGGCATCGCGGCCTTGGGTGAGGTTGAGCAACTGGTCGCGGTTGAGCACCCGTTGCGGGTGGTCGAGGAAGACCCGCAGCAGGCGGTATTCGGCGCCGCTCAGGGCCACCAGGGTGTCGTCTTCGTCCAGTAGGTGACGGGCGGTGGTGTCCAGGCGCCAGCGACCGAAACGGATCAGCCGCCCGGTTTCGCTCACCACCAGGTTCGGCGGCAGCATCCGCGTGCGGCGCAACACGGCGTTGATGCGCGCCAGCAATTCGCGGGCGGCGAAGGGTTTGACCAGGTAATCATCGGCGCCCATTTCCAGGCCGATGATGCGGTCGGTTTCATCGTTGCGGGCGGTGAGCATCAACACCGGCGTGGCCTTGTGCTTGCCCACCCGTAGCTCGCGGCACAACTGCAAACCGTCGTCGCCGGGCATCATGATGTCCAGCACGATCAGGTCCACCGGCGTGGTGTCGAGGAAGCTGCGCATCTGCCGGCCGTCGGCGACCACGGTGGTGCGCATGCCGTTCTTTTTCAGGTAGTTGCCCACCAGTTCGCGGATCTCCCGATCGTCGTCGACGATCAGGATGTGATCGACATGATCCATGCTGCCTTCCTCGTTGAATACTCGTTGTCGCGCAGTCTAGCCACTGTCGACGCGCTTGCCTTGTGCCCTTTGTATTGCAGTGTATCTGGCGATAAAGAGATACACGACGAAGCAAAAAACCAGGCATGGCGACGCCTTGAAGCATCTACCGGCGCGCCTAAGCTAATTCTAAAAAGATATTTATTGGAGGTTTTTAAGATCGTTTAGCTTGGACGCTTCTACAGGCATTTGTTCAGGGAGCGAGCCGCTGATGTCTCACGTGCAATCGATCACCACCTTGCCATTGCTGGACCTGTCGAAGCTCGATGGCAGCCCGCAACAGCGCCAGCAATTTCTGGATGAGCTGCGCCTGGCGGCGCGGCATATCGGCTTTTTCTACCTTACCGGCCATGGCATCGACCCGGCGTTGCTGGCCCAGGTGCAGCAACAGGCGCGGGCGTTTTTTGCCTTGCCCGAGGCCGACAAGCTGGACGTGGGCATGATCAATTCACCGCACTTTCGCGGCTACAACCGTGCCGCCTCGGAAATTACCCGCGGTCAGCCAGACCTGCGCGAACAGTTCGACGTTGGCGCCGAGCGTGAGCCCTTGGCCGTCGATCAATACCCCGACGCCTGGGCCCGGCTGCAAGGCCCGAACCAATGGCCAAGTGCGTTGCCCGACCTCAAGCCGTTGGTGCTGGGCTGGCAACAGGCGATGACGCAAATGGCCCTGCGCCTGCTGCGCGCATTCGCCCAGGCCTTGTCGCTGCCGGAAAATGCGTTCGATGCGCTGTACGGCGACAAACCCAACGAACATATCAAGCTGATCCGCTACCCCGGCCGGCATGCCCAGCAGAGTCGCCAAGGTGTGGGTGCGCACAAGGATTCCGGGTTCCTCAGCTTCCTGCTGCAAGACCAGCAAGCCGGCTTGCAGGTGGAGGTGGAAGAGGGCCGCTGGATTGATGCGTTGCCGCGCCCCGACACGCTGGTGGTGAACATTGGCGAACTGTTGGAGCTGGCCAGCAACGGTTACCTGCGTGCCACCGTGCACCGGGTGGTGTCGCCGCCGGTAGGCAGCGAGCGCCTGTCTTTGGCGTTTTTCCTGGGCGCGCAATTGGACGCGGTGGTGCCGGTGTACCAACTGGCGCCGGAACTTCTGCGTGATGCCCATGGCCCCGAAAGCGACCCGCGCAACCCGCTGCTGCGCGACGTTGGTTGGAACTACCTGAAAGGCCGCCTGCGTTCCCACCCGGATGTCGCCCAACGTTTCTACGCCGACGCCACACTTCCCCAAGCACTGTCCGCCTGATCTGGAGCTCACTATGTTGAAGAAATCCGCCCTTACCCTGGCAGTGTTGCTGGCCTCATTCACCGTGTCGGCCGCCGATGCCTTGCGCGTCGCCGCCGACCCGATTCCCCACGCGCAGATCCTTGAATACGTGCAGAAGCTCGACCCGAGCCTGAAGCTGAAAATCATCGAGATCCCCAGCGGCGTGAACTCCAATGAGCTGCTGGCGCATGGTGATGTGGACGCCAATTACTTCCAGCACCTGCCGTACCTGAATTCCCAGGAACAGGCCCTCGGCCAGAAGTTCGCGGTGGCCGCCACCGTGCACATCGAGCCGTTGGGCATCTATTCCCATCGCCACACCAGCCTGGCCCAGGTGCCCGACAAGGGCACAGTAGCGGTGCCCAACAACGTCACCAACCTCAGCCGCGCCTTGTACCTGCTGCAAGCCAATGGCCTGATCAAGCTCAAGCCGGGCTTCAATGACGCATCCAAGGACCAGGCCACGCCCAAAGACATCGCTGAAAACCCCAAGCACTTGAAGATCCTCGAAATCGAGTCGCCGCAGATTCCGCGCGCACTGGATGACGTGGACCTGGCGGTGATCAACGGCAACTTCGCCCTGGAAGCGGGCCTGTCGCCGGCCAAGGATGCATTGGGTCTGGAAGCGGCCAAGGGCAACCCTTACGCGAATATCCTGGTGACCACACCGAAACTGCAGGACGACCCACGCATCCAGCAGTTGGCCAAGGACCTGCGTTCGCCGGAAGTGGCCAAGTTCATTACCGAGAAATACGCCGGTTCGGTGATCCCGGTGGCGGTCGAATGATCATCGTCGAGGGCGTCAGCAAAACCTACGCAAACGGCCAGCCTGCTGCGCTGGATAACGTGTCGTTGCAGATTGCCGACGGCTCGATCTTTGGCATCGTCGGGCGGAGCGGGGCGGGTAAAAGCACCTTGCTGCGCTGCCTCAACCTGCTGGAACGGCCGACGTCCGGGCGGATCCTGCTGGACGGCCAGGACCTCACCCAACTCAACGACAAGCAATTGCGCGAGCAACGCCAACGCATCGGCATGATCTTCCAGGGCTTCAATTTGCTGCATTCGCGCAACGTGGCCGACAACGTGGCGGTGCCGCTGGAAATCGCCAACGTCCCCAAGGCCGAACGCGCCGTACGGGTGGCAGAGCTGTTGGCGTTGGTGGGGCTTAGCGACAAGGCCCAGGCGTTTCCTTCGCAGTTGTCGGGCGGGCAGAAACAGCGCGTGGGCATTGCCCGCGCCTTGGCGGCGCGCCCGGCGTATCTGCTGTCGGATGAAGCCACCAGCGCCCTGGACCCGGAGACCACCGCGTCGATCCTCGAACTGCTACGCGACATTAACCGTCAGCTCGGCGTGACCATCGTGCTGATTACCCATGAACTGGAGGTGGTCAAGGCCATTTGCGACAGCGCGGTGTCCCTGGCGGATGGGCGCGTGGTGGAAAGCGGCACTCTGGTGCAGCTACAGGCCGATCCATCCTCGCGTTTGGGCCGTTCTTTGGCACCGAGCCTGCAAGTGGTGAGGGCGGTATGAAGACCGATTGGAATGACATCGTTCAACTGCTGCTCAACGCCACCGGCGAAACCCTGTACATGGTGCTACTGGCCGGGCTGTTTACCCTGTTGATCGGCCTGCCGTTGGGCGTGTTGCTGTTTGTCAGCCGACGCGATGGCCTGCTGCCGTTGCCACGCTTGAACCGTGGCTTGGGGGCGGTGATCAACCTGGGGCGTTCATTGCCGTTTGTGGTGATGTTGATCGCGCTGATCCCGCTGACGCGCCTGATCGTCGGCACCACCTTGGGCAGCACCGCCGCTGTGGTGCCGATCACTATCGGGGCCTTTCCGTTCTTTGCCCGCATTGTCGAAACCGCACTGGATGAGGTGGACAAAGGCCGCATCGAAGCCATCGTGGCCATGGGCGGCGATATTCGCCATGTGATCCTCAAGGTGCTGTTGCCCGAAGCCCTGCCGGCGCTGGTGGCCGGGGTGACCTTGACCCTGGTGATGCTGATCGGCTTTTCGTCCATGGCCGGGGTGATCGGCGGCGGCGGGTTGGGGGACTTGGCGATTCGTTATGGTTACCAGCGTTTCAATAACCAGATCATGGTGGTGACGGTGATTGTGCTGGTGTTGCTGGTGCAGGGCGTGCAGAGCCTGGGGGACCGGTGCGTGAGGTCGTTGGCCCATCGCCGATAAACGGTTATGTACTAATGAATTTTTAATATTTCTAGTTATATGCGCGGCTGGGTAAAGTCACCGTTACTTCCTTTATCTCGCCGCCGGGAAATTGTTCATGAACCGTCCCCTCGGGCAACCCACGCCGATCCTGACCCTGCCCCAAGGCGAAAAAGACCCGCTGTCGATCCGCGCCAAGGCGTTGGTGTTCGCCGACCCGCGCTCGCTGCAATTGCTCGATTACCTTAAGCGCGTCGGCCCCAGCGACGCGCCGGTGTTGATCAATGGCGAGACCGGCACCGGCAAGGAGTTGGTGGCGCGCTACATCCACAGCGCCAGTGGGCGTACCGGTGCGTTTGTACCGGTGAACTGCGGCGCTATCAGTGAGACCCTCGCCGAAAGCGAGTTTTTCGGGCATGAGGCAGGTGCGTTTTCCGGTGCCGTGGGCAGGCGCGGCGGCTGGTTTGAAGAGGCCGATGGCGGCACCTTGTTCCTTGATGAAATCGGCGACTTGCCGCTGCCTTTGCAGGTGAAGTTGCTGCGGGTGCTGCAGGAGCAGGAAGTGGTGAGGGTGGGTTCACGCAAGCCGATCAAGATCAATATCCGCTTGGTCACCGCCACCAACATCGACCTGGAACAAGCGGTGGAGGCGGGTAACTTCCGTCTCGATTTATTCTACCGCATCAACGTCGCCCAGGTGCAGGTGCTGCCCCTGCGGGAGCGACCGCTGGACATCCTGCCGCTGGTGGAACACTTTCGCCGGCTGTACAGCGCCAAGCTGAAAATTGCCGAGCCGATGCTCTCCGAATCCGCCACCCAGGCGCTGCTGGACTACCCGTGGCCGGGCAATATCCGCGAGTTGGAAAACGTGGTGCATCTGGCGTTGCTGGTGGCCGGTGACAAGCCGATCATGCCCAGCCATCTCAAATTCTCCGCCGGGCTCAGTGCGATGCACGCCAGCGCCAACAGCGGTGCACCGCGCATTCCTCAGGAGGTGATGCGTGAGCAGTTGTTGCGTTTGTTCGAAGTACCGGGGGACACCTTGTTGCACGATATCGAGGATTTGATCGTGCGCGAAGCCTTTGCGTTTTGTGGTTTCAATCAGCTGCGCACTGCGGACCTGTTGGGCATTACCCGCAACGCCATGCGCACACTGTTGGTCAACCACGGCATGCTCAAGGGGCGCGCGAAGCCCTGAGCAACAATGCCTCGAACAGTCGCTGGGTGTGGGCCTCATCACTGTGGGCCACGTTGAAACGCATTGAGTCGTGGTGCGCCGGGTCGTAGCCGAACAGCGCCCCCGGTGCCAGGACCATGCCTTGCTTCAACGCTTCCTGGGCCAGCCATTCGCCGTCCACCCCTTGGGGCAGGCGTGCCCAGATAAACATCCCGCCTTCATACGCCATCGGCAGTTCGCAGCCGCATCGCTTGAGCCATTGCTCCACGCGACCACCGGCTTCCATCAGGCGTTGGACCATGCGCTTGCGGTGCTTGGCGTAGCTGCCTTCGCTGAGCATGCGGTACACGATCTGCTCGAACAGCTCCGAGGTAATGCCGCCGCTCATCAACTTCATGTTGGTGAGGTTGGCGGCCAGTTGCGGTGCGGCCACTACGTAGCTGACGCGTGCGTTGGCGCTGAGGACCTTGGAGAACCCCGACAGGTAGGTGACGTGTTCCAGCCCCGCAAGGGCGGCCAGCCGTGGCGGCGGGTTGGGGTGCAGGTCGCCGTAGAGGTCGTCCTCGACAATATGGCAGTGATACTGCTGGGTCAGTTGCAACAGGCGAAACGCCTGGCTTGGGCTGAACGAATGGCCGATAGGGTTCTGCAACACGCTGGTGGTGAGGTACAGGCTGGGGCGGTGTTCGGCCAGCAGCTGTTCGAGGGCGTTGAAGTCAAAACCGTCGGGACGGCGCTGGATCGTCACCACCTTGACCCCGTGCAAGGCCAGGTTGGCGTGGAAGTTGAAGTAGCACGGTGCATCCAGCAGCACCGTGTCGCCAGGGCGGGCGAGCAGGCGCATGAGCATGTCCAGGCCTTGCACGGTGTTGGGCGTGGTGATGATCTGTTCGACGGGTACCGACAGGCCTTCGCCGTGCAGCTTTTGTTGCAGGGCCTGGCGCAGTGGCAGCAGCCCGGCGGGCGTGCCCAACCCGGCGATGCGCAACGACGGCGCGCGCACCGCACTGCGCATGGCCTGGCGGATGGCGTCGTTGTCGAGCCAGTCTTCCGGCAGGTGGCCGCCGCCGGGGCGTCGGTCGCCATGGGCGATGGCCAATGGGCGGCGTAACACGCTGAGCAGGTCTTGCGGCAGCAGGTCCACCCAGGTCGACGAAGCGGGGCGCACGGTGTCCATCGCCACGAAATAGCCACGGCCTTGGCTTGAGGTGAGCAGGTTGCGCCCGCGCAGGCGGTCCAGTGCTTCGTTGAGGGTGAACTTGCTGACGCCCAGGGTCTGGGTCAGTTCGCGCACCGACGGCAACTTGCTGCCGGGCGCCCATTCGCCGGTCTCGATGGCCTGGCTGAACGCCTCGACAATCTGTTGCACCTTGGGCGTGCCAGGCACAAAGGCGATGGCGGAGACAAACATGATGCGTCCTTGTGTTTGCTGGTGATTTTACCGGTAAAGTCCGGGCGGATTAGGCCTGACTTTACCTGCCGTGTGCAATGGCACTTGCCTAGACTGCAAGCTCTTCCCTCCAGGCCCCCCCGCCCATGACCAGCGCGCTGACCCTTTCGTCGTTCCTGTACTTCCTGCTGTTTTGCACCACCATCACTTTCAGTCCTGGCCCGATGACCCTGCTGCTATTGAGCCTGGGCCTGAAAGACGGCCTGCGCCGTTCGATCCCGGCGCAAGTAGGCGCCAGCGTGTCGTACCTGATTTCGATCCTGATCTTTGCCGTGGGCTTCTCGGAGTTGATCAAGGGCAACCTGGCCATAACCCAGGGCATCCAGTTGGTCGGCGTGGCCTACATCCTCTACCTGGCCTACAAGCAGTGGACCAGCAGCGGTGTGTCGATCGACAAGGGCGCAGGTGTGGAAGGCGCGCGAAGCCTGTTCGGCAAGGGCTTTTTGACCGGGTTTTCCAACCCCAAGGCGATCATCATGTTCAGCGCCGTGTTCCCGCAGTTCGCCGGGGCAGGGGGGCACAACTCATCGGTGGATATCGCCATCCTTGGCTTGACCTTCCTGTTGCTGCAATTCGCCAGTGGCTGCTTGTACTGCTATTTCGGCCAGCGCATCAAGCACGTGCTGGAAAACCCTCAGCGCCGAGTGCTGTTGCAGCGGGCCACGGCGGTGTTGTTGCTGGGGGTGGTGTTCATGTTGGCCCGTGGTTTCTCCCATTGACGGGTTGTGAGCGGGCTGAGCTTATGAGCGGTAGTGGCGATTTGCCGTTGCCCTGATAGACTCCACGCATCAATCCAGGATCACACCAGACCATGCCAGTCGCCGGAGGAAAGGGACTTCCGCTCGCTTCACGCTTGTATAAATCCCGCACCCTGGGGCTGTCGCTCGGATTTGTGTGCGTGGTGTTTGGCATGTACCCGCTGCACCCACCGATCTGGGTGTGGGTGTGGATGGTGATCAACGCTTTTGTCTGGCCCCATCTGGCGTTTCAATCCTCGCTACGAACGAGTAATACGTTGCGCAGTGAACGGCGTAACCTGCTGTTCGACTCCTTCTGCGGTGGGTTTTGGGTCGGTGCCATGCACTTCAATCCGCTGCCCAGCGTAACCACCTTGTCGATGATGACCATGAACAACGTGGCCATTGGCGGCCCGCGCTTCATGCTGGCGGGGTGGGTGGCGCAGGGGTTGGGTATCGGCGCGTCGTTGTTGATCTTTGCCCCGGCCTTTATCGCGGTAACCACCCAGACCCAGTTGTATGCGTGCCTGCCGATCCTGATGGTGTACCCGCTGGCCCTGGGCTGGATCTGTTATCGCCAAGCCGTGACCCTGGCCCGGCACAAACGCGAACTGCTGGCCCTGAGTCGCACCGACAGCTTGTCCGGCCTGCTCAATCACGGTGCCTGGAAGGACCATCTTGAAATCGAATTCCAGCGCTGCCGCCGAGGCCCGGCAGGGGCGGCAATTGCGTTGATCGACATCGACCACTTCAAGGTCATCAACGACACCTACGGCCATGTCACCGGCGATATCGTCCTGCGCCAACTGAGCAAGGTGCTGCGCCAGAACCTGCGGGCCACTGACCTCGCCGGGCGGTATGGCGGTGATGAGTTTTGCGTGATCCTGCCAGACATGCCGCTCAACCGCGCCACCGAAGTAATGGACGCCTTGCGCGACCGTTTCAACGCCCTGGCCTATGCCCAGGACCCCACCTTGCGCGCCAGCCTGAGCATCGGTTTGGCGCCGTATCAACCGGCCCATGCTGACTCGACCAGTTGGCTGAGCGACGCCGACCAGGCGTTGTACGAGGCCAAGAGCAGCGGGCGCAACCGCGTCAGTTCGGTGCAGGGGAGTTGGTTGCGATCGATCTAGTGGGGTAGGGTGTGGCGGCACCTTCCAACAAAAAACAAGGATCGGTTCATGCTCTTCAACTTCCCCCGCACCCTCCTGGCCGCCACGCTGGCCTTGTCCTTCGCCCTGCCGGCCTACAGCGCCGAACCGCACAAACAGATCCAGGCCCAATCCGAACACTACAAGGCCGATGCCCTGAAACTGCTGGAGCGTCTTGTCAATATTGACTCCGGCTCGGGCTACGGGCCCGGCCTGACCCAAGTCAGCGACATTGCGATCGATGAGTTGAAACAACTGGGCTTCGAGATTGAACGCGTGCCGGATGCGGCCGCCAACAGCAGCCATGTGATCGCTACCCTCAAGGGCACGGGCAAGGCCAAGATCCTGCTGATGGCCCATATGGACACGGTGTTCAAGGAAGGCTCCGCCGCCGAGCGCCCATTCCATATCAAGGACGGCCGCGCCTATGGCCCCGGCGTGATGGATGACAAGGGCGGCATCGTCGCCGGCATCTACGCGCTCAAAGTCCTCAAGGACCAGGGCTTCAAGGACTACGCGCAGATCACCTTCTTGCTCGACGCCAGCGAAGAAACCGGCTCCGACATCGCCTCCGACCTCATCCGCAAAACCGCCAAGGGCCACGACGTGACCCTCAACCTTGAACCTGGCCGCCCAGCCGATGGTTTGGTGGTGTGGCGCAAAGGCAGCGCGACTGCGGTGGTCGAAGTCAAAGGCAAAGCCGCCCACGCCGGCGTCGCCCCAGAACTGGGCCGCAATGCCGCGATGGAAGCGGCGCACCAGATTTTGCAACTGGGCAAGTTGGGGGATGAAGAGAAGAAAACCACCATCAACTTTACCGTGCTCAAGGCGGGTGATCGGGTAAACGTGATTCCTGATCAAGCCACGGCAAAAGCCGACGTGCGTGCGGCGTTGCCGGAAGAGTTTGATCGTATCGAGAAGGATCTGGCGCGGGTGTCGGCCAACAAGTTGATCCCGGAGACCGAGGTGAAAACCAGCCTGCAACGTGGTCTGCCACCGATGCCACAGACACCGGAGTCGGATAAGTTGGTAGCGATTGCCCAGGGGGTCTATGGGGAACTGGGCAAAAAGTTGACGATTGAAGGCAGCGGTGGCGCGGCAGATGCGAGTTTGTCGGCTGGGGTTGGGACACCGACGCTGGATGGGTTTGGGATTGTGGGGGGCAATATTCATACGCCGGAGGAATATGCGGAGGTGGAGACTGTGGTGCCACGGGTGTATTTGTTGAGTCGGATGATTATGGAGTTGAGTAAGCGCTGATCGGATCGCGCGTTTCTCCCTACGTCAAGGTGTAACGGACCCCTGTGGCGAGCTCGCTCGCCACAGGGGGGTAGGCTATTTTGTGCGCATGGGTATTTTCATTTTGAATCGCTAAAGTTTGCTTCTGCTTCATAACTTAAGAGAGATTCAAGCAGTACTTTCATGAATTTTCTTTTGTCAGAGATTTTGTCTGTGAAGTGTGTGTCAAATAAATAAAAGACCGACTCGAAGCTTTCTTCCGTTGCCAGGAAGTGCTGGAGTGTGTTGATGTGCCAGCGCCTTTCATCATTCTTATATCGCAAGAACTCAGGTTTAGTTAGTTTTTCAAAAAGCTCTTTAAGTTCGTGTTCGTTGTTGACGTTTTTTGATGTGATAAACGCTTCTCTTGCCAAGTCTTGCGAATTCTCAGTGCAATAAGTGAACAAGAGACCCTGGATGATTGATAAGCGTGGTTCGAGTCTCATTAGAAGTCTCCGTAGGCTGTTATAGGTTGCCCGTCTTCGTCTAAGAAAACCCTAGCTTTTGATGTTTTTCCGTATTCGTAACCATCTTTCTTGTACCCCTCGGCTATTATTTTCCCCATGTCCATGGGCTCCTTAGATGCCGTCAAGTTTATCCGCTTGAAGATCAGCTGTGCACGGTGAATTGCATTGAGCTGATCCCTGTGGCTTAGAAAATGGGTTGCCGCACTAGGTGGCCTTGGCAGTCCTATATTTGGGCCACTTAAGTGCCTCTCAATCTCCCCGGTCGTGGGATTTTTAGCTGTTTCCACTCGTTCGAGTTGCGACTCCAGCGACGTTTGAGCCCCATGCTTTTCCAAAAAGTGTGCTCGGGAGTGTGAAGCCTCAATTTCCGTCAAACGGCTCAAGGACGAGAAGAAAACCACGATCAACTTTACCGTGCTCAAGGCGGGGGATCGGGTAAACGTGATTCTTGATCAAGCCACGGCAAAAGCCGACGTGCGTGCGGCGTTGCCGGAAGAGTTTGATCGTATCGAGAAGGATTTGGCACGGGTGTCGGCCAACAAGTTGATCCCGGAGACCGAGGTGAAAACCAGCCTGCAACGTGGTCTGCCACCGATGCCGCAGACGCCGGAGTCTGACAAGTTGGTAGCGATTGCCCAGGGGATCTATGGGGAACTGGGCAAGAAGTTGACGATTGAAGGCAGCGGTGGCGCGGCCGATGCGAGTTTGTCGGCTGGGGTGGGGACACCGACGTTGGATGGGTTTGGGATTGTGGGGGGCAATATTCATACGCCGGAGGAATATGCGGAGGTAGAGAGTGTGGTGCCACGGGTGTATTTGTTGAGTCGAATGATTATGGAACTGAGCAAACGCTGATCATGCGATGGGGCATGAACCTGTTGTAGTGAACAGGCTTGCCCTGCGCTGGGCTGCGAAGCGGCCCCAAACCAGGCGATGTTGATCTACCTGAAGAAATGCATTGTCTGGGTTGGGGCCGCTGCGCGGCCCAGCGCGAGCAAGCTCGCTCACTACAGGGGATTGTGGCTGGCTTGAAGAGTGAGGGGAGGCTCACCACGTTGATGGGGCTTCGAGGCTGGCTTTTTGGAGGTCATCTTTCCAGGCATTTTGAGCAACAAGATATACGGCTTCCAAGAAGTCTCTAGGACTTTCAAGGTTGTACCATTCTGCTCTGGGCCATGAGCTTGTCTCGTCATCGCTTATTTCAAATAAATTTTGGAAGTCGTAATTTTCTTCGGTTAAGTGTTCTTCTAGTTTTTTGATCAAAAGGTATTTATGTCTGTAAGTCAGGTACGGTAAATCCAGAGCGTAATTTTTTATTAGCACCTCTCGGTCGTTTTTGTCATTTGGATTGTATTTTTGCAATCTGGCACCTAACTCTTGCTCTCGGTCATAAACGTCAAATACTCCAATGAACCATTTGAGACTAGGGTCGAACGGCTCGTTTAAAAAAGGATCTTTCAACATTATTTTTTCTCGCTAGGGAAAGCCGTAAATGGTCTGTCTTTGTCTTTTTTGTCAAATTTGACCTCAAACCAGTTCATGTTTTCGTTAAGGTGTGGATTTTCCGTATCCTTCTTGTTAGGTCTGTAACCCCGACCTGCGCCTGGTAATTCTAATCTTAGTATTGGGTTTTGATTTTGATCTTTTCCATTGGACGGTTCTAACCCAAGCGATTTTCGAGTCATGGCCTTATTCAAAGCGCCTAGTTGCATTTTCCAGCTATGAAACTGCGAGCTTGAATTTCCTTTTCCACTTGGGCTAGGTAGCCCAGTGCCGGGGTCTGTACCATCGATAGCCCTCTGTTTCAATGCAGAGTCGGTGATTTCAGGACCGTGTTTTGCGACAGTGTGCATTTCATATTTTTCCTCATATTCCCAAACTCGGCGCTTTGCATTAGCCTCCGTTAGTTCATCAATTCTTGCCTGTCGCTGCTCCCGTGTCAGCTGCGGTAACGCAGGTTCTCCTTGATCAACACTCGCTGTTGGTTGCTGCGTGGTAGTGCTTGGCTTGCAATCGTCCCCGCCGGGGCATGTACTTAAGCCTAATGGGTCGATCCATCCCGTAGGGTTAGGCACGTACTGGTAGGCGTTGATCCCACCCGCCAACTTCACCGGATCAGGCGTCAGGTAACGACCAATATCCGGATTGTAGTAGCGATGGCGGTTGTAGTGCAGGCCACTTTCTTGGTCGAAGTACTGGCCTTGGAAGCGCACCGGGTTGTCGATTTTTCCGATGTCGAAGCGGGAGATTTCACCGTAGGCGCGGTAGTGGGCGGACCAAACGATTTCGCCTTCAGGCGTGGTGAGTTCCTGGGGTGTGCCGAGGTGGTCGAGTTGGTAGTGGTAGGGCTTTGCTTCTTTGGGGCCATAGCCTTCCAGCATTACCAGTGGGCGGAAGCTGTCGGGTTCGTAGATGTAGCTGCGGTGTTTGTTTTTGTGGTGTTCGGCGATGAGTTTGTCGCCTTGCCAGAAAAACTCTGTGGTGATGTCGTCGACGGTTTTGCTGATGCGACGGCCAAACGGGTCATAGTGATAGCTGGCGGTCTGGCCATTGGGTGTTGAGACGCCGATCAGTCGATGTTGGCAGTCGTATCGGTATTCGGTGACGAGTAGATGGCCTTTGCCACACCGTTCGCGGATCAGATTGCCGAAGGCGTCGTAGTCGTAGTGGTTGTCGCCTTGGCTAATCAAACGATTGCCAGCGACGACATCCGGGCCCGGTCGGTCTTGCATCAGCAGGTTGCCCGCTGGGTCGTGCCCGAAGCGCTCTTGTACGTCTTGGGAGTGATCGGCGCGGGTCAGCCGGTTTAGTGGGTCGTACTGGTAGTGGTGGTCGCCTTTGCGGGTGTCGATCAGGCGGGTGAGGTTGCCGGATTTGTCGTAGTCGTATTGGCGTTGGTAGAGGTATTGGTCCTGGTGGGTGAGGGCGTGGGCGTGCAGGCGCTGTTGATCGTCGTAGTGGTAGTGGCTAAGGAGTTGGCCTTGTTGGCGTTGATGTTCCTGGCCGGATTTGAAGAGGTGGGATGTCAGTAGCGAGCCGTTCAGTTCTACCGTGGCGAGGTGTCCACCTTTTGCGTGGTTGAAGACGAGGCGGTTGTTGTCGGGCAGGCGCAGCTTTTGAAGTTGGCCGCAGGCGTCGTAGCCGTAGCGCAGGGTGCCCCAGCCTTGGTGTTCGGCGGTTAGGCGGTTTTGGGTATCGTATTCGTAGGCCAGAAACCAGCGGCTATCGTCGACGGTTAGGAGGTTGCCTTGGCGGTCGTAGGCATAGTCAACAACGCTGCTGTCGGGAAGCGTTTTTCGTACGAGCCGACCGGCATGATCGCGCACGTAGCGGGTGACTAGCTGACTGCCGTCATCGCCGTGTTCGGTCTTTTCCTGCAGATTGCCGTTGAGGTCGTAGACGTAAGCGGTACGCTGGCCGTCGAAGCCGGTTTCCTGCTGGATCAGGCCGTTGGGGTGATATTGCAGCCCATAGATTTCGCCGACTTCGTTTTCGATTTCGGTCAGCAATAACCGAACGTTGTCGTAGCGGTATTTGACCTGGGTACCGTCAGCATTGATGCGACGGCTGATCAGGTGCAAACCATCCGCATATTCGTAGCGGGTCACGCGCCCGAGTTCATCGCGCTCGGCCGTGATCTTTCCGTAAGGGTTGTAGCTATATTCCCTACAAGCCCCACCAGGCAGCACCACACGCATCAACCGCCCAACGCCATCCCACTGATACTGGGTCAGCGCGCCGTGCTCATCCTCCCGAGCAACCTGCCGTCCAACGTCGTCATAGCGATAACGCTTGATGCCACCATTGGGCAGTTGCTCCTCAAGCAACTGCCCACGCTCATTCCACACCAGCCGCTGAGAGCTGTGATCGGGGTACCAAACCCCAATCAGTTGTCCGTGCTTGTTGTAGGTGTAGTCTGTGATATGGCCATCAGGATCAATCTTGCGCGTGATATCGCCCTGGTCATTGCGCTCGTATTTCCAGACTGCCTCGCCACGCCGAACAACTCGTACGAAGCCATTGTCGTGTTCGTAGGTCGTTGGCTCATCATCACCGGGAAACAACGCCATCAAACGTCCGGCGTCGTCGTACTGATACGCCGTCACCGCTCCCAGCGGGTCTTGCTCAACCGTCAGCCGGCCCTTGTCGTCGTAGGATTTGAAGTGCTCGGCGCCATCCGGATCAACGCGCTGCACCAACCGCGCCCGCTGATCATGTACATAAACTTCCTGGCTGCCATCGGCGTTAAACACCGTGACGCGGCCGTTATCGCCCCAGGCATACCGCGTGTCCATCTGGGAAAAAGTCGCCCAATGCCGGACACATCGCGCCGCCTTGCCAGACCGTTCCCACTCCCAGAAGAAACTCGCCCCACCGGCCAAGCCGCGCTCAAGAATGATGTGTTGCTCGTCGTACCGGTAAGTCTCACTTTCGCCGACGGCATTGGTCGCCGAAACCAACCGTCCAAGGTCGTCATAGGTGTAGGAAACAACACTCTGTTCAGTCACCCAGACGTAGGGCTCATAACCCTTTGCCCGTTGAATCTGGTAATCAACGGCGACGATATGTCCGAGTTCATAACGCAAAAAAAGCGAGCGCCCAACACCGTTATCCACCCGTTCGATGCGCCCCGAGTAATCCCGGGAAATACGCAGCCGATTGCCGTAGACATCGCTGATTGCCGTTAGCGAACCCTTAACGAAATGGTAGAAACACGAGGCTTGAGCCAGCATCAACTCATCCGGCAAATCACCCAGATAAATCGCCACTTCGGCCAAGCTATTGGTAATCGCAGGCCTAGCAGAAGAGGGCAAGGGCAGGGTGGTGGAGCGACTCTCATGATCCGTCCACACCACTGAATCGCCCGCAACTTCCAACCGATGCGCCAGTGAATGACTCCAACCAAACCCCAGCCCGCAATCCACTTCCACCGCACTGGTGCGATACAGACGCGTCCACTCAAACGGCAAAATCCCGTCCAACGAACCATCAACCAGGGTGAGCAATTCCTCCCCGGTCACCATCGACACCGGGCAGCCATTCTTGGCTGTTTTATCCGCACTCGAAGCCGCTTCGCCGTTCAGGTTTTTCCCCGAAACAGGCACATCATCCACGTGCTCTTTGTGCTTCAACATGGCGTTCTGCCGCGCCTTCCAGCGCATCTGCATCGTGCCTTGCTTCAACCCTCCCACCATCCCGCGAACCGCCACCGCCTTATAGCGATCCACCGCCTGCATAAACTTCGTCAAGACCGCTAAAAGCCCCCTGACAAAATTCACCGCCACTTCAAAAGCCCGCGCCCCATACCTGATCAACCGCAAACGCAAATACGCTATACCCGCCCCCAAAAACGCGAGGGTCAGCACCACCGCAATCACTAGATCGATCAACAACGACACCACAAACCCGGCTGCCACCTCCGCAAACGCATTGGGCGGTAACGCGTCCAGCCACACCATCGCCGTGCGCAGCATCAGGAACAACGCCGCTTCATCGCTGGCCAACAACATGGCCTGCTCCATGACCTTGGGCGCATCCGTGGCGATTTGTGCCAGCTTGGCCGCCTCAGCTCCCAGCTCTTCGACGTACTTCAACGGGTCTGCAAGAATCGCCTGCACCCGCTTGATGCTGTCCCAAACGTCGTGAATCGCGCCCCAACTACCCGCCAGCAGGCCGCTGCCAATTGCGCTGGCGGTTGATCGCTGCCAATGCGGCTTGAAGCCTTCCCACTCATGGCGAAGCCACTGCTCCAGGTCCGCCGTCAGCCCGTCGTAGGATGCAAACAACGCCTCCACTTGCTCCGCCGAAACGCCGCCCTGTACCCGCACTTGATAACGCCCGCCCGCAGCGCAGTGATGCGAACCCTTGCCGTATTCATCGAGCATGATCACGGTGGAACTGCCGTCATCGAGCCCGATCACCTCCACCGGAATCTCGCCGATCGGCACGTCGTACGCTGACTCGAACTTGCTCTCGATCTTCAGCTCACCACCCACCGGGCAACGGGCTACGGTCGAAAAATCAGCATCGCTCATGCTCACCGACCGCTGCGAATCCCCCACCCGCAACACCCGATCCATCCCCAGCAACGACGGCATATCCGCCGCATGGCTCACCGAATCCAAGGCACGCGAATACCAGGCATTCATCTGCTGGCGATAAATCACCAGGCTCTGATGAAAACCATCGAGTTCATGTTCGATATGGGCAATGTGAGAAGCGTTAGTCATCCTTGACGGCTCCCTACAGGAGCGGCGTCTGAAAGGACCCGGTCAACAAAAACGCTCACAAGAAAAACCATCTGCAATCCCTCGCACTGTGTATTCAGGCGAGGGACTTTGCAGAGGTTGTCAGGGCAGGGGAGTAGAGCTTATCCGGCGGTTATGTGGGAAGTTTCGGCAGTTTTCGTTTTGGCCCGGCCCAGCACCAGGCTGCACAACGCTGGTAGGAACAACAGCGTCAGCACCGTGCCCACCAACACCCCGCCAATCAGCACGTAGGCCAGCGACGACCAGAATACCGACAGCGTCAGCGGTATAAATGCCAACGCCGCCGCCAACGCGGTCAGGATCACCGGTCGCGCTCGCCGCACCGTGGCTTCGATGATCGCTTCGCGAATCGCCATGCCCTGTTCCTGGTTCTGGCGAATCTGGTCGGTGAAGATCAGCGTGTTGCGCATCAGAATCCCGCCAATCCCGATCAACCCCAGGATCGCGTTGAAGCCGAATGGCTGGTTGAACAGCAACAAGGTCGGCACCGCCCCAATCAAGCCCAATGGCGCGGTGGCGAAGACCATGAACATCACGCCGAACGAGCGCACCTGGAACATGATCACTGTAAGGGTCAGCAGGATCATGATCGGGAACAACGCCGCCAGTGCGACGTTGGCCTTGGCGCTTTCTTCCACGGGGCCGCCGATGTCGATCTGGTAGCCGGCGGGCAACGTGGCGATCAGCGGTTGCAGGTCCTTGTACACGGCCATTTCCACGTCGGGCGGTTGTACGCCGTCGATAATGTCGGCACGCACCTCCACGGTGGCCGCGCGGTTGCGGCGCTTGAGGATGGGCTCCTCCATCACCGCCTGGAAATGCCCCACCTGTGCCAGCGGCACTGAGGTACCCGCGCTGTTGGTGAGGGTCATGTTATTGAGGTTGCCGAGGTTTTCGCGCTGGCTGCCTTGGGCGCGGGCAACTACGGACACCGTGCGGTTGCCTTCGCGGACTTCGGTGATCGGGTTGCCGCTAAGCAGGGCGTTGAGCTGGGATTTGACCTCGTTAGGGGTGAAACCCAGCAGCCGCAGGCGGTCTTGGTCCAACACCAGGCGATAGCCGCTGGTGCGCTCGCCCCAATCGAGGAAGGCGTCCTTGGTCAGTTTGTTGGCGGCGACGACTTTGCGCACGTCTTCGGACACGCTGCGCAGCACATCCACATTGGGCCCCGAAACACGGAACACCACCGGGAACGGTACCGGCGGGCCGAACAGCAGTTGGGTCACGCGCACGCGCGCAGAGGGAAATTCCCCGGCGGCAATGCGCTCACGCATGCGCACTTTCAAGGCATCACGGGCATGGGAATCCGGCGTCTGTACGATGAGTTTGGCAAACGCTGGGTCCGGCAGCTCAGGGTTCAGCGACAGGAAAAAGCGCGGTGCGCCGCCGCCCACATAGGTGTCGACCAGGGTGGTCTGCGGTTCTTCCATCAGTGCTTTTTCCAACTGCGCCGCCACCGCTTCAGTGCTTTTGAAGGCACTGCCTGGCGGCATATACACCTCCAGGATCAACTCGGAACGGTCGGAATTGGGGAAGAACTGTTTCTTGACTACACCCATGCCCAGCCCGCACAACACAAACGCCGTCACCACCAAACCGGTGACCATCCAGCGCCGGCGTACACAGGCTTCCACCAGCCCACGCAGTTTCTGGTAGTAACGCCCGGCGTAGATCGCATCATGGCCGCCCGGTACCGGTTTGATCTGCGGCAGCAATTTCACGCCGAGGTAGGGGGTGAACACCACTGCGACCAGCCAGGAAGAAATCAGCGCAAAACCTACGATCCAGAAGATATTGCCGGCATATTCCCCGGCGCCGGAGCGTGCAAACCCCACCGGCAGAAAGCCGATGATGGTCACCAACGTGCCGGTCAGCATCGGCGCAGCGGTGGAGCTCCAGGCAAAGGTCGCGGCGTGTATCCGGTCAAAACCCTCTTCAAGTTTCACCACCATCATCTCGATGGCGATGATCGCGTCGTCCACCAGCAGGCCCAGGGAGATGATCAATGCGCCGAGGGTAATGCGGTCAAATTCACGCCCGGTGAGCAGCATGATCACAAACACCACCGACAAGGTCAGCGGCACTGCGGCGGCCACCACCAACCCCACGCGAAAACCCAGCGCCAGCAGGCTGATCACCATCACCACCGCCAGGGCGACGAAGAATTTGAGCATGAATTCATTCACCGCCAGGCTGATGTTTTTCGCCTGGTCGGAGACCTTGGCGAAGTTCACGCCCAGCGGTAAATCGGCCTGGATTTTTGCTTCCTGGGCCTTGAGGCTTTTGTCCAGCTCCAGGCCGTTCCAGTGTTTCTCCATGATCACGCCGAGCATCAGCGCCGGGTCGCCCTGGTGGCGGATGCGATAGCTGGGCGGGTCTTCATAGCCTCGGCTGACGGTGGCCACATCGGCGATGCGCAGCACGCGGCCGTTGACTTCCAGCGGCACGTTTTCAATCAACGACAGGCTGTCGAACGCGCCATCGATACGGATATAGGCGCGCGCCCCTGCAGTCTCCACAAAGCCCGAAGGTGCCACGGCGTTTTGGGCGGCAAGGGCCTGGAAGATTTGATCCGGCTTGATGCCCAGCGTCGCCAGGCGCTCATAGGAAAACTCGACAAACACCCGTTGCGGCTGCTCGCCGAGGATATTGACCTTTTTCACCCCCGGCAGGTTAAGGAAGCCCTGGCGCAGTTCCTCGGCCATCTGCACCTGTTGTCGATGGGGCAGGTGTTCGGCCTCCAGGGCGTACAGCGCAAAGTACACATCGGAATATTCATCGTTGAAAAACGGCCCGATGACGCCCTTGGGCAGTTTCGCGGCCTCATCGCTGAGCTTCTTGCGGGTCTGGTAGAACAGGTCCTGGATTTCGCTGGGGAGAGTGGACTCCTTGAAGGTCATGCGCATGGACACAAAACCCGGTTGGGCGATGGTCTCGACACGGTCGTAGTAGTCCAGTTCCTGCAGGCGCTTTTCCAGGCGGTCGGCGACTTGTTCCTGCATTTCCTGGGCCGTGGCGCCAGGCCAGGCGGCGGTGATGGTCATGACCTTGACCGTGAACGACGGGTCTTCGGCACGCCCCAGCTTGCCGAACGAGAAGACCCCGGCGGCGAGGATCGCAAGGATCAGGAACAGCGTGACTGCGCGGTGCTTGACCGCCAGCTCTGAGAGATTGATACCGCGCATGCTCAGCGATCCTGCTTACGGTTGAGGGCCAGTTCCTGGGCGGGCAGCAGGCGCACGGCATCACCACTGTGCAGCAGGTGCGCGCCGAGGGCGACGATGATTTGGCCGGGGGCCACGCCGCTGTCGAGCAGGGCGTCTTCCTGGCCGAGGCTGGCGACCTTCACCGGGGCGAAGCTGACTTTGTCGTCTGCACCGATCAGCCACACCCCCGTGCCTTGCCCTGCATCCTGCAAGGCGCCGATAGGCACGCGGGTTTGCTGGGCCTGGCCGTTGCCTTGCAGGCGTACGGTGATGGTCGAGCCGAGCGCGAAGCGATCAAAGGTGCCGTGCAATACATAGCGGGCGCGGTAGGTGCGGGTGGTGGGATCGGCGCTGGCGGACAGTTCGCGCAAGGTTGCAGTCACCGCTTGATCGGGTGCGCCGAAGGGGAAGGCGAGGGCTTTTTGCGAGGCTTGGTCGCGCTGGTTTTCCGGCAGGTTGACGATGGCTTCACGGGCGCCGTCATGGGCCAGCCGCGCCACGATCTGCCCTTCGGCGACCACTTGGCCGCGATCCACCCGTACGTCGGTGATGATGCCGTCGCCATCCGCCTTGAGCACCGAGTAGGTGCGGCGGTTTTCGATCTGGCTGGCGTCGGATTGCGCCGAGGCCAACTCGGCTTCGGCGACCCGCAGGTTGGTCGCCGACTGGTCGAAGATCTGCCGCGACACGGCGCCGGTATTGGCCAGGCGCTGGTAACGGTTTTCATCGTCACGGCGCTGGCGCAGTTGGGCCTGGGCGGCGTTGACGCGGTTTTTGGCCGAGCGCAGCGCGAGTTCGAAATCGCCGATATCCAGCACCAGCAACGTGTCGCCACGGGAGACGTGCTGGCCAGGGTCGACCTTGCGCTCGATGACCTTGCCGCTGACCCGGAAGCCCAAGTCGCTTTCAGTTCGTGCAGCCACCACGCCGGTATAGGCGCTTTGCTGGGTGCCGGCCGCTTCAACTTTGGCCGCCAAAACCGGGCGTGGCGTGGGTACTTGGGCTGCGGTGTCGGCCTGGCTGTTGCAGCCGTTGAGCACAATCAACAGGGCCAGGGGCGTGAGAAGACGCAGGGGAAGAGGGTGCATGGCGGGCTCCGGGGGTGACCATTGGGCAAAAAATTATGGACATAATTTTTTACTAATATTATGGTCGAAATATAAATTAATCCAGCCCCAGGATGATCACCATGGCAAATGCTCCTGTTCCTTCACGCAACTTGTTGTTTTTGCTGGTGGCCCTTACGGCGCTGGGTGAAGTCTCGACCCAATTGATCATCCCTGGCCTGGGCACCATCGAGCAGGCATTGATGGCGCCGCCGGGTTCGGCGTTGATGGCGTTGTCGGCGTTTGTTGCTGCTTTTGGCCTGGGGCAATTGCTGTTCGGCCCGCTGTCGGACCGTATTGGTCGTCGCCCGGTATTGATCGGTGGCCTGGTGCTGTATGTCCTCGCGACCCTGTCGATGCTGTTGGTCAGCGACATCCACCAATTTATCGCCGCTCGCGTGCTGCAAGGCCTGGGCGCATGCGCCGCGCTGGTGCTGGCGCGCACCGTAGTACGCGATGTGTGGAAGGCCGAGGCGGGGCCTGCGTTGGCATTGACCATGATCGGCATGCTCTACGCCATTGTGGTGGCACCGATGGTTGGCGGTCTGCTGATCAAGCTGTTCGGTTGGCATGCGCCGATCGTGCTCGCGCTGGTGATTGGCAGCGTGGTGTTGCTGTTGGCGCTGCTGTTCTTTCGTGAAAGCAACCATTACCTCGACCCCAAAGCCGGCCACTGGCGCACGCTCGGCGGGCAATACCTCGACCTGCTCAAGGGCCGCCAATACCGCGCGTTCGCCGTGGCGCTGGCGTGCACCTACGGGGCGATGTTCGCGGTGATCGCCGGTTCATCGGCGGTGTTCATCAACCTGCTGGGGTTCAGCAGCCTGGAATACGGCATCAATTTTGGCCTGATCGTGTCGATGCTGATCGTGGGTTCCACCTACACCCGGCGCAATATTCTGCGCTTGGGGCCGCAGCGCATTGTGGCGATGGGCGTGACGATGGTTGCGGTCGGTGGGATTTCGGCGGTAGTGATTTACGAGCTGTTCGGGCTGTCGGTGCTGGGCCTGGATATTCCGATTGCCTTGGTCACCCTTGGCGGTGGGCTGGTCTTGCCCGGGTCGGTTACGGGGGCCGTGATGCCCAACGCGCACCGCGCGGGTTTGGCGGCAGGTTTGATGGGGTTTGCGCAGATGTTCGGTGCCACTTGCAGCGGTCTGTTGCTGAGCCAACTGCGTGACGGCAGCGCCACGCCGATGATCCTCATCCAGGCGAGCTTTGCGGTGACGGCCTTTGTGGCGTTTCACCTGTTGCGTCAACGCAAGGCCAATGGATTGTCCTATACATAGAACGATCCAGGCTGCTTTTGCCCGCTAGTGCTAATGCAGCAACGGATTTAAGGTGTACCCACTTTGGAGGTACACCATGAAAAAATTGATCGGCATCTACACCAGCCCTCGCGGCCATTGGGTCGGCGACGGTTTCCCGGTGCGCACGCTGTTTTCCTACGACAATTTGGGCAAGCACATCAGCCCATTCTTGTTGCTGGACCACGCAGGCCCGGCGGACTTCACCCCGACCACTGAGCGTCGCGGTGTAGGCCAACACCCCCATCGCGGCTTTGAAACCGTGACCATCGTCTACGACGGCGAAGTCGAACACCGCGACTCCACCGGCGCCGGTGGCACCATCGGTCCTGGCGACGTGCAATGGATGACCGCTGCCCGAGGCATCATCCACGAAGAGTTCCACTCCGAAGCCTTCGCCCGCAAAGGCGGCGCGCTGGAGATGGTGCAACTGTGGGTCAACCTGCCGGCCAAGGACAAAATGGCCGACGCCGGTTACCAGACGATTGTCGACGGTGACATCCCCGTGCTGCCGCTGGCCGACGCCGCCGGGCACCTACGCCTGATCGCCGGCGAGTTCGACGGCGTGCAAGGCCCGGCGCGCACCTTTACCCCGATAGACGTGTGGGACTTGCGCCTCAACGCCGGCAAGCCAGTGACCCTGGACCTGCACGCAGGGCGCAATACTGCCCTGGTGATCCTGCGCGGCACGGTATTGGTCAACGGCGAAGAAGTGGCGCGCCAGGGCCAGTTGGTGTTGTTCGAGCGCGATGGCAGTCAGCTCAGCCTGGAAGCCAATGACGATGCCAAGGTGTTGTTGCTCAGCGGTGAGCCGATTGATGAACCCATCGTGGGGCACGGGCCGTTTGTGATGAACACCGAGCAGGAGATTCATCAGGCGTTTGAGGATTTTCACTCGGGTAGGTTTGGGCAGGTGTAGAGCTATTAACCTGTGGCATAACTTCAGGGGGAGAGCCTGCGGCAGAGGGTCAGGCTTTCACCCACCCTTAAGTGCTGTTAAAACGGTCAACTGAAAACGCCGATAGAGAAAAACAGGGTTTCTGGCCAACAGCCATATTGGCTAAAGCATCTCCGATAGCCGGTGCAAATTTGTATCCATGCCCTGAGCAAGCAGAAGCAAAATAAGCTTTCTTAAGTGTTTTAGATTTCCCGATCAAAAAAGATTCATCCGTACTCATCGTATAAAAGCAGCTTTTTACGTGTGTGGGTAAGCTCTCAAGTTTAGGGAAGATGGAGGTGATGGCTTCCGATATTTCAGTTATGTGTTTTTGCTGGATCGGAGTGTTTTTCCAGTCGGCGTTTGCTGGAGTTTGCTGTCTATTATGAAAACCGATTTTTACGCCAGGTTCACTACTTGATATTGACGGAACACCGTAAAGAATATCGCCATTTTCGAACTCGTAAAGAAAGACCGGAAAGTTTTCTTTCAAAAAATACCGTTCCGATTTCGCTTTTGGACTAAACCAGTAAATGGGTACCTGTCGTGGTTCGAGGTGTTCTGTCAGCTCCTTCATAAGGTTGTTAGTCATCCATGGGCCAGTTGTTACAATGACAGATTTTGCGTAGTGGGTACACCCGCGTTTGGTTGTTGCACGTACACCTGCTTCATGGTTTTCAAGACATACAACGTTGTCACCAAACTCAATTCTAGCTCCATGTCGAACTGCCTCATTCATCATCTCCAATCTGGAATCGCGAGCTGAGATCGCATACGCCCCGGGCTCATATACAGCGTGCATCCCATCGTGCACATTGAATGCAGGAAGAAAACCTCTGATATTTGACGAGGTAAGGACTTCATGATCAATACCGCCTCTGTTTGCAGTTTTAATGCTGCCGTCTACTATACTGCTCGATTTTGGCCCGATGAAAATACCCCCGGTATGAAATAGAATTTTCTTATCGGTTGACTGCGCCAGCTCGTGCCATAAAAAGTCGGCATGATTTAGGAGTGGAAGATATTGCTCACCTTCCCAATAAGCGCGGCGAAAAATCCTAGACTCCCCGTGAGAAGACCCATAGCAATGAGTGGGGCCTGCGGCGTCAATACCTAATACCTTAGTGCATTTTTGAGCAGCTCTCCATAATGTCGATGCCCCCATTACGCCAAGTCCTATGACTATCACATCATGTACATTCTTCATTTTTGGTTTCTCTTTTTGAAGGCTGAGGCGTATGTGATAGATACAGTCATCGCAATTGTTAATGTGGTTAATATTACTATTATTGCGCTAGAGGGTGTTGGTCTAAAGGTGATGAGTGAAACGGCTATAAGCGTAAGTGGCAGTATGAACTGCAAGAAGCCTGTCAGGGATAGCGGTATTTTTCCGGTGGCGTAAGAGAATAGTATTAAAGGGGTTGTGGATACCACACCGGCTAGCCATATTAAGCGAGTCGGGTGTGACATGAGTTCGTTGGGAGGTGTGATTGTAAAACCGCAAAGCCAGATGGCTAGGGCTAGGCAGGCTGTTAAGAATAGGGTTTCTATGAATAAACCACTTATGGCATCCAGGTTGCTGGCTTTTTTTATATAGGTATAAATCCCCCATGTGCTGGCGATTAATAAATAAACCCAATGATTTAATTTTTCAGTGAGAGTGATAAGGAGGATGATAGAGCCGAGTGCAATGCCAGTTGACAAAAGCTCTCTTGTTCTAATTTTTTCATGGTAGATTGCAGCGCCTAGTGCGATTGAGATAAAAGGCGCTAAAAGATATCCAAGTCCGCTCTCAAGAATGGCTCCGTTAATGGATGACCAAATAAATGCGCCCCAGTTTATGGCGATGAAGACCGAAGCGGTGCAGTGCAGGATCAATGTTTTTGGGTTGAATATTATTTTGTGGGCAAAGTGTCGAAAAATTAAAATAAAAACACTGATCATGATTGTCGATAATATTATTCTGTAGGCAACTAAGGTTGTAGGTGGTATTTCGCTAAGTTCTCTCCAGTAAAGCGCCGATGTACCCAAAAAAAAGTGCGCTAGCGCAGATAGAATAATGGGAAAGGTATGAGGCTTGAAATTGCTGGTCAGTAGGCTCATGGTGAGGCCGTAGGGCGGTGAAAGAATTCAATTATTTCATATGACCAATAAATAGTTCCGTTACTGTCTACCGAATTCTTCCATTTCGGCCCTGCGGGCAGGGTCCGTATCAATGATAGTCGTCGATATGTCTTGGGTTGAACGTTTCAAACCGACGGCGATTGCACCTCCCATATGCCCGGCGCCGATAATTAATATTTTTATTGGATGTGTCATAATCGCGCCTCCAACGGTTTATTAAAATTTTATTATTTTTGCGTACTTGGAGATTTCAGTTTTGTACTGTGTTCGGCATATATCAAGCTTTGAACTTCCTAAATTCATGTAGTCCATTTCTGGGGGCGGAATATTCTGAGCGTTAGTTTTTATGTTTGGTGCGGCTTATGTGCAGAAAAATTATGCATTAGGTAAAGCCTTCATTGCCTTAAATGCTCGGTGACTTAGCTCCAGCACGAGTTTGCCAGAGCTGTTCCGCCCCTAATTTTCTTGGTGGTATACCCGCCATCCGCATTTCATGCGATCTTCACGACATTCGCCCTGGAGTCGCCTGGATGCCGTCATTTATCTCCGATCACCCGATGCTCTGCGCGTTGGCGCTGATCTTCATCGACATCGCCGTTTGGCGCCTGATCTCCGTCAACCTTGCCAATTGGAAGCTCGCCGCACGCTTGGTTATCTTTGCCGTGTTCAGCGCCGTGCTGTTCAACGATGGCATGAACCCCATGCTCGTCGCGCCTTACGCCGACAACACCGCGCTGCACTTGGCGGCCACGGCCTTGCAGATCGGCTGGTGGTTGTTCGCGGCGCGTACGCTGACGGTGTTGCTTGGCACGCTGATGATGCAGCGCGTCGGGCACACCGGGCGGTTGTTGCAGGACTTGATGGGCGCGGTGATTTTCCTGATCGCGATCATCGCCGCACTGGCCTACGTGCTCGACCTGCCAGTGAAGGGCGTGCTCGCCACCTCCGGCGCGGTGGCGATCATCGTCGGCCTGGCCTTGCAAAGCACGTTGAGCGATGTGTTTTCCGGGATCGTGCTCAACACCACCAAGCCTTATCAGCTGGATGACTGGATTTCCATCGACGGCACCGAGGGCCGGGTGACGGATATCGACTGGCGTGCCACGCGCCTGCAGACTTCCCAAGGCAGCATGGCGGTGATTCCCAACTCCTTGGCGGCCAAGGCCAAGATCATCAACTTCTCGCGCCCGGCGGATATGTTCGGCTTGGCAGTCAGCCTGCAAGTCAGCCCGCATGCGCGGCCGCAAACCGTGATCGAGGCGTTGGAGCGGGCCATGCAGGGGTGCCGGCCGTTACTGGCGAAACCGGCGCCCAGCGTGGCCTTCAAAACTAGTGGCAGTGGCGGCGTGGAGTACGAAATCAGCGGCTTTGTGCCGGCCATGACCCTCAAGCGTGAAGTACGCAACCAGCTTTACGATTTGGCCTTCCGGCACTTGCAGGCCGCCGGGGTAAGCCTGCTGTCTGCCACTGAAAGCAGCGCACCGCCGACCATGTCGGCAGCGCGGGCGTTGCTGGAGCGATCGTCGATTTTCTCCACCCTGCGCCAGGAAGAAAAAGACACCTTCAGCCACAACATGACCCTGCACACCTACCGCACCGGCGAGATGATTTTGCCGGCGGCTGAGGTCAGCGATCATTTGTTTATCGTCGAGACCGGTGTGGTCTCGGTGATGTTGATCAAGGACGGCCATAAGTTCGAAGCCGGGCGCATGGGGCCGGGGGAGGTCATCGGCGAGGCTGGGATCCTGTCCGACCAGGCGGCGCTGGCGGATTTCACCGCCAAGACCTTTTGCACCCTCTATCGCATCGAAAAGGAATACCTCAAGCCCTGCCTGGACGCGCGGCATGACATTGGCGAGGCGATGAAGGCGTTATTGGATTTTCGCCTGCATGCGGCCCAGACCCTGACCCAGGAAGCCCCGGTGGTGCCGGTGAAAAAGGGCTTCCTGCAGTGGTTGCGCAAGCGCGGCCTGTAGGCGGATTGGTCACCTGTTCTTAGGCACAATTGGATATTTCTCCCGAGCGGTGCGGTGACTAATCTAGTCACCAATCCCCACCGTTCTGGAGTTTCACCATGCAAACCCGTACCGATTTCTACACCGCCTCCCCAGATGCCATGAAAGCCATGCTGGCCCTGGAAGCCGCAGTCGGCAAACTGTCCATCGAACTGCCGCTGCTGGAACTGGTGCGCCTGCGTGTGTCGCAGATCAACGGCTGCGCGTTCTGCCTCGACATGCACACCGCCGATGCCCGCAAGGGTGGCGAAACCGAGCGTCGCCTGTACACCGTGTCGGCCTGGCGTGAAACGCCGTTCTTCACCCCGCGTGAACGTGCCGCTTTGGCCTGGGCCGAAAGCCTGACCCTGATCAGCCACACCCACGCCCCGGACGAAGACTTCAATGCACTGGCCGAGCAATTCAGCGCCCAGGAACAGATCGACCTGAGCGTGGCGATTGCCACCATCAACAGCTGGAACCGTTTGGCGGTGGGTTTCCGCAAGATGCCTAAGTAATCAGAAGTTGACCGAAGCACTCAGGCGCGCCGTCAACGGCGCGCCCTGGAACAGATAGTCATCGCCCATGTATTCGCCCACGTCGCGCCAGTAGCGCTTGTCGAACAGGTTGTCGACGCTGAGGCGGAACACCGTTTCATAACCGTCTACCTTTGTGGTGTAGCGGCTGCCCACATTCACCACCGCGTAATCCCCCACTTCGACATTGCCAGTACGGTTGGCGTACTTTTTGGCGCTGTATTGCACACCGCCCAACACCGCCAGGCCGTTGACCCACGGCAACGCATAATCGGCATATACACTGGCGCGCAGTTTGGGCACGTTGATCGCTTGGTGGCCTTCGTATTCCGGGGTGCCGCTGCCGGTGACCCGGGCACGAATCGCTGCCACGCTGGTTGCGATCTGCAAGCGCTCGGTGGCCCAGCCATTGGCCGACAATTCCAGGCCCGTATTTTTTTGCTGACCCTGTTGCACGTAGGTGAACTCACCCGCGCCGTCGGGCTTGGCGTACTGGTACGCCTGACGTGTCTGGAACACGGCGGCGGCGAAGCTAATACGGCGCCAGTCGTATTTCACCCCGGCTTCGATCTGGCGGGAGGTAGTGGGGGCCAGCGTGTCGTCCGAGTTCTTCGCGAACCACGGCGCGGTACCGCCCAGGGACAGGCCTTTGCTGTAGCTGGTGTACAGCGAGATGTTTTCTACCGGCTTGTAGATCAACGAAGCCTGAGGCAGGAACACGTATTGCTGGGTGTGGCGTGTCTGGTTGCCAGTGGCGCCGTCGAAGGCTTTTTCATCCAGGCGCACTTCGCGTCCGCCCAGGATGGTCTGCCATTGCTCGTTGAAGCGAATGCGATCGGTGACAAACAGGCCATATTGGCGGCTGTCCAGGTTGCGATGGCTGTCGTTCACCGGTACATCGGTGGGCGTAAACGTCGGTGCGTCAGCGTTGATGTTGCCACTGCCGATCCACTCGTTGACCGATTTGCGTTTGTCGATCACGCGGCGGAACGCGCTGGTGCCGAGGGTCAGTTCATGCCCCAGGCCAGCGGTGTCGAACAGCCCGGTCATGGCTGCCTGTACTTCGTCGTCACGGCGGGTGTCGTCGGGGCTGCGGTAGTCGTAGATGTCGTAATTGCCTTCTGGGGTGAAGTAGTTGCCGACGCCGTTGGTATCGCCACCCCAGGCAAACGAACTGTAATCGTCAATCACCACTTTGCTGCGCGCCGCGCTGACACTGCCTTTCCACTGATCACTGAAACGGTATTCAAACTTGCCGTTGAGGTTCAACGAATCAATCCTCACCTGCTTGGACCCACTCTGGTGCCCCAGCAGTTTTTTCGGCGAGGCTTCATGGGGCACTTCGGTACCGCCCAACAATTGGTAACCGGGCACCGAGCGTTGCTGCTTGTTCTGGTATTCGGCATCCAGTTGCAGCACCGCGTCGGGGCTGATGTTCCAGTCGAACGCCAGGGACACGAAATCACGCTGGCCGTTGGCATGTTCCACGTAGGAATTCAGGTCTTCATGGGCGACGTTGGCGCGCAGGCCGAATTGCTGCTCGCTGCCAAACCAGCCGCCGACGTCGGTGGCGACGTAGCCGCTGCCCCGGTCATCGGTAGAAACGGTCACCGAACGCACATCTTCCGGGCGCTTGGTCACGTAGTTGATCACGCCGCTCGGCTCGGAGATCCCGCTCTGCAAACCGGCCAGGCCCTTGAGCACTTCCACTTGCTGTTTGTTTTCCAGCGCCACGTTCTGTTCGCCGGTGATGGTGCGCCCGTTGATCTTGTAGCTGCTGGCCGCATTCAGCGAGAACCCGCGCACTACAAAGTTTTCGTAGTAGCCGATGGGCGCATAGCTGTCGCCCACCGAGGCATCGTTGCGCAGCACTTCACTGAGCAGGCGCGCTTGCTGGTCCTTGATCAGTGCCGCGTTGATCACGGTGATCGAGGCTGGGGTATCGAGCAGGGGGGCTTCGTCGAAGCCCGCCACCGAAGCGGTTTCGCTGCGCAGGCCGGACTCATCCTGGCCCAGGACCTTCACCGCCGGCAGTTCCAGCTCAGCCGCGAAGCTGCCGCCGATACCGCCACTGAGCAGCAAGCCGAGGGCGAAACGTGAAGTGACGATGGGACGAAAACGCAAAACCATGGGGGCAGGGCCTTAAAGCGCAGGGCGGGGGGCGCATAAGCTAGGCATAAGTGCGCACTTTTACAAGTTTTCGAGAATGGTTCGCGGCTTGAGACAACCCGTCTCAGCCCCCATGCCGATTCATCCGGCCCTCGACAGCCCTGGCATGCACCTGCGATAGACAAGGCTTCCCTCATCATTGCAGGAGAGTGTCATGGCTATTGCTGGAAAAGTCGCGCTGGTCACCGGCGCCGGGCAAGGCATCGGCCGGGCCATTGCGTTGCGGCTGGCACGAGACGGTGCCGATATCGCCCTGGTGGATATCAATGGCGCCAAGCTCGAAGCGGTGGCTGCCGAAGTGGTGGCCCTGGGTCGTAAAGCCTCGGTGTTCATCGCCGACGTGTCCAAGCGTGAGCAAGTAGTTGCGGCGGTAGAGCACGCTCACCAGACCCTTGGCGGCTTTGACATCATCGTCAACAACGCCGGGGTCGCGCAGATCGACTCACTGCTGGACGTGAGCCCGGAACAGGTCGAGCGCACCTTGGGCATCAACGTGCAGGGCGTGTTGTGGGGCATCCAGGCGGCTGGCAAGAAATTCAAGGCGCTCAAGCAAAAGGGCAAGATCATCAATGCCTGTTCCATCGCCGGCCATGAGGGCTTCGCGTTGCTGGGCGTGTACTCGGCCACCAAGTTTGCCGTGCGTGCGTTGACCCAGGCAGCGGCCAAGGAATTGGCCAGCAGCGGGATCACCGTGAACGCTTATTGCCCGGGTGTGGTGGGCACCGATATGTGGGTGGAGATCGATAAGCGCATGGCTGAAATTACTGGCGCTGAAGTGGGGGCGACGTACAAGAAGTATGTGGATGGTATTGCATTGGGCCGGGCGGAAACGCCGGAGGATGTGGCGGGGTTGGTGTCGTTTCTCGCCGGACCGGATGCGGACTACATGACCGGGCAGGCGCCGCTGATTGATGGCGGTCTGGTCTACCGCTAAACCTCCAGTTGTGCTCGGTCTACTGTGGGAGCTGGCTTGCCTGCGATAGCGGTGTATCAGTGCCAAATCAGAGCGCTGACCCACCGCTATCGCAGGCAAGCCAGCTCCCACATTTTGATCCCATTGTGTCAGGAGGCTTTGTTGGGCATGTCGATCCCCAGTTGGTTGACCCGGCGATACAGAGTTGCCCTGGAAATCCCCAACGCCTGCGCCGTCGGCAATGGCTTCCAGCGATGGCGAATCAACGCATCCAACACCACTTGGCGCTCCTGGCTCACGCTCTGTTCAACCAACGCTTCCATCTGATCCCCGCGCACCTCCACCGGCAAATCCGCCACCTGTAGCGTGTCGCCTTCGCACACCGCGCAGGCATACGCCAGCACATGCCGTAGTTGCCGCACATTCCCCGGCCAGGCGTAGCCCAACAGCAACCCCAGCGCCGCCTGGCCGATGCCCACCGACACCCCGCTATTGCGCGCTTCCTGTTCCAGCAGACGGTTGATCAACGCCAGCTTGTCCGTGCGTTCGCGCAACGGCGGCAGACAGAAGCGTGCGCAACCGAGGCGAAAGTAAAGGTCTTCACGAAAGCGGCCTTCGTTCACCAATACCGCCAAGTCGCGGTGGCTGGCGCCGATCACCTGGATATCCACTGTGCGGGTTTTCGCTGATCCCAGCGGTGCAACTTCACCTTCGGCCATCACCCGCAGCAGGCGGGTCTGCAAGGCCAACGGCATGTCGCCGATTTCATCGAGGAACAGGGTGCCGCCATCCGCTTGCAGCAACAGCCCCGGCATGCCTTTGCTGGACGCACCGGTAAAGGCCCCGGCCACGTAGCCGAACAACTCGCTTTCGATGAGGTTCTCGGGGATGGCCGCGCAATTCACCGCCACAAACGGCCCCCCACGGCGGGCGCTGCGTTCATGCAACTGGCGGGCGAAGACTTCCTTGCCGGCGCCGGTTTCGCCTTGCACCAGCACCGGCAGGTTACGGTCCTTGACCCGCACGGCCAGGCGCAGGTGTTCTTCCACGCGCGCATCCACCAAAGGCATCACCGCTGCCCGCGTCGGTTTGCGACGTGGCGCGTTGACCCGCACGTGCAAGGCGCCCGGTTCCCCCAGCCAATGCAGGTGCTGGGCGGATTGATCGGTGACGGCGCGCAAGGCATCCAGGTCGAATACCTCGCCGATGTGCTCCGGCACTTGGCCAAAACGCAGGCGTAAAGCCTGGCGCGCCTTGCTGTTCAAGGCCTGCAAGCGACCGTCCTGGTCCCAGGCCAGCAACAGGTCCGGTTGGCTGTCGACAAAGCCAGGGGTGCTGTGGGCTTGCAGTACCCAATGCTGGCGGGCGCTGTGCATGAAGAAGGCGTTTTCGATGGCCTCGGCACTTTGCGCCACCATTTGGCGCACCAGGTGTTGGCTGCGTCGGTCATCTGGGGACTTGAGCGCCGAGGCGTCCATCACCCCCAGCAGATTGCCCTGCGGGTCGAAGATTGGTGCGGCGGAGCAGGTCAGGCCAATGAACGCGGCACGAAAGTGATCGCGCTTGTGCACGGTCACGGCGGCCTTACTGGTGAGTACGGTGGCCACGCCGCAGGTACCTTCTTCGGCTTCTGACCAGCAGGTGCCGAGGTACAGGCCGGCTTTGCGGCAGTCGTTGCGAATCGCGGCGTCCACGCGGTGGTCGATGGTCTGGCCCTGGGCGTCGGTGAGCATCACGCAGTAGTCGGCTTGGCGCACGCGATGATGCAGTTGCCCGACCGCTTCACCGGCGATGCGCATGAACAGTTCGGCGCGGTCGCGGCATTCCTTGAGCAAGGGTTCGGTGAGGATGCGCGGCCCTTGCAGCGAGCCAGGGTCCAGGTGGTGTTGCTCCATGGAGCGCCGCCAGGAATCGAAAATCAGCGACGGCACCGGCGCCTGGGGCAGGCGGTCGGCATTGCGGACCACGCGACTGACGCAGTCGACGTGCTCTCTGGAGTTCGCGGCGAGCATAAGGCCTCCGGTTCTCGATCTTTGTTGTTATGCCCGCCATTAAGCGCGCATGCGTCGGGAGGGACAAGTGCAGCCTGACCAACTGCCAGCCTGAGACGCAGCGTCTCATTTGGCTTGAGACGCGGCCTGCGTGTTGCAATGCCCGGTCTCATTCTGCGATGGCCGCTCTGGTGCGGCAACCGCTCTGGGTCAAGGTTTTGCCAGGTTTTTAAACACCTTGGCACAGGCTGTGCTGAAGGGGTTTTAGCTGAACACCCTCAGCCTTTTGTGTGTCGAGACAACCTGGAGAACAACAAGATGTCCACTCACCTGTCCACCGATCAATTGCTCCATGCCTACACCGTGATGCGCACCATCCGTGATTTCGAAGAACGCCTGCATGTGGAATTTGCCACCGGTGAAATCCCCGGCTTCGTGCACCTCTACGCGGGTCAGGAGGCCAGCGCCGCCGGGGTCATGGCCCACCTCAACGATGAAGATTGCATCGCCTCCAACCACCGTGGCCACGGCCATTGCATCGCCAAGGGCGTGGATGTGTTCGGCATGATGGCCGAGATCTACGGCAAGAAAACCGGCGTGTGCGGCGGCAAGGGCGGCTCCATGCACATCGCCGACCAGGAGAAGGGCATGCTCGGCGCCAACGGCATCGTCGGTGCCGGCGCGCCGCTGGCGGCGGGTGCAGCACTGGCGGCCAAGCTCAAGGGCAGCCAGGGCGTGGCCGTGGCGTTTTTTGGTGACGGCGGCTCCAACGAAGGCGCGGTGTTCGAAGCCATGAACCTGGCCGCCATCATGAAACTGCCGTGCCTATTCGTCGCGGAAAACAACGGTTATGCCGAGGCCACCGGCTCCGGTTGGTCAGTGGCGTGCAAGGACATCGCCGAGCGCGCGGTGGGCTTTGGCATGCCGGGGGTGATTGTCGATGGCAATGATTTCTTTGCCGTGCACGAGGCGCTTGGGGTTGCCGTTTCGAGGGCGCGCAAGGGCGAGGGGCCGACCCTGGTTGAAGTGAAGTTGAGCCGCTTCTACGGCCACTTCGAAGGCGACGCACAAACCTATCGCGGCCCCGATGAAGTGAAAAACCTGCGCGAAAGCGCCGATTGCCTGGCGCTGTTTCGCAAGCGTTGCAACGCCGAAGGCTGGCTGGAGGCGGCGCAGTTCGAACGCATCGACAGCGAAGTCGCGCAGTTGATCGAAGACGCCGTGCGCCGGGCCAAGTCCGATCCCAAACCTCAGGCCGCCGACCTGCTCAGTGACGTCTACGTCGCCTACCACTCATAACAACAATATCCGGAGAGAATCCCATGGCTCGCAAAATCAGCTACCAGCAGGCAATCAACGAAGCGCTGGCCCAGGAAATGCGCCGTGACCAGAGCGTGTTCATCATCGGCCAGGACGTTTCCGGCGGCACCGGTTCCCCCGGCGAACAGGACGCCTGGGGCGGCGTGCTTGGCGTCACCAAGGGCCTGTACCCGCAATTTCCCGACCGCGTGCTGGACGCGCCGTTGTCCGAAGTCGGCTACGTGGGCATGGCCGTTGGCGCAGCTACCCGAGGCATGCGCCCTGTGTGCGAATTGATGTTCGTCGACTTTATCGGCTGCTGCCTCGACCAACTGCTCAACCAGGCGGCCAAGTTCCGCTACATGTTCGGCGGCAAGACCACCACACCGCTGGTGATCCGCGCCATGTACGGCGCCGGCCTGCGCGCGGCGGCCCAGCATTCGCAGATGCTCACCTCGATGTGGACACATATTCCGGGTCTCAAAGTGGTGTGCCCTGCCACGCCGTATGACGCCAAGGGCATGCTGATCCAGGCGATTCGCGACAACGACCCGGTGATCTTCCTCGAACACAAGATGCTCTACAGCCTGCAAGGCGAGGTGCCGGAAGAGCTCTACACCGTACCTTTCGGCGAAGCCAACTTCGTGCGCGAAGGCAAGGACGTGACCCTGGTGACCTACGGCCGCATGGTGCACATCGCCCTGGAAGCCGCGTCCAACCTGGCGCGCCAGGGCATCGACTGCGAGGTGCTGGACCTGCGTACCACCAGCCCTCTGGACGAGGACAGCATCCTCGAAAGCGTGGAGAAAACCGGGCGCCTGGTGGTGATCGACGAGTCCAACCCGCGCTGTTCCATTGCTACCGATATCAGCGCATTGGTGGCGCAGCAGGCGTTTTCTTCGCTGCGCGCGCCGATTGAAATGGTCACCGCGCCGCACACACCAGTGCCGTTCTCGGATGCATTGGAAGACCTGTACATCCCCAACGCCGCGAAGATCGAGGCCGCCGTGCTGAAGATCGCCGACAAGAGGAATGCCGCATGATCCATACCCTGACCATGCCCAAGTGGGGGCTGTCGATGACCGAGGGCCGCATCGATGTCTGGCTCAAGCAACCCGGCGACCGGGTGGAGAAGGGCGAGGAAATCGTGGATGTGGAGACCGACAAGATCTCCAGCAGTGTGGAGGCACCGTTCAATGGGGTGCTGCGCCGGGTGTTGGCGCTGAGTGATGAAACCCTGCCGGTGGGAGCGTTGCTGGGCATCGTCGTCGAAGGCGAGGCCACGGAAGCGCAGATTGATGCGGTAATCGAGAGCTTCAATGCCGGGTTCGTCTCCAGTGCGGCCGAAGCTGAAGCGTGCGGGCCGAGTGCGCAAAAAGTCGAGATCGACGGGCGCCTGCTGCGCTATCTGGACCTGGGCGAGGGCGGCACGCCTTTGGTGCTGGTGCATGGGTTTGGCGGTGACTTGAACAACTGGCTGTTCAACCAACCGGCGCTGGCCGCTGAGCGCCGGGTGATCGCCCTGGACCTGCCGGGGCATGGCGAGTCGGGCAAGCAGTTGCACAGCGGCGATGCCAAGGAACTGAGCCAGGCGGTATTGGACCTGCTCGACCACCTGAAACTGGAGCGCGTGCACTTGGCCGGGCATTCCATGGGCGGGCTGGTGTCGCTGACAGTAGCCGACCAGGCCCCCGCACGTGTGGCCTCACTGACCCTGATCGCTAGCGCTGGCCTGGGGGCGGATATCAATGGTGATTACCTGCAAGGTTTTGCCGAGGCCAACAACCGCAATGCGCTCAAGCCGCAGTTGACCCAACTGTTCAGCGACCCGGGCCTGGTGACGCGGCAAATGCTGGAGGACATGCTCAAGTTCAAGCGCTTGGAAGGCGTGGATCAGGCGCTGTGCCAGCTCAATACCGCGTTGTTTGACGGTGGGCAGCAGAAGGTGGATGTGCGCCACGTGGTGGGGCGCCAGCCGAGCCTGGTGATCTGGGGCAGTGACGATGCAATCATCCCGGTGCGGCATGCGCAGGGGCTGGTGGCTCAGGTAGAAGTGTTGCCCGGTCAAGGCCATATGGTGCAGTTGGAGGCGGCTGAACAGGTCAACCAACTCATGGCGACTTTCCTCAAATCCCAGGCCTGATGGAGATCCAAATGTGGGAGCGGGCTTGCTCGCGAAAGCGGTGTGTCAGTCGCTGAATGTGTATCTGACCCACCGCATTCGCGAGCAAGCCCGCTCCCACATTTTTAACCGCGTTCTAACAGTGACGTTTCAGGGTTTCGCTGGGCAGTTCCTGGAACAGTGCCCGGTAACTGTTCGAAAACCGCCCCAAATGCCAGAACGACCAATTCATCGCCACTTCGGCGACGGTGGCGTCAGTCGCGCTCAACAACTCCCGCCGCGCCCCATTCAATCGGCGTAACCGCAACCACTGCGCCGGGCTCATCCCGGTGTAGGTCTTGAACCCCTGCTGCAATTGACGCAACGGCACACCGGCAATCTGCGCCAGCTCCAGCAGGTTGACGGTTTCATCCGGCGCATCCGCTGCCCATTCGCCAATGCGCGCCATCAAACGGCGTTCTTCACTGCGTTTTTGCAATGAGCTGCGGTCCAGGCACACGCAGGCGTTGTCGAGGATAAACAGGCAGTCGTCGAGCAGTTGCTGGGTCAGGCTGATGGGGTCGATCACGCTAGGCAGGCGCGTCAGCGTGCCACTGAGCCAACGGGTAAACAGCGAGTTCTGCTGGCAGCTCAGCGGCGCCATGAACAGGCCTTCGAGTTTCGCCACATCCAGCCCCTGGCGTTGCACGAACTGCGGGCCGAACACCACCGCCACTTCGCGGTAGTTTTCCGGGGTGATCCAGGTGTTGCGGCTTTCGCCATTGAGCATGTACAGCGCGTTGTCGCTGCCATCGAAGCAAAATGCCAGCGAGCCGGGTGGCGCGTTGAAGTGCTGCTCCACTCGGGTGTTCATGCACTCTTCGTACACGTGCACGCCTTGCAGGTCGAGGTAGCGGATCTGCCCGGCAAAATGCCCCGGGGACATCTGCTGGTATTGCTGCACCCAACCGGGTGTCGCACTGCATTGGGCGGCCACATCACCGGTGGTGAAGGCCTGTACGCGCAAAGCGGTTGCCTGTGTCATGGGTGATCCGTGCGCACTCTATTGGTGCGTTGTGGTTCGTGCAAAGTGGATAGATGCCGTTCGAAGGCCGGCCCAAGATAGACCTCAATGCGCCGGGAGCACAAGCCGGCGCACGTATCCCACCCATGACGAGGTCCTTATGAACGCCCCCTTCGATCAGCTGTCCGCCTGGCTGAAAGAACACAAGATTACCGAAGTCGAATGCGTGATCAGTGATTTGACTGGCATCGCACGCGGCAAGATTGCGCCCACCAACAAGTTCCTGCATGAGCGAGGCATGCGCCTGCCGGAAAGTGTGCTGCTGCAAACGGTGACCGGGGACTTTGTCGACGACGATATCTACTACGATCTGCTGGACCCGGCCGACATCGACATGATCTGCCGTCCGGTGTCCAACGCCACGTATGTGGTGCCTTGGGCCATCGAGCCCACCGCGATTGTGATCCACGACACCTTCGACAAGCAGGGCAACCCCATTGAGTTGTCGCCGCGCAACGTGCTGAAAAAAGTCCTGCAGCTTTACACCGACAAAGGCTGGCAGCCGATTGTCGCGCCGGAAATGGAGTTCTACCTGACCCAACGCTGCGAAGACCCGGACCTGCCGCTGAAAACCCCGGTAGGCCGTTCCGGCCGCGCCGAAACCGGTCGCCAGTCGTTCTCCATCGACGCCGCCAACGAGTTCGACCCACTGTTCGAAGACGTCTACGACTGGTGCGAAGCCCAGGGCCTGGACCTCGATACGCTGATCCACGAAGACGGCCCGGCACAGATGGAGATCAACTTCCGCCACGGCGACGCCCTCGACCTGGCCGACCAGATCACCGTGTTCAAGCGCACCCTGCGTGAAGCCGCGCTCAAGCACAACGTGGCAGCCACCTTCATGGCCAAACCGGTGGCCGATGAGCCCGGCAGCGCCATGCACCTGCACCAGAGCGTGGTGGACATTGCCACCGGCAAGCCGGTGTTCGTCGATGCCGACGGCAAGATGAGCCCACTGTTCCTCAACCATATCGGCGGCTTGCAGAAGTACATTCCCAAGTTGCTGCCGATGTTTGCACCCAACGTGAACTCGTTCCGTCGCTTTCTGCCGGACACGTCGGCACCGGTCAACGTGGAGTGGGGCGAAGAAAACCGCACCGTCGGCCTGCGCGTGCCCACCTCCAGCCCCGATGCGATGCGCGTGGAAAACCGCCTGCCGGGCGCCGATGCCAATCCTTACCTGGCGATTGCCGCTAGTCTGCTGTGTGGCTACCTGGGGATGATCGAGCAGATCGAACCGAGTGCACCGGTCGAAGGCCGCGCCTACGAGCGCCGTAACCTGCGCCTGCCGATCACCATCGAGGACGCCTTGGCACGGATGGAGGAGTGCGACACGGTCAAGCAGTACCTGGGCGACAAGTTCGTGCGTGGCTACGTCGCGGTCAAACGCGCCGAGCATGAGAATTTCAAGCGGGTAATCAGTTCCTGGGAGCGTGAGTTCCTGCTGTTGAGCGTCTAAAAAATCAAAAAGGGGTGTTGATATGCGTCTCGTGAACAAGCTTCTCCCGCTGGCCCTGGTGGCCGCATTCAGCAGTACCAGCCAGGCGGCGCCGACGGTCAGTGTGTACAACTGGACCGATTACATCGGCGAAACCACCTTGGCTGACTTCCAGGCCAAGACCGGGATCAAGCCGATCTATGACGTGTTCGACTCCAACGAAACCCTGGAGGGCAAGTTGCTCGCCGGGCGCACCGGCTATGACGTGGTGGTGCCGTCCAACCACTTCCTGGCGCGCCAGGTGAAGGCCGGTGCGTTCCTCAAGCTCGACCGTTCGCAATTGCCCAACTTCAAGAACCTCGACCCCAAGCTGCTCAAGCTGCTGGAGAAAAACGACCCGGGCAACGCGCACTCGGTGCCGTACCTGTGGGGCACCAACGGCATTGGCTACAACGTCGACAAGGTCAAGCAAGTGCTGGGCATCGACCATATCGACTCGTGGGCAGTGCTCTTTGAACCGCAAAACATCAAGAAGCTTCACGAGTGCGGCGTAGCCTTCCTCGACTCAGCCGATGAGCTGTTCCCGGCGATCCTCAACTACATGGGCAAAGACCCGCGCAGCGAGAACCCCGAGGACTACAAACAGGCCGAAGCCAAGCTGCTGACACTGCGGCCGTACATCACCTACTTCCACTCGTCCAAGTACATCTCGGACTTGGCCAACGGTGATATCTGCGTGGCCTTCGGTTATTCCGGCGACGTATTCCAGGCCGCCAACCGCGCCAAGGAAGCCAAGAACGGCGTGAACATCGCCTACTCGATTCCCAAGGAAGGCTCCAACCTGTGGTTCGACCTGCTGGCCATCCCGGCGGATGCGAGCAACCCGAAGGAAGCCCACGCATTCATCAACTACTTGCTGGACCCTGAGGTGATCGCCAAGGTGAGCGCCTCGGTGGGTTACGCCAACGCCAACCCGGCAGCCAAGGCCTTCATGGACCCGGAACTGGTGAACAACCCTGAGGTGTACCCGTCCCAGGAAGTGCTCGACAAACTCTATATTTCCACCACGCCCACACCGGCGACCATGCGCCTGATGACCCGCGCCTGGAGCAAAGTGAAGACCAACAAATGAACCCGTCCAGCGACCACGCCCGGTCCTATTACCGGGCGAGCGCCAACGCCATGCCGGAGCGCCCGTCACTGGGCGCTGATCTGAGCGCCGATGTGTGTGTGATCGGCGGTGGGTTCACCGGGGTGAATACTGCCATTGAGTTGGCCCAGCGCGGGTTGTCGGTGATCCTGCTGGAGGCCCGGCGCATCGGTTGGGGCGCCAGCGGGCGCAACGGCGGGCAGTTGATTCGCGGCATCGGCCACGATGTGTCGGGGTTCGCCAAATACGTGGGCGAGGAGGGCGTGCGTTCCCTGGAGCGGGCCGGGATCGAGTCGGTGGCGGTGGTGGGCGAGCGCATTCGCGAACACGCTATCGACTGCGACTTGCGTTGGGGCTTTTGCGAACTGGCCAATACCCCGGCGCAGTTTGCGGCGTTCCAGGGCGAACAGGAACACCTGGCGGCCATGGGGTATGCCCATGAAACCCGCTTGGTGGGTCCGCAGGATATGCAACAGGTCGTGGGCTCGACGGTGTACGCCGGAGGGCTGGTGGACATGGGTTCCGGGCATTTGCACCCGTTGAACTTGGTGCTGGGCGAGGCGCAGGTGGCCGAGTCTCTTGGCGTGCGGATTTTCGAGCAGACCGAAGTGCTGGAGCTGATCCACGGCGACACCGTGCACGTGCGCTGCGCGGGTGGCACGGTGCGCGCCGCCAGCCTGGTATTGGCCTGCAACGCGCACCTTGACGAGCTGGAACCACGCTTGAGCGGCAAGGTGCTGCCGGCGGGCAGTTACATCATCGCCACCGCGCCTTTGCCGCAAGCACTGGCGAGTGAGTTGAACCCGCAAAACCTGGCGCTGTGCGACCAGAAGGTCGGGCTGGATTACTACCGGTTGTCCGCCGACCGTCGCCTATTATTTGGCGGCGCCTGTCACTACTCCGGGCGTGATCCGGCAGACATTGCCGCTTACATGCAGCCGAAAATGCTCAAGGTGTTCCCGCAATTGGCAGACACGGCTATCGAGTTCCAGTGGGGCGGCAAGATCGGCATCACCGCCAATCGCTTTCCGCAGGTGGGGCGATTGCAGCAGTACCCCAATGTGTTCTACGCCCAGGGTTATTCGGGCCATGGGTTGAACGTGACCCACTGGTGCGCCCGCTTGCTAGCCGAGGCGATACACGCTGGCCACAGCCAAGGCCTGGATATTTTCAGTCGGGTGCCGCACATGACCTTTCCCGGCGGTAAAGCCTTGCGCTCGCCGCTGCTGGCAATGGGAATGTTGTGGTATCGGTTGCGGGAGTTGATGCATTGACGCGCCTGGCGTGGCAGGCTGGACGGCGTTTTCCTACGACTTCTGGAGATTTACCGTGCCAAAAGCATCCGCAGTAATTGAAATTCCGGTATCCGCTGACAAGGTCTGGGAACTGGTGGGCGGCTTCAACGACCTGCCCAAATGGCTGCCGCTGATCGTCAAGAGCGAGCCGAGCGAAGGCGGCCGCGTGCGCCACCTGGCGACCGCTGATGGCGGTGTGGTGGTGGAGCGTTTGCAGACCTTTGATAACGTGGCGCGCACTTACAGCTACACCATCGAAGAATCACCGTTTCCGGTGAGTGCGTACCTGGCGACGTTGCAGGTTGAGGCATTGACCGACTCGTCGGCGAAGGTGACCTGGTCCGGCGTGTTCACCCCGGTGGCGGGTGTGACGGATGAGGCGGTGGAAGAGTTGTTTGCCGGTGTCTACAGCGGTGGTGTTGCAGCACTGCGGGCGAACTTCTAACCCGCTCCAATGTGGGAGCGGGCTTGCCCGCGATGGCGGTGTGTCAGTCGATAGAAGAAGTGACTGATCTAACGCTATCGCAGGCAAGCCAGCTCCCACATTTGGATATGTGTGAACCTCAGGCCTCTGGCATCAGCTGCTGGCGGCATTCCAGCACCAGCCGCGCGCCCCCGCGCTCACTGGTACCCACATCCAACTTGAACCCGTGCAAGTTGATGATCGCCGCCACAATCGACAAACCCAATCCAAACCCGCCTTGCTGGTCGCTTTCATCCACGCGATAGAAACGCTGGAACACCGCGTTGCGTTCGGCGACCGGTATTCCCGGCCCCGAGTCGTGCACTTCGATGCGCGTGCTACCGGCGTCATTCACCGCCCGCAGGATCACCTCGCCCCCCGGTGGGGAGAACTTGATCGAGTTGCTCAGCAGGTTCGCCAGCGCTTCGAACAACAATGCGCGGTCGCCGGTGATCCACGGCAGGGAGTCCGGGGTTTCGAGCACCAGGTGCAATTCGCCTTCTTCGGCCAGGGGCAGGTAGAAGTCATGCAGTTCGCGCAGCAGCGGCAATGGGTCCATCACCAGGAAGCCTGAGCGGCGCTGGTGGTCTTCCAGTTCCGAGATGCGCAGCAGCCCGCGAAAACGCGCCATCAGGGTGTCGGTTTCCGCGATCGCATCGTCCAGTTTCACCGCATAGCCCGAGTCCTCTTCAGCCTCCTGGCGAATACGGTAAAGCTGAGCCCGCAGGCGGGTCAGTGGTGTGCGCAGGTCGTGGGCGATGTTGTCACACACGCCCTTGACCTCGTTCATCAGCTTTTCGATACGGTCGAGCATCGCGTTGACGATGGCCGCGAGCATGTCCAGCTCATCCCGCCGGTTCGACAGCGGCAGGCGGTGGGTCAGGTCGCCGGCTACGATGGCTTCGGCACTGGCTTGAATACCGCGAATTCGCCTTAACGGACGGCGGCGCAACAAGTGCCAGCCGGCAGCACCGGGGATGATGGTCAACGACAGCGCCCACAACAGCGCGTGCCAAATGATGCGGGTCACGCCAAACAGCGAGCCGTTGGCGCGTACCAGCACCAGCCAGCGGCCGTCGTCGGTATGGGTAGCCACGGCGTCGCAGCTGTCTTTGGGCAGTTTGGGATCGTCGGAGTCGACGCAATTGGCCAGGGCGTGGATCTTGCCGTCCAGCGGCAGGTCCGGTGGGATCGCGCGGATCGGCCCGCTCAACGGCTTGAACTGCTCGTCGAACAGCCCATAGGCATCCACGCCTTTCATGTCGAAGGTCATGCTGGTGGTCAGCGCTTCCACCAGTTCCTCGCCGTCGAAGCGCTGGAACAGGTGCTGGCGCTGCATCAGGGAGTGGCGCGACAAGTCGCCCAGGTACCCGGAGACTTCGTAGTACAGCACCCCCATCAGGATGCAACTCCACGCCACGAACAACGAACTGTACAACGCCAGCAAGCGACTGCTGGAAGAGCGCCAGCCCTTAGAGGGGTTCAGCAATGACATAACCGGAACCTCGTACCGTGCGGATCAGCGGCGTGAGGCCCGGTGGATCGATTTTCTTGCGCAGACGGCCGATGTGCACGTCGATCAGGTTGGTGCCCGGGTCGAAGTGATAGCCCCAGACTTCCTCGAAGATCATCATCCGCGACAGGATCTGCCCGGTGTTGCGCATCAGGAATTCCAGCAGTTTGTATTCGGTGGGCAGCAGGCTCAGGGGCTGCTCGGCACGGCTGGCTTCACGGCTGATCAGGTTCAGTTCCAGGTCAGCCACGCGCAGCGCGGTTTCGAACTCCTTGACGGTGCTTTTGCGCCGCAGCAGCACTTCCACGCGCGCCGCCATTTCATCGGAGGCGAAGGGTTTGGTGAGGTAGTCATCACCGCCGGCACGCAGGCCGCGTACGCGCTCGTCCACGTCGGAGAGGGCGCTGATCATCAGGATCGGCGTGGATACGCCGATGGTGCGCAGGGTGGTAACGATGGCCAGGCCATCGAGTTCCGGGAGCATGCGGTCGAGGGTGATCAGGTCGTAGTCGCCACTCACGGCACGGACCAGGCCTTCGCGGCCGTTGTCTACCCAATCTACGTCCAGTCCATGGCTACTCAGCTCGGCGACGATCTCGCGGGCTGTTACGGCGTCATCCTCGATGGTCAAAATACGGGTCATAGGATTACCTGGTGAGCGATTCACACTGAAAGTGAGGGCATTTTGCCAAGAAATGCCTGAATGCTTCCTAAATTAAACTTCATCTTGGCAAAACCAACACAAATTTCTGCTGCGCTGCCCCCAGGCGTATGCCCAAAAGCACCTTGTAGTGAGCGGGCTTGCCCCGCGCTGGGGGGCGAAGCCGCCCTACATCCAGGCGCCGCTATTTTCCTGAAACTCCGCAGCGGCCCGGTTGGGGCGGCTGCGCCACCCAGCGCGGGGCAAGCCCGCTCACTACAAGGTCCGTTATTGGGCGCCTGCTATTGGGCAGGGAATGCAGAACGCCCGCTCATAACGGTCATTTCTTGCAAGTTGCATGGTTCTAGGAAGTTCAACTTATTTAACTTGTTGAAATACAAGAAGATTTAATTTTTTGGCGACTGGCATGGTGCCTGCACTGTCCCTTCCGTGACTTGTAACATCATTTTTCCTGCCGGGAGCACAACAACAATGATCACATCCTCATCCACGCTACAAGAGTCGAGCACGCTCTCCGGGGTTTCCTGGGGGGCGATTTTTGCCGGTGCCGCTGCGGCGGCTTCGTTGTCCTTGATTTTGGTACTGCTGGGTTTCGGTCTGGGTTTCTCGGCGGTGTCGCCGTGGGCCGACAGCGGTATCAGTGCAAAGGGCTTGGGCATTTCCACGATTATCTGGCTGGCGTTTACCCAGATTGTTGCATCGGGGTTGGGCGGTTACATCGCCGGTCGGTTGCGGGTGAAGTGGGCCAATATGCATGGTGATGAGGTGTATTTTCGCGATACCGCCCACGGCTTCCTGGCCTGGGCCGTGGCGACGTTGGTGACGGCGATTCTGGTAGTTGGCTCCGTCAGCAGTGTAGTCGGTGGTGGTGTGAAAGCCGGTGCCAGCGTGGCGTCGGGTGCAGCCCAGGCCGTGGGCAGTGCTGCACAGGGCGTGAAGGGCGATGACTTCGGCTATTACGTCGACAGCCTGTTCCGCGACGACCGCCCGGTTGCCGTCAGCGATGACGCAGCGCACGGCGTGGTTGCACGTATCTTCACCCGCACCTTGGCCAACGACGGCCAGCTGGCGCCCGAAGACCGTACCTACCTGGCCCAGTTGATCAGCCAACGCACCAATCTCAGCCAAGCTGACGCCGAAGCGCGTATCGACAAGGTCTACGGCGACGCCCGTAAAGCGATTGAAGACGCGAAGCTCAAAGCCAAGCAGGCCGCCGACACGGCTGCGAAGGTCGCTGCGTATGCCTCGCTGTGGACCTTTATTTCCCTGCTGATCGGTGCGTTCTTCGCCAGCTTCGCTGCAACCTATGGCGGTCGTCGTCGGGATGCAGTGGTGTATGTCGAAACCGAACACTTCGTACGTTAATTCAAGGCCTCTTAATTCAAGGAATTCACCATGCGCTCAATTCTGCTTTTTTTCCTCGGTGTACCTATCCCAGTCATCATCCTGATCGCGATCTTCATGCACTAAACCTGAGCCTGGCCCGTTCCCCTGTGGGATCGGGCTTGCTCGCGAAGGCTGTGTCAGCCACCGGATGCATCGACTGACACGCCGCTTTCGCGAGCAAGCCCGCTCCCACTTTTGGTTGTGTGGAGGGTCAGCCAACTGGTCGCTAGCAACGCACTCGCCGATGCAGTCATGATGATCAATGGCGTGGACGTACCATCCGACAACAACCCCGTCGCCCAACTGCTCAGCGCCGTCAAAAACATCTGGGTAAAAAAGAACAACCCCGACGCCGTCCCCGCAATCGCGCCGTAGGGCTGCAACACCGCCAACTGGCAGGCCGGAATCACCATCCCCACCGACACCATGATCACCACCATCGGCAGCACAATCGCCAGCCATTGGCTCGGTAACGCTGCGGTGGCCGCAGCAAGTGTCAGGCTGCCCAACACGTTCAGCGCGATAGCGCCTGCAATCAACCGATCCGGCTCGAACCGCAGCACCAGGCGGCGGAATATGTTCGCGCCGAGCATGTAGCCGCTGATGGTCGCCGCGAATACCAGTGCGTAGGCCGTGGGTGAGAGATGAAAACCGCGCTGCAGCAGTGCCGACGACTCGGCGATAAACGGGAAGTACGTGCTGTAGACGCAGCCGATTGCCAGCGAGTAGCGCAGGAAATAACGGTCACGCAGAAGTTGCCTGTAAATGTGCAGTAGATTGCTCGACGGCGCTGCGGCGACTTGCGGTGGGCGCGTTTCAGGCAGCCGGCGATACACCACCAGGTACAGCCCCGCGCCCACAATCCCCAACACCACGAATAGCCCGCGCCAGTTGAGCAACGGCAGCATCAGGCTGCCCAGTACCGGTGCGGCCATGGGAGAGACGGCCATCGCCATGGAGATCAGCCCCAGCAAGCGTGCCTGTTCGTGACGATCGAAATGGTCGCGCACGATCACCCGGCCAATCACCGTGGTGCAGCAACCGCCCAAGGCCTGGACCAGGCGGGCGATGATCAGGACCGGCAAGCTTTCGGCCAAGGCGCAGGCCACCGTGGCCACGACATACAGAAACAGCCCTGTCAGCAACACCGGACGGCGGCCAAAACGGTCGGTGAGTGGGCCGGCGACCAGCAGCGAAATGGCCGAACCTACGGTGTACAGCGTGAGGGTCAGTTGCAGTTGGCTGTCGCTGCTGTGCAAGTAGTCGGCCATGGCCGGTAGGGCTGGCAAGTGCAGGTCCAGGGTGATGCGCGGCAGGGCGATCAGCAGGGTCAGCAGCACCAGCCAGAAACCGGAAGTAAGGGCGCGTTGGGTCATGGGGCGTTCCTTCGCAAGGGGTAGTGCTCGAACTCTAGTGGCTTTGTGGTTTAATCCTTAGAGCCACTTAAGCCTAAATAGACTGGACCACTATGAGCCGAGGAAAAGCCCCATCCGCCCTGGACTTGCCACGGCCCGATAGTCTGGACGCCGGCAAACAGCAGGGCGCCTATGACGCCTTGCGCGCCGCCATCCTCGATCGGCAGTTGCCGGCGGGCAGTCGCTTGCCGTCCACTCGCAGCCTGGCCGAGCGCTGGTTGGTGTCCCGTGGCACGCTGGAAGCCGCGTTCGACCGCCTGCACAGCGAAGGGTATGTGCAGCGGGTGGCGGGCTCCGGCACGCGGGTGTGTGCGGTGATCCCCGAACAATTCATTGCTGCCCCGGTGGCTTCGGTCATGGTGCGCCGCCCAGTAGAACCTGACCCTCCCTCTGCGGGTGTACAAAGCCATGTGCCCTTTGTCGCACGGCGCCCGGATGCCAGCTTGTTCGACCTCAAAGCCTGGGCGCGCTGTATTTCGCGCGGCTTGCTTGCCGTGGGGCCAGGTGTTTTGGAGGCGAACCATCCCGCAGGCCTGCCGGATCTGCGCGAGCACATTGCCGATTACCTGCGCAGCTATCGCGGCCTGCGCTGCGAAGCCGACGAGGTGATTATCACCACGGGTATCCGCCATGCCCTCGACTTGATCGCCCGTACCTTGCTCAAGCCTGGCGAAACCGCCTGTGTGGAAGACCCGGGCTACCTGCCGGCCCGTCGTTTGTTCGCGCTGGCAGGTGCGCAAATCCACGCCATTCCCGTTACCGCCGAAGGCCTCGACACGGCCCGACTGCCCGAAACTGCGCGGCTGGCCTACGTCACTCCAGCCCACCAGGCGCCGCTGGGCATGACACTGTCGGTGTCCCGTCGCCTAGCGCTGCTGGACTGGGCCGCCCGCGCCGATGCGTGGGTGGTCGAAGACGATTACGACAGTGAGTACAACTACAACACCGCGCCGCTGGCCGCGCTTAAATCCCTGGATCACGCCGACCGGGTGATTCACTGCGGCAGCTTCAACAAGAACCTGTTCCCCGGTTTGCGCGTGGGCTTCATGGTAGTGCCCAAGGCGCTGCGCCGGTCACTGCTGCGCACGTTGCAACTCACTGGGCATTCGGTGGGGGCGAGTGATCAGTTGGGGTTGGCGGAGTTTCTGCGCAGTGGCGCTTTTGTGCGCCACCTGCGCGCGTCGCGCCAAGCCTACGAGGCACGCCGCGATGCGTTGCTCGCATGCCTGCCGCACAACTGCGCAGTCAGCGGCCAGCAGGCGGGTTTGCATTTTGTGTTGTGGTTGCCGCCTGGCGTTACGGAGGGCGATTTCTGCGAGCGTGCTGCCGCAGTCGGGTTGACGTTGCAGCCGTTGGGCAAGTTCTGCGCCCAGGTGACCCTGGCTCCGGCGGTGATCATCGGCTACACCGCGCTGACCCTGGCGCAGATCCGTTATCACGGTCGAGTTCTCACGCAATTGTTAATAGCGGCTTAACCCGTGCTTGGCTAGACTCGCGCCCCATGAGCCGCCTTCTGCGTTTAATCCTGGTCTTGCTGTTAAGCCTCACGCTTCCCCTGACCGGGATGGCGGGTGTGCCGTCGAGCACCGAACCGTGCCCGATGAAGATGGCCGACATGCAGATGATGAGCGACATGTCGCCCGACTGCTGCCAGGACGGCGTCGACCATGGCAAGGCCTGCAAACCCGGCCAGGAATGCAAGACCGGTGGCGTGTTGCAACTGGCAATGCCTGTGCTCAAGGCGCCTTTGACCTTGGCACACCCCTTAGCGCTTAACGGCGCCAACAACTTTATCCCCGACCGCACGCCGTCCGGCGTCTGGCGCCCACCCCGGGCCTGATTCCTGTTGCACCTGAAGACTCATCCCCAAACCGGGATGGCCTTGCTGTGGGTCGCTTAGTGCGACGCGCAGCGCAACAGATCAGGAAATCTCACCATGAACTCCCTCTACATGCGCGCCCTGGTGGTGGGCGTGCTGGCGTGGCCGGCGTTGGCGAATGCGCTGACCCTGGACGACGCCTTGCGCCTGGCGCAAAACACCGCTCCGTCGCTGGCAGCTGAAGCGGCCAAGCTGCAAGCCGCCACGAAATCGGCGATCCCGGCCGGTGAACTGCCGGACCCGAAGCTGGTAGTCGGCCTGCAAAGTTTCCCCATTGGCGGGCCTAATCGCGGCACGTTGTATGGCGATGACATGACCCAGCAGATGATCGGCATCCAGCAACAGGTGCCCAGCCGCGACAAGCGCAAGGCGCGGGTCGAGTTGGCCGACGCGACCATCGAACGGACTGCCGCCGAAGGCCGGATCGAACGCCTTAACGTGCGCCAAGCCACGGCCCAGGCGTGGATTCGCGCCTATGCGGTCGAACGCAAAGAGGCCTTGTTCAAGGACTTTTATCAACAAAATCGCCTGTTGCAAGACAGCGTGCGCGCGCAATTGGCCGGTGGCCGTGGCCAAGCGGCCGATGCGGTGCTTCCCAAGCAGGAAGCGGCCGAGCTGGCCGGGCGCGAAGATGAGCTGACCCAACAGCGCGCCCAGGCCCGCGCCGCTCTTAAACGCTGGATCGGCCCAGCGGCCAATGAAGCCCCCAGCGGGCAGTTGCCAGACTGGAACATCGACAGTCGTGGCCTGGGCCACAACCTGCACCAGCACCCGGAACTGCAAGCCTTTGTGCCGCGCACCCGTGAAGCGCAGGCGCGATTGCAGGAAGCCAAGGCACAAAAGACTTCGGACTGGAGCTGGGAAGTCGACTACGGGCATCGCAGTCGTGAGTTTGGCGACATGGTCAACCTGCAATTCACCTTCGACTTGCCGATCTTCGCCGGTCGCCGGCAAACCCCTGGCATCGCGGCCAAGCAGGCCGAGCTGGACCAGTTGGATGCCGAGCGCGAAGCCGCCACCCGTGAACATATCCAGATGCTTGACGATGACTTGGCGGACTACCAGCGCCTGGATCGTGCCGTGCAGCGCAGCCAGGACAGCCTGGTGCCGTTGGCCGAAGAGAAGGTCGCGCTGAGCCTGGCCGGCTATCGGGCAGGCAAGGGCGATTTGATGACGGTGGTCAGTGCCCGCCGGGAGCTGGTCGAAGCCCGTTTCAAACAGATTGATGCCATCGAACAACGCGCCTTGGTTGGCGCCCAGTTGTATTTCGCTTATGGGGAACCTGCCAATGAATAATCGAATCGTCGCCGCGTTAGTGCTGGCGGGGCTGGGCGTCGGTTACGGGGTGGCGCAGTTGCATCCGGCCGCCGCTGTTGGCGTCAAAGAGGACAAGCCGGCGTTGTACTGGTACGACCCGATGTACCCGCAACAGAAGTTCGACAAGCCTGGCAAATCGCCGTTCATGGACATGCAACTGGTGCCGCGCTACGCCGAAGGCACGGCGATGCAGACGCCGGGTGTGCAGATCGACCCGCGCCAAGCGCAGAACATCGGCGTGCGTCTGGCATCGGTCACCCGTGGTGTACTGGCGTCGACGCTGGACGTGTCGGGCATCCTGGCCTTCAACGAGCGTGATGTGGCGGTGGTGCAGGCGCGTGCAGCGGGGTTTGTCGAGCGGGTTTACGCACGCGCACCGGGGGATGTGCTCAAGGCGGGCGAGCCCTTGGCAGACGTGCTGATACCGGAATGGGCGGCGGCCCAGGAAGAATTTCTGGCCCTGCGTCACAGCGGCGATAACGGCTTGATCGCCGCCGCCCGTCAACGCCTGCGCCTGAGCGGCATGCCGGCGGCGTTGATCAGCCGGATGGAGCGCAGTGGTCAGGTGCAGTCGGTGCTGACGGTCAGCAGTCCACTGAGCGGTGCCCTGCAAACCCTGGAGGTGCGCGAGGGCATGACCGTCGCTGCGGGGCAAACCCTGGCGCGGCTCAATGGCCTGGACCGAGTGTGGCTGCAGGTTGCGGTGCCTGAAGCTCAAGGCGCCGCGTTGCAGGTGGGGCAACCCGTGCAAAGCCGGTTTGTTGGTTTGCCCGGCCAGGTGGTCAACGGCACCGTCAGCGCGATCCTGCCGGCCACCGCGATGGACAGCCGTACGGTGCAGGTGCGCGTCGAACTGCCCAACCCGAATGGCAACTTGCGCCCGGGCATGACCGCCCAGGTGCGCCTGGCGCAATCCAGCGGGCAACCGGTGTTGCAGGTGCCCAGTGAGGCGCTGATCCGCACCGGCAAGCGTGTGTTGGTGATGCTGGCTGAGGAGGGCGGCCATTACCGTCCGGTGGAGGTTCAGGCCGGGGCCGAAAACCAGGAGCAGACCGTCATTCTCAGCGGCCTGCAGGAAGGCCAACAGGTGGTCGCATCAGGCCAGTTCCTGCTCGACTCCGAAGCCAGCCTCAAAGGCGTAACCGCCGCCGAAGCGGCGATGAACATGCAGCCGGGAGCCCAGCCATGATCGCCTTGTTGATTCGCTGGTCGGTAGCCAACCGCTTCCTGGTACTGCTGGCTACGTTGTTCGTCACGGCGTGGGGCGTTTGGGCCGTGCAGAACACACCGGTCGACGCATTGCCGGACCTCTCGGATGTGCAAGTGATCATCCGCACGCCCTACCCGGGCCAGGCGCCGCAGATCGTGGAAAACCAGGTCACCTACCCAATGACCACCACCATGCTCTCGGTGCCGGGGGCGAAGACCGTGCGCGGTTTCTCCTTCTTCGGGGACAGCTACGTCTACGTGTTGTTCGATGAAGGCACCGACCTGTATTGGGCGCGTTCGCGCGTGCTGGAATACCTCAGCCAATTGCAGGCGCGACTGCCTGCGTCGGCCAAACCAGCACTGGGCCCGGACGCTACCGGGGTGGGTTGGATCTACCAGTACGCGCTGGTGGACCGTAGCGGCCAGCACGACCTGGCGCAATTGCGCGCGCTGCAGGACTGGTTCCTCAAGTTCGAACTCAAGACCCTGCCCAATGTGGCAGAAGTCGCCACCATTGGCGGTCAGGTCAAGCAATACCAGGTGCAACTCGACCCGTTGGCGCTGGCCAGTCGCGGCATCACTCAGGCGCAGGTCAAGGAGGCAATCGCCAAGGCCAACCAGGAAACCGGTGGCTCGGTGCTGAATATGGGCGAGTCCGAGTACATGGTGCGTGCGTCCGGCTACCTGCAAAGCCTCAGCGATTTTCGTGCGATTCCCCTGCGCCTCGACGCTAACAACGTGCCGGTCACTCTCGGTGATGTGGCAACCATTCAGTTGGGCCCAGACCTGCGCCGAGGCATCAGTGAACTGGACGGCGAGGGCGAGGCAGTGGGCGGCGTGGTGATCCTGCGTAGCGGCAAGAATGCTCGCGAAGCCATCGCCGCAGTCAAGACCAGGCTTGAGCAACTGAAAAGCAGCCTGCCGCCGGGCGTAGAGATCGTTACCACCTACGACCGCAGCAAGCTGATCGACCGTGCCGTGGACAACCTCAGCCACAAACTGCTGGAAGAGTTCCTGGTGGTGGCGCTGGTGTGCGGGATTTTCCTGTGGCATTTGCGCTCGTCACTGGTCGCCATTATCTCGTTGCCAGTGGGGGTGCTGATCGCGTTTATCGTCATGCGTTTCCAAGGGATCAACGCCAACATCATGTCCCTGGGCGGTATCGCGATTGCCATTGGCGCGATGGTGGATGCGGCAGTGGTGATGATCGAAAACGCGCACAAGAAGATCGAGGCCTGGCATCACGCCAATCCCGGTTGTGAATTGAAAGGCGACGAGCACTGGAAGGTCGTGACCGATGCCGCGGTCGAGGTGGGGCCGGCGTTGTTTTTCTGCCTGCTGATCATCACCTTGTCGTTTATTCCGGTGTTTACCTTGCAGGCCCAGGAAGGGCGGCTGTTCGGCCCGCTGGCCTACACCAAGACCTACGCCATGGCCGCAGCGGCTGGGTTATCGGTGACTTTGATTCCGGTGCTGATGGGCTACTGGATTCGCGGGCGGATTCCCGATGAACAACGCAACCCGCTCAATCGCGGCCTGATCAAGCTCTATCAACCGGCGCTGGACGCCGTGCTGCGCTGGCCACGCATGACGTTGTTGGTGGCGCTGCTGATGGTCGCCAGCGCGCTGTGGCCATTGTCGAAGCTGGGCGGCGAGTTCCTGCCGCCGCTGGACGAAGGCGACTTGCTCTACATGCCTTCGGCGCTGCCGGGTTTGTCGACGCAAACCGCCGGCGAGTTGCTGCAGCGCACCGACCGCTTGATCAAGACCGTGCCCGAAGTCGCCCATGTTTTTGGCAAGGCTGGCCGTGCGGAAACCGCGACCGACCCAGCCCCGCTGGAAATGTTCGAGACCACCATCGAGTTCAAGCCCAGGGACCAATGGCGTCCCGGCATGACCCCGGACAAACTGGTGAAGGAACTGGACCGAGTGGTGCAGGTACCCGGCCTGACCAATATCTGGATTCCGCCGATTCGCAACCGTATCGACATGCTCGCCACCGGGGTCAAGAGCCCGATTGGCGTGAAGGTCGCCGGCACCAGCCTGATGCAGATCGACGTGGTCACCCAGGCCGTGGAAAAGGTCGCCAAGGGCGTGCCCGGTGTCAGCTCGGCGCTGGCCGAACGCCTGACCGGTGGGCGCTATATCGACGTGAACATCGACCGTGCGGCGGCTGCGCGTTATGGGCTGAATATCGCCGATGTGCAGGCGGTGGTGTCCGGTGCCATCGGCGGCGAAACCATCGGCGAAACCGTGGAAGGCCTGGCGCGGTTCCCCATCAGTCTGCGTTACCCGAAAGAGTGGCGTGACTCAGTGACGGCGCTGGGCAACTTACCGATCTATACGCCAGCGGGCAGCCAGATCACCTTGGGCACCGTCGCCCGAATCAAAATCAGCGACGGCCCGCCGATGCTCAAAAGCGAAAACGCACGACCCTCCGGCTGGGTGTATATCGACGTCCGCGACCGCGACCTGGCCTCGGTGGTCAAGGACCTGCGTGCAGCGATCGAACAGCAGGTGCATTTGCAGCCGGGCATGAGCCTCAGCTATTCGGGGCAGTTCGAGTTCCTGGAACGGGCCAATGAGCGCTTGAAGCTGGTGGTGCCAGCGACGCTGCTGATCATCTTTGTGCTGCTGTACCTGACCTTTCGCCGTGTGGACGAAGCGCTGCTGATCCTCGCGACCTTGCCGTTCGCACTGACGGGCGGGGTGTGGTTGCTTTACTGGCTGGGCTTCAACCTGTCGGTGGCCACTGGCGTAGGGTTTATCGCGCTGGCCGGTGTGTCGGCGGAGTTCGGCGTGATTATGTTGCTCTACCTGAAAAACGCCTGGACCGAGCGAGAGGACGGTGACCTGTTGGCGGCGATCACCGAAGGTGCGGTGATGCGAGTACGGCCCAAGGCCATGACCGTGGCGGTGATCATCGCCGGGTTGCTGCCGATTCTGTTGGGGGGCGGTACGGGCAGTGAAGTGATGAGCCGCATCGCCGCGCCGATGATTGGCGGGATGCTCACTGCGCCGTTGCTGTCGCTGTTCGTGATCCCGGCGGCGTACCGCCTGATGCGCCGCTGATAGCCTTGAACACGGTGCTTGTAGTGAGCGGGCTTGTCCCGCGCTGGGGGGCGCAGCCGCCCTAATAAGGACGCCGCGGTGTTTCAGATAGACCGAGGTGCCTGGGTTTAGGGCGGCTGCGCCCCCCAGCGCGGGACAAGCCCGCTCACTACATTGCAAGGATCGGTATCAGTCGTCGAACCCGACCTGCTCGTGAATCTCATCCACCTTCAACTCCAACCGATATGCCACCGCAATAAACAACGCCTGGCACAGGCACAAGGTGGCGCTCAACGAGCGGAAGGCAAACGACGACCCTTCATTCACCAACAACACCGCGTTCGCCCGCTTGGCCAGGGGCGACAGGTTGCTGTCGGTGATGATCAAGGTCTTGGCCTGGTGATGCTGTGCGATACGCAGGCAATGCTGGGTCTCTTTGCCGTAGGGCGTGAAGCTGATGGCGATGACCAGGTCATTGGCGCGCACGCTGCGCATCTGCTCGCGGTAGCTGCCGCCCAGGCCGGAGATCAAGTGGATGCGCTTGTTGGTGTGCTGCAGGTTGTAGACCAGGTAGTCGGCGACCGCGAAGGAGCGGCGCACGCCGACCACGTAGATGTTGTCGGCATTGACCACCAGGTCCACGGCTTTTTCGAAGGCCACATCGTCCAGTTCCAGCCCCAGGCGCTCGATGCCAGACAAGGTGGCATTTACGCACTCGCGCGCCAGGTCGCCGCCGCTGGCCTTCTGCGACTTGTTGGCGATCATGCTGCGGATGCGTTGCTGGTAGTTCTGCACCGGCGTGGTCTTGTGGGTATACGCCTCACGAAACAGCGCCTGCATCTCACTGAACCCGCTGAAGCCAAAGCGTTGGGAGAACCGAACGATCGCCGAGGGGTGCACTTCGCATTCGCGCGCGATGTCACTGATGCGATCGACCATGATGCGGTCGCTCTGTTGGCTCATATAACTGGCGATGCGCTTGAGCTGGCGCGGCAGGCTCTCGTATTCGTCGGTGATCAGCTGCAACAGGCGCTCGGCATTGACCGGAGGGCTGGCGACGGTGTCTTCCAGGGTGGTCTCGGGATCGGTGCGGGACATGGGCAATCCTTCTGGCTTGTTCTTCTGATGCGCTGATGGGTGGCGCAAGTCTACAGGGTAGGCGCAAAAAAATACCCCGGCATCACGGCCCGCGTGGCTTGCTGAAACGATGCACGGCGGCTGGCGTGCCCCTATGCTGGCGTATTGGAAAAAATATTCCACTAAAAATAATTATGGAATAAATATTGATTGCCGTCGCCGGACGTTCTAGTCTGCACCCACCAAGAGCGTTTGCCGTCGCCACGGCGGTGCAACGCAGGCTGATAAAAATAACAGGAGCCAGCATGGGCCAGACTCGTTTTGCCAGTGGGCGTCAATTGGATCTGATTTGCCTCGGGCGCCTGGGCGTCGACCTCTATGCGCAGCAAGTGGGTGCGCGGCTTGAGGACGTGTCCAGCTTCGCCAAGTACCTCGGCGGTTCCTCCGCCAATATCGCGTTCGGCACTGCACGGCTTGGGCTCAAGTCGGCGATGCTAAGCCGGGTGGGGGACGACCACATGGGTCGCTTCCTGGTGGAATCCCTGGCACGCGAAGGCTGCGATGTCAGCGGCATCAAGGTCGACCCGGAGCGCCTCACCGCACTGGTGCTGCTGGGCCTCAAGGACCGCGAAACCTTCCCGCTGGTGTTCTACCGCGAAAACTGCGCCGACATGGCCCTGCGCGCCGAAGACATCAACGAAGCCTTTATTGCCTCCAGCAAGGCCCTGCTGATTACCGGCACGCATTTCTCCACCGACAGCGTGTACAAGGCCAGCATCCAGGCGCTGGATTACGCAGCCAAGCACAATGTGAAACGCGTGCTCGATATCGACTACCGCCCGGTGCTGTGGGGCCTGGCGGGCAAGGCCGACGGTGAAACCCGGTTTGTCGCCGACCAGAACGTAAGCGCGCATGTGCAGAAGATCCTGCCGCGCTTCGACTTGATCGTTGGTACCGAAGAAGAATTCCTGATTGCGGGCGGCAGCGAAGATTTGCTTACTGCCTTGCGCAACGTGCGCGAACTGACCCCGGCAACCCTGGTGGTCAAGCTCGGCCCACAGGGCTGCACGGTGATCCACGGCGCCATCCCCGCGCGGCTGGAAGACGGTGCGATCTACCCCGGCGTACGCGTAGAAGTGCTTAACGTATTGGGGGCAGGCGATGCCTTTATGTCAGGCTTCCTCAGTGGCTGGATCAACGACGCCAGCGACGAACGCTGCAGCCAGTTGGCCAACGCCTGCGGTGGCTTGGTGGTCTCACGCCACGCCTGCGCCCCGGCCATGCCGACGCCGGCTGAACTGGAATACCTGTTCAACAGCCCGGTGCCGATCACCCGGCCAGACCAGGACGTGACCCTGCAACGCCTGCACCGCGTGTCGGTGCCGCGCAAGCAGTGGAAGCAACTGTTCATCTTTGCCTTCGACCATCGTTGGCAACTGGTGGACCTGGCGCAACGCGGCGGCCAGGACACCACGCGCATCAGCGCGGCCAAGCAGTTGTTTATCCAGGCCGTCGAGCGGGTAGAGAAAAAACTCGCCGAGCAGGGCGTCGCCGCCGATGTGGGCTTGCTGGCCGACCAGCGCTTCGGCCAGGACGCCCTCAACGCTGCCAGCGGTCGTGGCTGGTGGATCGCCCGTCCGGTGGAAGTGCAGAACTCGCGCCCGTTGGCGTTCGAACACGGCCGCTCGATTGGCAGCAACCTGATCGCCTGGCCGCAGGAGCAGATCATCAAGTGCCTGGTGCAATTCCACCCGGACGATGAACCCCTGCTGCGCCTGGAACAGGAAGCCCAGCTCAAAGCGGTGTACGAGGCCTCCCTGGTCAGCGGCCATGAGCTGCTGCTGGAAGTCATCCCGCCCAAGGATCACCCGTCCACTTACCCGGACGTGCTGTACCGCAGCCTCAAGCGCTTGTACAACCTGGGCATCTACCCCGCGTGGTGGAAGATCGAGGCGCAGTCGGCCGAAGATTGGAAAAAGCTGGATGAATTGATCCAGGAGCGCGACCCGTACTGCCGTGGCGTGGTGTTGTTGGGCTTGAATGCGACAGCTGAGTTTCTCGCCGATGGCTTCCAGCAAGCCAGCCAGAGCACTACCTGCCGCGGGTTTGCTGTGGGCCGCACGATCTTCCAGGAGCCAAGCCGTGCGTGGCTGGCGGGGGAGATTGATGATGAGACGTTGATTCAGCAGGTTCAGGCGACCTTTGAACAACTGATCAATGCCTGGCGCAGTGCCCGGTCTTAAGCGCCATTCTCAACTTGAAATGCAATCAAATGTGGGAGCAGGCAAGCCAGCTCCCACATAAAGCAGATCTCATGCAACTTTGAAAAACAATAAAAGGTGCAGCCATGCCCGCAATCCGAATTGGCATCAACCCGATTTCCTGGAGCAACGACGACCTGCCGGCCCTGGGCGGTGAAACGCCCCTGAGCACCGCCCTCAGCGAAGGCAAGGAAATCGGCTACGAAGGTTTCGAACTCAACGGCAAGTTTCCCAAGGACGCCAAGGGCGTCGGCGACGTACTACGGCCCTACGACCTGGCGCTGGTCTCCGGCTGGTACTCCAGCCGCCTGGCGCAGCGTTCGGTGGCCGAAGAAATCGAGGCGATCGCCGGCCATGTTGAGCTGCTCAAACAAAACGGCGCCACGGTACTGGTGTACGGCGAAGTCGCCGACTCCATCCAGGGCTCGCGTATTCGCTTGATCGAACGCCCACGGTTCCACAGCGAGCAGGCCTGGCAGGAGTACGCCGACAAACTCACTGAGCTCGCGCGATTCACCCTGTCCCAGGGCGTGCGCCTGGCGTACCACCACCACATGGGTGCCTACGTCGAATCCCCTGAAGACATCGACCAGTTGATGCAGCGCACCGGGCCGGAAGTCGGCCTGCTGTTCGACTCGGGCCACTGCTACATGGGGGGCGGCGATCCGCTAGAAGTGCTGAACAAACATATCGACCGCGTCTGCCACGTGCACTTCAAGGATGTGCGCAAGCCGGTGGTACAGCTGGCACGCAACCAGATGTGGAGCTTTCCGGATTGCATCGTCAATGGCACCTTCACCGTGCCCGGCGATGGCGACATCGATTTTGCCGAACTGCTCGACGTGTTGCTGGCCGCGAAATACGAAGGCTGGCTGGTGGTTGAAGCCGAACAGGACCCGGCCGTTGCGCCGAGCTACGTGTATGCGAAAAAGGGCTACGACACGCTGCGTGCGCTGCTCACCGAGAGGACCCAATCATGAGCCTGCTGGTCAAGAGCAACAAACGCGGGCAAACCATGGTCGCCTTGGAAGATGGGCGGTTGGAGTACGTAGGTTTCAAGGCCTATCGCTTGAGCCTGGGTGAAACCCTGCCGGTCAACGCCGCTGACAAGGAACTGTGCCTGGTGCTGCTCAGCGGCCGGGTGAACATTGAAGGGGAGGGCTTCAACTGGCAGAACCTGGGTGATCGCCAGTCGGTATTCGAAGACAAATCCCCCTTTGCTGCCTACCTTCCACCGGGCACCACGGCACAAGTCACCGCCCTGAGCGATGTACAGATTGCTGTGTGCGCCGCGCCCGGTGCCGCAGGTTTCGAGCCACGCCTGATCCGTCCGGAACACTGCAAGCGCAGCGTGCGCGGCAAAGGCGCCAACACCCGCTACGTGTGCGACATTCTGCCGGACACCGAGCCGGCTCATTCGCTGCTGGTGGTGGAGGTGCGTACGCCGTCCGGGCATTCGTCCAGCTACCCGCCGCACAAGCACGACACCGACGACTTGCCGCACCAGAGCTTCCTTGAAGAAACCTATTACCACCAGATCAACCCGCCCCAGGGCTTCGTGTTCCAGCGCGTGTACACCGATGATCGCAGCATCGATCAGGCCATGGCCGTGGAAAACAGCGACCTGGTAGTGGTGCCCAAGGGCTATCACCCGGTCAGCGTGCCGTACGGCTACGAGTCCTATTATTTGAACGTGATGGCCGGCCCCAAGCGTGCCTGGCACTTCCACAACGACCCGCAGCACAGCTGGCTACTGGACCTTTAAGGGGCGCGACATGACCACAACCCGACTGACCATGGCCCAGGCCCTGGTGAAGTTCCTGGATAACCAATACATCGAAGTCGATGGCGTGCAGAGCAAGTTCGTCGCCGGCGTGTTCACCATTTTTGGCCACGGCAACGTGCTGGGCCTGGGCCAGGCGCTGGAGCAAGACAGCGGCGACCTGGTGGTGCACCAGGGTCGTAACGAGCAAGGCATGGCCCACGCGGCCATCGGTTTTGCCAAGCAACACCTGCGTCGCAAGATCTACGCGTGCACGGCGTCCGTCGGCCCCGGCGCTGCCAATATGCTGACCGCCGCTGCCACCGCCACCGCCAACCGCATTCCGCTGTTGCTGTTGCCCGGTGATGTGTACGCCAGCCGCCAGCCTGATCCAGTGCTGCAACAGATCGAACAGTTCCACGACCTGAGCATCAGCACTAACGATGCGTTCCGTTCGGTCAGCAAATACTGGGACCGCATCAACCGCCCCGAGCAGTTGATGAGCGCCGCGATCCACGCCATGCGCGTGCTCACTGACCCGGCGGAAACCGGCGCTGTGACGCTGGCGTTGCCTCAGGATGTGCAGGCCGAAGCCTGGGATTACCCGGATTATTTCCTGCAAAAACGTGTGCACCGTATCGACCGTCGCCCGGCCACTCCGGCAATGATCGGCGATGCACTGGCTGCATTCCGAGGCAAGCGCAAGCCGCTGATCATCTGCGGTGGCGGGGTGAAGTACTCCGGCGCAAATGCTGCATTGCAGGCCTTTGCCGAACGTTTTGATATTCCTTTCGCCGAAACCCAAGCGGGCAAGAGCGCCGTGGTTTCCAGCCATCCGCTGAACCTGGGTGGCATTGGTGAAACCGGCTGTCTGGCAGCCAACCTGTTGGCGCCAGAAGCTGACTTGATCATCGGCATCGGCACCCGTTACACCGACTTCACCACCTCGTCCAAGTCGCTGTTCAAGCACCCGGACGTTAAGTTTCTCAACCTCAATATCAGCGCTGCCGACGTGTTGAAACTCGACGCTGTGCAAGTATTGGCTGATGCCCAAGTGGCGCTGGACGCGCTGGCCGATGCCTTGGGCGATTACCGCTCCGGCTGGGGCGAGCAGGTCCAGGATGCCAAGGCGCAGTTGGACGCCGAAGTGGACCGTGTGCATCAGGTCGAATATTCGGGCGACGGTTTCGTGCCCGAGGTCGACGACCTTCTGGACCGTGCCGTCCTGCGCGAATTTATCGAACTGACCGGCTCCTGCCTCACCCAAAGCCGCGTGCTTGGCGTACTAAACGAAACCCTGGCCGACGACGCGATCATCGTCGCCGCTGCCGGCAGCCTGCCTGGTGACCTGCAACGCGCCTGGCGCAGCAAGGGCGTGAACACCTACCACGTCGAATACGGTTATTCGTGCATGGGCTACGAGATCAATGCCGCGCTGGGCGTGAAACTCGCCGAGCCGACCAAGGAGGTCTACGCCTTGGTCGGCGACGGCTCCTACATGATGCTGCACTCGGAACTCGCCACCTCGATCCAGGAGCGGCGCAAGATCAACGTGGTGCTGCTGGACAACATGGCCTTCGGTTGCATCAACAACCTGCAGATCGGCAATGGCATGGACAGCTTCGGCACCGAGTTCCGCTACCGCAACCCCGAAAGCGGCAAGCTCGACGGCGGGCTGGTCCCGGTGGACTTCGCCATGAGCGCGGCGGCCTATGGCTGCAAGACCTACAAGGTCAGCACCGTTGAGCAGTTGGAAGCGGCGCTGGCGGATGCACGTACCCAAACGGTTTCAACGCTGATCGATATCAAGGTGCTGCCCAAGACCATGATCCACGGCTACCTGTCGTGGTGGCGTGTGGGCGTGGCACAGGTATCGACCAGCGAGCGCACGAATGCCGCTGCAAAAAAACTCAATGAACACCTGGCGAAGGCCCGGCAGTACTAATAACAAGAGGAGTTTTGTATGTCTTTGAAGCTTGGAGTCATCGGTACTGGCGCTATCGGCCGGGATCATATTCGTCGTTGCAGCCAGACGTTGCTCAATAGCCAGGTCGTTGCCGTAACAGACATCAACCTTGAGCAAGCCGCGAAGGTGGTTGCTGATTTGAACATCAGCGCCGAGGTGTATTCAGACGGTCATGCGCTGATCAATTCACCGGAGGTCGAAGCGGTGCTCGTGACCTCCTGGGGGCCGAGCCACGAAGAGTTCGTGCTCGCCGCCATCGCCGCCGGCAAACCGGTGTTCTGCGAAAAACCCTTGGCCGTCACCGCCGAAGGCTGCCGCAAGATCGTCGACGCCGAAGTGGCCTACGGCAAGCGACTGGTACAAGTGGGCTTCATGCGTCCCTACGATGAAGGCTATCGCGCACTAAAGGCCGTGATCGACAGCGGCCAGATCGGCGAGCCGCTGATGCTGCATTGCGCGCACCGCAACCCGACGGTGGGCGAGAACTACAAGACCGACATGGCGATCACCGACACGCTGATCCACGAGCTGGATGTGTTGCGTTGGCTGCTCAACGACGACTACGTGTCGGTGCAAGTGGTGTTCCCGCGCAAATCGAGCAAGGCCCTGGCCCACCTGCGTGACCCGCAGATCGTGCTGCTGGAAACCGCCAAGGGCACGCGCATCGACGTGGAAGTGTTTGTGAACTGCCAGTACGGCTACGACATCCAGTGCGAAGTGGTGGGGGAGACCGGTATTGCCAAGCTGCCAGAGCCTTCGCAAGTGCAGCTGCGCAGTGGTGCCAAGTTGTCGAATGCAATCCTGATGGACTGGAAGGATCGGTTTATCGGCGCCTATGACGTGGAGTTGCAGGCATTCATCGACAGCGTGCGGGCGGGGCAGGTCGGTGGGCCTTCGGCGTGGGATGGGTTTGCGGCGGCCGTTGCAGCGGATGCGTGTATCGAAGCGCAGGGCAGTGAGCAGATTGTGAAGGTGAGCTTGCCGGATCGCCCGCGCTTCTACGGCTAACCCACTGAAGAAACCCGATTAAAAAGGTGGGAGCTGGCTTGCCTGCGATAGCGTTCTATCAGTTGCAAGTGTATTGCCTGACACACCGCTATCGCAGGCAAGCCAGCTCCCACATTTGATTGGGTTTGCAGTTCAAGCAAGGAGTGTACGTATGCGAATCGGACTAGTCGGCTACGGCCACGGAGGGCGCTTCTTTCATGCGCCGCTGATTGCAACTTTGGCCGGCGCCACGTTTGTCGGCGTTGTCACACGCTCAGCCGAACGCCGCCGGCAACTGAACACCGACCATCCAGGAGTGGAGGCGTTTGACTCCATCGGCCAGATCGTCGAAGCCGGCGTCGACGCGCTGGTCATCTCCACCACCCTCAAAGGCCGCCCGGCCCTGGTGCTGGAAGCTATCGAACACGGTGTTACCGTGGTCAGCGACAAACCCTTTGCCGCCAATGCCGAACAGGCCCAGGCGCTGATCACCGCCGCTGAACGCCAGGGCACCGCTCTGAGCGTCTACCAGAACCGGCGTTGGGACTCGGATTACCTGACCCTGCGCAAACTCATCGACGCCGGCGCGCTGGGCACCGTCACCCGTTTCGAATCCCGTGTGGAACGCTACACGCCAGAGGCGGTAGGCAATGCCAGTGGCGGTGGTTGGCTGCGGGACTTGGGCAGCCACTTGGTGGACCAGGCGTTGCAACTGTTCGGCCCGGTGGACCGAGTGTTTGCGCAATTGCAGTTCAGCCCCGAGTTTCCTGCCCTCGACCATGGCTTCTTCGTCTCTTTAACCCATGCCAACGGCGTGATTTCCCACCTGTGGGGCAGCGCATTGCAAAACAGCCAGGCGCCGCGTTTTCGCGTCAATGGCACTTCGGGTTGCTACACCGTCGATGGCCTGGACGGCCAGGAAGACGCATTGATCGCCGGCAAATCGCCGAAAACCGAAGGTGAGCACTGGGGCGCCGAAGAGCACCGACGCTGGGGCTGGTTTGAACAAGGCTCGGAGCGTGAGCGAGTGCCGTCGGAGAAGGGCTGCTGGACGCAGTTCTACCGCCAGTTGCAAAACGCCGTGCACGGGCAGGGGCCGCTGCCGGTAGACGCCTATGATGCGTTGGAAACCACCCGTATATTGGACGCCGCACGCCTCAGCGCCGAGCGCCAGCAGGTGGTTTCAACAAAAATAGAATAAAATTCTAAAACAGGTTGATATGGAAATTATTTTCTAATAAAGTCTTTTCCAGGTTGCAATAAAGTACGTTCGGGCTCGACCCGCACGACTCAAACAAAAACAAGATCAAAAACAACCAGGTACCGTCAGATGAAAATCTTTAACGCTGTACTGCGAGTTTTACGCCCCACCTCAGCGCCCCGCGATCTGCCCCGCGCCCGGCCGTTCTATTTCTCTTTCCTCAATGTGCTGTGCGTCGAAAACAAAGGCGCGCTGGTCTGCTGCATTCCCGGCGCCCCCATTGTTCGACTGCCGAATTCGCAAAGCCCGCTCTGATCAACGCAACGTCCAACAAAACCAACAAGAAAGTGGAGACAGACCGTTCATGAAGACCCCGATCCGTTTTACCGCGCTGGCCTTGTCCATGCTTCTGGCCAGCGGTGTTGCCTCGGCTGCCGATCTCAAGATAGGCGTGAGCATGTCCGCCTTCGATGACACCTTCCTCACCTACCTGCGTGAAGACATGGACAAGCAAGCCAAGTCCTATCCAAAAGGTGACGGCGTGCAGCTGCAGTTCGAAGACGCCCGCGCCGATGTGGTCAAGCAGCTCAGCCAGGTTGAAAACTTCATCAGCCAGAAAGTCGACGCCATTATCGTCAACCCGGTGGACACCGCTTCGACCGCGAACATCATCAAGGCCGCCACTGCGGCGAAAATCCCGTTGGTGTTCGTCAACCGTCGCCCTGACAGCCCCACATTGGCCCCAGGCGTAGCGGCTGTGACCTCCGACGACGTCGAGGCGGGCAAGCTGCAGATGCAGTACATCGCCGAGAAGCTCGGTGGCAAGGGCAACATTGTGATCCTGCTGGGTGACCTGGCGAACAACTCCACCACCAACCGCACCAAAGGTGTGAAGGAAGTCTTGACCAAGTACCCAGGGATCAAGGTTGAACAGGAGCAGACCGGGATCTGGCTGCGTGACAAGGGCATGACCCTGGTTAACGACTGGCTGACCCAGGGACGCGACTTCCAGGCGGTGCTGTCGAACAACGACGAGATGGCGATCGGTGCCGCGATGGCCTTGAAATCGGCAGGCAAGAAAGGCGTGCTGATCGCTGGTGTCGACGGCACACCGGATGGCCTGAACGCGATCACCAAGGGTGACATGACCGTGTCGGCGTTCCAGGACGCCAAGGGCCAGGCGGACAAATCGGTCGAGACCGCGCGCAAGATGGCCAAGAACGAGCCTATCGAGCAGAACGTGGTGATCCCGTTCCAACTGATCACCCCGGAAAACGTCAAAGACTTCAAATAGCCTGACATAACAACAATAAGCCGGCAGGGCGGTCACGGCCGCCCTGCAGATGGAGTACCTCCCTATGCTTGCGCAAGCCACTGTCTCCCAGCCTCCTGGCATCCAGCCCGCATTGCTGGAAGAACCCTACCTGCTGGAAATCGTCAATATCAGCAAAGGCTTTCCCGGCGTTGTGGCCCTGGCCGATGTGCAACTGCGGGTGCGCCCCGGCACGGTACTGGCGCTGATGGGCGAGAACGGTGCGGGCAAGTCGACGTTGATGAAGATCATCGCTGGCATCTACCAGCCTGACGCCGGGGAAATTCGCCTGCGCGGCAAGCCGATTGTGTTTGAAACGCCCCTGGCGGCCCAGAAGGCCGGGATCGCGATGATTCACCAGGAACTCAACCTGATGCCGCACATGAGCATCGCCGAGAACATCTGGATCGGCCGCGAGCAGCTCAACAGCCTGCACATGGTCAACCACCGCGAGATGCACCGCTGCACTGCCGAACTGTTGGCACGCCTGCGCATCAACCTGGACCCCGAGGAGCACGTGGGCAACCTGAGCATCGCCGAGCGGCAGATGGTCGAGATTGCCAAGGCCGTGTCCTACGACTCCGACATCCTGATCATGGATGAACCCACCTCAGCCATCACCGACAAGGAAGTGGCGCACCTGTTTTCGATCATTGCCGACCTGAAATCCCAGGGCAAAGGCATCGTCTACATCACCCACAAAATGAACGAAGTATTCGCCATCGCCGACGAAGTGGCGGTGTTCCGCGATGGTCACTACATCGGCCTGCAACGCGCCGACAGCATGAACAGCGACAGCCTGATCTCGATGATGGTGGGTCGTGAGCTGAGCCAGTTGTTCCCGGTGCGCGAGACGCCTATCGGTAACCTGCTGCTGTCGGTGCGCAACCTGACCCTGGATGGCGTGTTCAAGGACGTGTCTTTCGACCTGCATGCCGGTGAGATCCTGGGCATCGCCGGGCTGATGGGCTCGGGCCGTACCAACGTGGCGGAAACCATTTTCGGTATCACCCCCAGCAGCAGCGGCCAGATCAGCCTTGATGGCAAGGCGGTGCGCATTACCGACCCGCACATGGCCATCGAGAAAGGTTTTGCGCTGTTGACCGAGGACCGCAAGCTCAGCGGCCTGTTCCCTTGCCTGTCGGTGTTGGAAAACATGGAAATGGCGGTGCTGCCGCATTACACCGGCAACGGTTTTATCCAGCAGAAAGCCCTGCGGGCACTGTGCGAGGACATGTGCAAGAAACTGCGGGTGAAAACCCCGTCCCTTGAGCAGTGCATCGACACCTTGTCCGGCGGCAACCAACAGAAGGCCCTGCTGGCACGCTGGCTGATGACCAACCCACGGCTGCTGATTCTCGACGAGCCCACCCGTGGCATCGACGTCGGTGCCAAGGCCGAGATTTATCGCTTGATCTCCTTCCTCGCCAGCGAAGGCATGGCGGTGATCATGATCTCCTCGGAGCTGCCTGAAGTGCTGGGCATGAGCGACCGCGTGATGGTGATGCATGAAGGCGAATTGATGGGCACCCTGGACCGTGATGAAGCGACCCAGGAAAAAGTCATGCAGTTGGCTTCCGGTATGACGGCAGTTCACTGACGCACAGAATAAAAAAGGTGATTGGCTATGAACGCAATAACGGATAACAAACCGGCTTTGGCGCCAACCAAAAGTCGTCGGCGCATGCCTACCGAGCTGAGCATCTTCCTGGTGCTGATCGGCATCGGCCTGGTGTTCGAGGTGTTTGGCTGGATCGTGCGTGACCAGAGCTTCCTGATGAACTCCCAGCGTCTGGTGCTGATGATCTTGCAGGTGTCGATCATCGGCCTGCTGGCCATCGGTGTGACCCAAGTAATCATCACCACCGGCATCGACTTGTCCTCGGGCTCGGTGTTGGCGTTGTCGGCGATGATTGCTGCGAGTTTGGCGCAGACTTCTGACTTTTCTCGGGCGGTGTTTCCGAGCCTCACCGACTTGCCGGTGTGGATTCCGGTGGCGATGGGGCTTGGTGTGGGGCTTCTGGCGGGGGCGATCAACGGCAGTATCATCGCGGTCACCGGGATCCCGCCGTTCATTGCAACCCTGGGCATGATGGTGTCAGCCCGTGGCCTGGCGCGTTACTACACCGAAGGCCAGCCGGTGAGCATGCTGTCGGACTCGTACACGGCCATCGGCCATGGGGCGATGCCGGTGATCATCTTCCTGGTGGTGGCGGTGATCTTCCATATCGCCCTGCGCTACACCAAGTACGGCAAGTACACCTACGCCATTGGCGGCAACATGCAAGCGGCGCGCACGTCGGGTATCAACGTCAAGCGCCACTTGATCATCGTCTACAGCATCGCAGGCCTCTTGGCAGGTTTGGCCGGCGTGGTGGCCTCGGCACGTGCCGCCACCGGCCAGGCCGGCATGGGCATGTCCTATGAGCTGGATGCGATTGCTGCGGCGGTGATCGGCGGTACCAGCCTGGCGGGTGGGGTGGGGCGTATCACCGGTACTGTGATTGGCGCGTTGATCCTCGGCGTGATGGCCAGCGGGTTTACCTTTGTCGGGGTGGATGCGTATATCCAGGACATCATCAAGGGGCTGATCATCGTGGTGGCGGTGGTGATCGATCAGTACCGTAACAAACGCAAGCTCAAGCGCTGAAACGAAAAGGGGCCATTCTGGCCCCTTTTTGTTTCACGGTGCCAAGGGCAGAAACCTACGCTCAGCCAACTCGCGGCTGATCTCTCCTCGATGCACATCCACCACGCTTTGCGGGCTCTCGGCTTTTGCCAGCAGAGAGTAATAGCTCTCGCGACGTTGCTCCTTGGTTTTCAGATGCGCCACGGTGAAATCAAGCTTGGGTGTATCGGCGTTGGGGTAGTGAAAATGCGCATACCACAGTGGGAAGCCGCGTTTGTCGTTGACAGCATATTCCTGGATGAAGTCGCGGCGCGTGGCCAGGCGTGCTCCGAGGCTCGCGAGCTGTACCTGGCCCTGCTCCAGCAGGTACGTAAGGTGGCTGTCGGTGGGGGCCAGGGCGAGACTGCGTTGGAGACGTAGCGCCTGCCCCTTGGCAGCCAACGTATCCGCCGCGCTGCGTAGCTGTGTGGACAGCGTGCGGTCGCTGCTGATTTGTTGGGGCTCTGGTTGGGCGTCGATCGCTCGTGTCAGTTCGTCCGCAACTTGTCGGAACCGTGTCGCTTCGACGTCCAGGCTTTCCTGAAGCTCAATCGGATAGCGAGAAACCTTGGCATAGCCGCCCTGGCGCTTGAGGATAGGTTCGAGCTCTTGCAGCATTTTGCGGGCGTCGCCCTTGACCATATTGAGTGCCCGCGTAGCTGGCGGCGTTGACGGCACCGACGAGCGGCGTTCATCGCGCACCTCGTCCCAACGGTCTTCATGCTGGGAGTAAGTAGCCAGCAAGTCGTGTTCCTGCTCGGTGCGCATCTCTACCACCTCAATGGGCAATGTGGTACCCGCCGCTTTCACTTCGCCGATCAGATAGCCGTGCTTGCGAGTCTTGATCACCTTTTTCTGTGGACGCCCCGTGGCCGTCAGTGGCCGCTTGGACGGGCGTTTAACCGTGTCTGCCTGGGGTTTGATTTCCGCTGCCAGCTGTTCCACCACATCTTGGTACAGTGACTCCACCAGGGCTTGGGTACGCTCGAACCAGCTCATTTCCAGGCGGTCCGCATGCACCCAGGCCAGGCCTCTTAAGGCATCCAATGCCTGTCCGTACTGTTGTAACAGGCTGTCGAGTACATTCATGCGGTCTGTGGCGGAAAGATTCAGGCTGTTGAGTTCACTGTGGGTGCGCACATGAGCTCGCAGAGGATCAAGTGCCAGGCCCATTTCATTGATAAAGCCTGCGCGCCAGGTTTTATGGCTTAAGTATTTGAAATTTTGCAGTTGCCCGTATTTGAGGGACAAGACGGTAACTTCATCCGTACGATTGTGGGTTAGGCGGCTATAGACTTCCTGTCCTGCGGGGCCGAGGTTGAACAGTTCCAGCAGATATCGGTCCTTGAGCTCCAGGGCCAGGATCTGACGTTCGTTGAGCTGAACGACGTCCTTGACGAACTGGGTATAGCGGGCAGGGTCGGCAAGCATGGCGGGCAACGCCTGGCCGAAGGGCAATGTGAGGTCGTGGTTTCTCGCGTATAGCACCTGGCGATCCATATCGGCGATCACCACAGATTTACGCGTGTTGTTCACGGCGTTTTCCAGGAGAACGGCGGCTGTGTCGGCGGACAAGCCGATGCCTAGCTCACTGCGCTCTTTGCGACTGTCCAGAAGTCGTTCGAATACCCGGGTTTGCTCCCAGAGTGCGGTATCGAAGTTCTGACGGGTAGTGGCCCGTGCGGCGTCACTGTATTTGGCGTCGGAGCCCGCCAGGTTCATGAGTCGTTCCGCTCCGTCGGCCTTGTCTTGCAGTGTTTGCTGTTGGCTCTTGATATCCACCATTCGACCTTCGCGTAGTTCACGTCGAGGGTGCAAAAATGCGCTCAGCTCATCCAGCAGGGTCTTTTGGCGCAAGGCTTTACGCTCGCGCTCGGCCGCAATGCGTTTGGGCGGCATGCCGCCGCGCAGGCGCAACCGGAGGTCAAGCGACCAACGGCCCTCACCATCCGACTGCAGGTAAGGGCCGAGCCGGTGGGTGTCCAAGGGGTCGACAATCACCACACCGCCTTCCGGCTCGAGGCGCACCTCATACCAGCGTCCTTCGATCAGTGCGTACCAATTGCGAAGGTGATTGAAGAGGCCACGGCGCGGGCCATTCAGGACCGGCTCGGGTAGCGTTTCCGGTTTTGGCGCTTGAAGTCGCCACAGGCGCGCTTGTTGGCTGGGGGTCAGTTGGTTGCGAGCGCTGGAAAAACTGAAGTCGAACACGGTGTCCGCCATTCCTGGCCCCTCGTTTTCAAGCAGCATCGGGCCTTGTTGCAATTGTGGTTCGGGCGATGGGGGCCACTGCTCCTGGCGGCGTCTTGGAAAGGGTGAGCGTAAAGCCTGCCTACGGGTGTTCTCAGGTACCGGCGAAGCAGCGGGTGCAGGGATTAGCTGGAATATCAACATGCCGACATTCAGCAGCAGGTCCACCAGCGCCAATTCCCGTACCGTAGGGTCTGGACTGTTGAGGGCCGGCAGGTCCTTGGTCACGGCGCTCATCAAACTCAGCAACCAGCCGGTGAGCATGAACGGTCCGCGCGCCAACGGCAGCAGCAGAGTGTTGAACAGCAGGCTTGCGCCCTCAAGGAATACCTTCCAGCGGCTTTCGGCGTTGGACACCGACTCGCGGTTTGCCTGATCCACCAGCGCACGCGCGTTGCAACCGTAGAGGTACTGCATCAATTGGCCGTTGGCCAGAAACTGCAGCAGCTCGTCGCTGGCGCCATCGTCGGCCAATACTGCCGGCTTTGGAATGTCGGGCACGTTGAACTCACTGCCCAAGCCAAACCGTACGTAGTGGGGTTCAAGGAAACCACCGTTGTCGTAGACCGGTCGCGCAGCATCGGACAGCCATGTCAACACACTGGCCTGCAACTCGCCTGGTGTGGCAATCGCCTCCAGCAATGCCTTACGGCTGGGAAACTGTTGCAGAGCGTCTGCGTACAGGGGCCGGTAAAGAATGTGAATACCAGCCTGGCTGCCTTGAGACTCGATGATGTACATGTTGGCCACAACATCCACCGGGGCCTGGGGTCTACGGGCCAGCGCCAAGTGGCGGATGACGACGACCTGGCCATCGACTTGGCGCTGGCCGGTCGTCATCAATGCTGCAACATAGGCGGCGCCTTGGGCGGTAAAGCCTTGCTGCTGCTGCAGACTCAGCTCCAACGCCAGGAGGGGCAGGTGTGCCAAGGTTTGTGTCGCGAAGTCACGTTCTCGCTGACGGGCGGCCTCATTGCCCGCCAACAGTTGCGCCCTGAGTAGCTCAGGGTAGGTCTTGCCGATATCCACCTGGTGGATCAGTCCGCTGCCGCCAAGGATGTAGTCAGCGGTCAACCAGGCTGGTAAGGGTGCGCCCGTACGATGGGTAACGGTGAGCTGTCCGCGAGGCCGGCCTTGCAGGTTATTGATCGCCAGGTCCGTGAGGCTCATGTGCTTGTGCTCGACAAACCCGGCGCCCCCTGGGTAGCCCGCCGCAACACTGAACGTCAGTTGCAGGTCATCGGGTAGGAGCTGTAATTCTTTGGAGGGTTCCAGGCGCAGTTGATCACGCTTGAGTTGTTCCAGCAGGGCGGTGCGGGTAAAGGTGCGCAGATCGGCTATGCCACTGAGAAAGGTGCGACCCTCGCTGCGTTTTTTGGCGCTGGCCAGTTGCAGGCTGTAGTGGCGATAACGGTCGCGGTCGCTGGATGATGCTCGTTCTAGCCACAACGGGGTTTGGCTATGCAACGCTTCGAGCACTGTGTAGGGCGGCGTTGCGCAGAGCCAACTGGCAGGGTCGGTGATATGGCGGTACACCGCCTCCAATGCGTCGAGGTGCAACTGGGCGGGCAGCTTAAGGTTCTTGAGTTGCTGCAGTTGTTGATTGAGGAGGATGGCCGCCTGGGCGTCGAACAGATTGCCGTCCGGCTCGTAGCGTTGCAGGGTCATGCGCTCGACCACGTCGTCCTGGGTGACGCGTCGAGCCCAAGCCTGCAGCGCGTTGTCTACATTCGTGTAGCGCACACACGTCCCTGCGGGCGGACAGAGCAGGACACGCGGTTGGCCTTGCTCCGAGCACACCAACAACAGTTCGGCGCCAAGCAGTGTGCGTGTCTGGGTGCCGGTCTTGAGGGTGGCGTGGGGGTAATAGGCATGTACGGCTTCGGTGCCAAAGCGTGTCTTGCGCGTGTCGCGGTCCGGGCAGTCGATGAGTTGGGCGATCATCTGCCGCTCGTGCGGTGTGAGGTCTGGCTGGTTGATCGCGCTGATGTTGAGGGCGTCCATCAAGACGTCACTGAGCCAACGCCAGCGCGTGCTTGCCCAGTACTGCGCGAGGCTGTTTTGCAAGGCAACTGGCAGGATCCACGCCAGGGACCGGATCTGGGTTTGGATGACCGACAGGTCTATTGCCTGGCCATCTGGAAGTGCCCAGTGAGTGGGTGGATGATCGGTCAGGTAGCAGGCGAGGCCGTCGCGGTCGCGAAAATCTGGCAGCGTACCGGTGGCCAGAAAGTCGAGTACCAGCGGCATCAATGGTTTCAGCGTCCAGCCTTTGGCGACTGGGGTGGCCAGTTGGGTTCGGCGCAGATCGGCAGACAGCGTCGGGTAGACCTTTGCAATCGATGTCGCGAGCAGTTGGCGGGCGGCCTGCGATAAGTCGGGGCGGGTTGCAAATGCGGCGCTGACGGCATTGGCCAGCGGTCTTGAGGGGGAGAGGGCGATCATGAAAACTCCTGGTTCCACTGCAAAATCGCAGAGGCCATCAGCTAATGCCCATTGCGTCGGTATGTGGCGTTATGTATTGCTGCCAGCGATATCAACCGTTTGTCTTCTATATAGCTCCACAACACTGAATTTCTTGCTATAAACGCACTCCGATGACCATTCGCCAAGCCCGTCCTGGTGCCTTTTGGGGTTATCTCGGAAAAAATGCCTGTCTTTTCAGTTGCTGCGCCCTCAAGTCGGCCTTAGACTGCCGCCCCTCGTAAATTGAGTGCCGGGTGGCGCTTGGAACGGATGGCGCCTTTCCGAGACCTGCAGAGGTCGGCCGGAACGCTCCCTTATTCGCCTTAATGCACGTATTTTTTATAGAGAAATCAATGACAAAGGAAAAGTTGCTGGCCATGCCGGCGGATGACTACATGAATGCCGAACAGCACGCTTTTTTCGAGCAGATGCTGCAAGACATGAAAGTGGAACACCACGAGCGCATTGAACAGAACCGTATCGCCATTGAAAGCCTGGACACCCCGGCAGACCCGGCTGACGCCGCTTCCGTGGAAGAAGAGCGCACCTGGCTGGTAAACGCCATCGATCGCGACCAGCGCATGCTGCCGCAGCTTGAGCGTGCACTGGACCGCATCAAGGAAGATTCCTTTGGCTGGTGTGATGACAGCGGCGAGCCTATTGGCCTCAAGCGCCTGCTGATCAGCCCCACCACCAAGTACTGCATCGAAGCGCAAGAGCGCCACGAGCAGATCGACAAGCATCAGCGCCAAGCCTGATGCGGTGAAGCTGGGGAGCCGTTTATACGGTTTCCCAGAGAAAGACCCGTTACGCCCTGTCTATTGATCTACTGCAAGCTCCCCCACTAAAGGCCCATGGATAATGGCCGTATAGTGGCGTTTAATGCAGCGACAATAATGACAAGCAGTGGGGTAACGAAGATGGCTGGAGACGGATCTCTGATGGGCGCAGCAGTACCGCCACAAACGGTGGTGCGCGGGTTGCCCGGCTGGCTGACGCCGCTTTTGCAGAGCACCGCCCTGGTGCTGGTGCTACTGGGCCTGGTGTTTGCCAGCTTGCCGTTATACCTCTGCCTGCCGCTGGCTTTGCTGGTGATCTGGCTACCTCGTCTTAAAAGTTACACGCCGGTTGTTGCGCCCTCGTCAGGCGCTGACGCCATTGGCGAGCTCACCCGTGACTTGTCCCGCACCACCAGCCATAACGCGCTGTCCGCTGCCGGCGTGGCCTATTCGGTCAAGCAACTGGCTGCCCGCTTGCAGTCGCAATTAAGCGCGGCCAAGCAGATTGTCAGCAGTGCAGAAGTGATGATTGGCACTGAAAAAATCACTTCCCAACTCAGTCGCGAAGCCTTGGCCGCAGCCAGTCAGGCCCATCAACGCAGCACCGAAGGCCGTGAAGTGCTGGCCCAGTCGATCACGCAGATGCATCAACTCAGCCAGCGCGCTAATGCCAGCCGTGAGCTGATTGAGGCCTTGAGCCAGCGCAGTGAAGAAATCCAGCGAGTGACCTTGGTGATCCAGTCGATTGCCAGTCAGACCAACCTGTTGGCACTCAACGCGGCGATTGAAGCGGCGCGGGCCGGCGAGCATGGTCGCGGCTTTGCCGTGGTCGCCGATGAGGTGCGCGGGTTGGCGGGCCGCACGGCGACGGCCACCGATGAGGTCGGGGTGATGGTGGCGGATATCCAGCAACGTACCGCTCAGGTGGTCGAACAGATTCGTCAGCTCTCGGCGGACCTGCACACCGGCGTGGAGCAGGTGGAGCACGCCGGGGAGCAGTTGCAAAGCATCGCCAGCCTGGCTGCAGATGTGGAGGGCCAAGTCAACGAGATCGCCCAGGGCACCGACACCAATCGCATCCAGCTCGACAGCTTGTTCCATGCCGTGGAGCAAATGCGCAGCGACCTGGCGATAAGCGACCAGCAAACCCGCCAACTGGCCGATGCCGCTGTACAGATGGAAGGGCAGGCCGAAACCATCAGCGAACGGTTGGCGGAAGTAGGGCTGGACGACTATCACCAGCGCGTCTATGACCTGGCCCGCGAAGGCGCTGGCCGGATCAGTGCCCAATTCGAGGCTGATATACAGCAGAACCGCATCAGCCTGGACGATCTGTTCGACCGCAGCTACACGCCGATCCCGAATACCCGCCCGAGCAAGTTTCACACGCGATTCGATGGTTACACCGACCAGGTGTTGCCGGCCATTCAGGAGGCGTTATTGCCCCGCCATGAAGGGCTGGTATTCGCTATCGCGTGCACGCCCCAAGGCTACGTGCCGACCCACAACAAGGCGTTTTCCCAGGCACTGACCGGCGATGTGCAGGTGGACGCGGTACAAAACCGTACCAAGCGCAAGTTTGAAGACCGTACCGGAATTCGCTGTGGCAGCCATCAGCAGGCCGTATTGCTGCAGACCTACACGCGCGATACCGGTGAGCTGATGCACGACTTGTCGGTACCGATCATGGTTGGGGGGCGGCATTGGGGTGGGCTGCGCCTGGGCTACAAACCCGAAGGGGCTTAGGGATTATTGCTGTTTATGCAATGGAGCTATTCCGTGGATAGCTTTTTCCTACTTGATGAAAGCCGTAGCATGGCCAACATTGTTAGCCAGCTAACTAATGCTGCGGAGAAGCTCCATGCAAAACAAAGTCGATGTCGCCGTGATGATTGGCAGTGGCGTACCGCAAACCTTGCGAGCGCTCGGCCAGAAGGCCTGCTGGGTGGTGCTGCTTAATGGTGAGCAGCGCGGTACCGCGTTTGCCAGCCGTGATGAGGCTGAAGAGTGCAGGGCTGCCTGGCAAGCGCTGTTACGCCTGGAGCAATCAGACAGCCTGCATTGAGTGGGGCTTAGTGCGGTTGATGCAGGCGCTGGTTCAACTCATCCACGGCAATCGCCCAGTCGGCATCTTCGCGTAGTTCTTCCTTGAGAAACTGCGCCTGTTGGGCGGACCAAAAGGGCGCATCAATCAGCTTCACGTCCTCAGGCAGCGGATGCGCGACGATAAAAGCGTCGATGGCTTCAGGGGAGGAGTCCAGGCCTAGTTGTGCAAACAGGGTTTCGAGGGTGGGGATTGGCGCGTCCATATCGTTCTCCATGCAGGGTGGTCGTTATGCATGGGAGGATAGCGACGCGGCAGAGTTCGATTGGATCAGGAATTCAATGCTCCGGCGTCCACGGCGGTTTTCAGCGCCTGCGCAGCGTCTTTGCCGGCGACTGCTGCGGCATCGGCGGTTTTGAACCAGCGATCTTTTTCCACTTGGTGCGTTGTAACGGTTTTCAGCGGTGGCTTGGCCCGCATCACGATCACCGCCTGAAATTCACCGTCTACTTCTCTTACGCCGCCATGGATAAAAAATTCGCCAATATCAAATTCCGTCACGTAGAGCCTTCCCTTGGAGATAACTGCACTGGTGAAACCTGGCCCGCAGGGCACACATTTCGGTGGACGGGCCAGTATGGCAGTTGTTGGGGGCCTGCGGCGCAGTAAAGTCATGCAGGTGACGAAACGATTCCTCCGGGGTGCGCATGCAGGCGAGCTTCGAGTTTTTTTGCCAGTTCGCAAGCCTGGATATGGTCGGTGCGAAAGCCTTTGACGCGGCCGCTGAGCACTTCGCGAATGTGGAAAAAGTTTCTACCGGCAGGTACGACTTGGTAAAGAACCGAATCCAGGTACCCGTCGTAGCCGCGCAAGCGGTAGTATTGGGCCTCGTCCTGGCATGCTGAACGAGTGTGGGAGGACATGGCGTTGTAGGGGGGTTGTTGCATAGCCTGCTCCTGTCGATCAATCCGGTTGACTCAACGGCTGCGTTTTGGGTGGTGTTGTTCCGTGTTGCTGTTTTAGTATTGTTGTCAGCCGCCGGTGCCTGGTTCCATGTTCAGGTGTGTGTTTTGTATTCGATGTCGGAAAACTGCGTTTTTAATTGGGTTATTCTCTGAAGTTGGTCGACCCGTGTTCTCGGGCCGTTGAACCTGTGATCTCCTGTGATGCCTGATGACCTTGCACAAGGCCCATCGTGTACGTCTGTACTAGTCTTATGGCGCTACAGCGAATCTTCTTCAGTTTTTTTCAATGAATGTGTTGTGTGATCGTGCCGTAACGGCCGTTTTTTTGTGCTGCCCGCTCCGGCGGACGGCGCTCTTTTCGATGTGGGAGCGTTTCCTTGGCAGTCAGTAATCTGGATATGCACGCGCTGTTCGTGCTGGGCGATTTGCGCGCAAAGTTGGTCAAGCAGTTTCAATCCCGTTTCGTATACATCACCGAACAGACGCCGGAAGGCATCTACATTGCCGAAATCGACACCGAAACGGCGATGGTGGTGGATGACAAGCCGCGCCTGGAACTCAAAGTGGGCGACCATTTCCGCGCAGCGGTATTGCCCAGCCGTGAAGGTGGCAAGTTCGAGTTGAAGTTCCGCGACATCAAGTTGACGGTGTATGGCCTGGGCGACTATGCCTTTGTTTCTTCCGCCGAAGGCCAGGGCATTGTGTTCAAGGAAGGCCACAGCGTCATGCTGGTGTTCGCCGCCAACGAGCAACTGCAGGAAGGCCTGACCAAAACCCTGAAGACCGTGACCGGCAAGGCTGCCAAGTGGCGCAAGGGTGAACTGGTGACATTCAAGGCCAGTGAGTGAGTCATAAACACGCTGTTTAAGCTTTAGCGCCCGGAACCTCTACTACAGTTGAGTTGACTTAACTATTCAGAGGCTTCGCGCATCCGCAGCAAAGCCGTTCGCTATTGGCTGCGATATCGCGAGGTGCTAAGGCATGAAAGGATTTAAAACGCTGTTGGCCGCATCCCTGACGACCTTGAGTCTGTCGATGGCTGCGCCGTCGGTTTTGGCCGCCGAAACCCCGGTGCACTTTGCCGACTTGAACTGGGAAAGCGGCAGCCTGATCACTGAAGTACTGCGAGTCATTGTCGAGAAAGGCTACGACCTGCCCACCGACACCTTGCCTGGTACTACCATCACCCTGGAAACCGCCTTGGCCAAGAACGACATCCAGGTGATCGGCGAAGAGTGGGCGGGGCGCAGCCCTGTGTGGGTCAAGGCCGAGGCCGAAGGCAAAGTGGTGGGCCTGGGTGATACGGTCAAGGGGGCCACCGAAGGCTGGTGGGTGCCGGAGTACGTGGTCAAGGGCGACCCCGCCAAAGGTATCAAGCCGCTGGCGCCGGACCTCAAGAGTGTAAAGGACCTGGCACGCTACAAGGACGTGTTCAAGGACCCCGAAGCCCCCAGCAAAGGGCGCTTCCTCAACAGCCCCATCGGCTGGACCTCGGAAGTGGTCAACAAGCAGAAACTCAAGGCCTATGGGCTGGACGACAGCTACGTGAACTTCCGCAGTGGCTCGGGTGCGGCACTGGACGCCGAGATCGCCTCATCGATCCGCCGGGGCAAGCCGGTGCTGTTCTATTATTGGTCGCCGACGCCGTTGATGGGGCGCTATAAGCTGATCCAGCTGGAGGAGCCGCCGTTCGATGCCGAGGCCTGGAAGACGCTGACGGATGCGGACAATCCGGATCCGAAGCCTACGCGGTCGTTGGCGTCCAAGTTGAGCATCGGTGTGTCAACGCCGTTCCAGCAGGCGCATCCGCAGATTGCGCAGTTCTTCGAGAAGGTCGAATTTCCTATCGAGCCGCTGAACGAGGCCTTGGCGACCATGAGCGAGAATCACACCGCGCCGCGGGAAGTGGCCCAGGCGTTCTTGAAAGAGCACCCCGAAGTGTGGAAGGCATGGTTGCCAGAGGATGTGGCGCAGAAGGTTGAGGCCAGCCTTAAATAACCCCAGTCTAAAAGCAGAATGGAGATCAAAATGTGGGAGCGGGCTTGCTCGCGAATACGGTGTGCCAGATACAAGTTCATTAACTGATCCACCGCATTCGCGAGCAAGCTCGCTCCCACATTTTCAATTGTATTTCAGGTTTAGAACCTGGTGTTTACCGCCAATTCAAAGGTTCGCGGCGATCCCAGGTAGTAAGCCGGTGACACATGGGCAAACTCGGCATACACCTCATTCGTCAAATTACGTACCCGACCGGTGACGGAAGTGTGCGCGTCCACCTTGTACCGCAGGAACGTCCCGAACAACGTGTACGCGGGTACCGTCTGGGTATTGGCGTTGTCTGCATACACCTCGGCCACATACCGCGCATCCACGCCGCCTTGCCAGTCTTCGGCAAAGTCATAGGTCAGCCACAGGTTGCCTACACGCTTGGGTACGTTGGTCGGTGTATTGCCCTTGCGTGAAACCACCGCACCACTGGCGGTTTTCTCGTTGAAGTCATCGTACTCGGCGTCCACCCAAGCGAAGTTACCTTCTGCCAGCAACTTGGGCGTAATGCGCAGGGAGCTCGCCAACTCGATGCCTTTGGAGGATTGCGCACCCACCGGGATGCTATTGGTGGGGTCTTGTGGATCGGTGACGGCAAAGTCTTTGCGCTCGATCTTGTAGGCCGCCACGGTGGCTGAGCCGCGACCGTCCAGATAATCGAACTTGCTGCCCACTTCCCACTGCTTGCCAGTGGATACATCGAATACCTGTGTGGTGGTGTTCGGTTGCTCGGCGGCGGTGCTGTATTGCACATACACGTTAGCCGAAGGAATGAACTGGTAGGTCAGGCCCACGCGCCCGGTCAACGGCTCCCAACTGCGTTCGAAGTGCCGTGGATTAGTAGCCGTTACCGCACGATGGTTGGTGACATCCAGGTCGATGGCGTCGTAACGCAGACCGGTGAGCAGCGACAGTTTATCGGTGAGGCCCAGGCGGTTTTCAACGAACAACGCCCTGGTGGTGACCTCGTTGGTCTTGTCCTTGACGAAGCCTGGTTTGGTGCCCGGGATGCCATAGAAGTAGCCAGGGTCGTAGTGGTTCGGATCCACGCTGCTGTTTCCTGACACGTTCAAAGGGCTGTTTGTCGTGCTGTTGACCTTGTACTCAAAACCGCCGGACCAGGTGGTCGACAGCCCGAATAGGCTATCGTCGTGGCGCAGTTCGAACTGATTGCCGTTTTGTACGCCTTGATGACGCACTTGGTAGGCAGTGGAACGGTTCACCGCGCTGTTATCGGCGTTGTACTGGTAGGTTTCCAGGTTGCGATAGTCGCGCTGGCTATCCAGGTGGTAGAGCGTATTTTTCAGGGTCGTGTTGTCATTGATGCGGTAGTCGATGATCGACCGCGCCCAGATCGTGCGCTGTTCGTAACGGCCATCGGCGACGTTGTAGTTGTTGAAGCGGTTGTGCTTGTCGATTTTCAACTCACCGGCCTTTGGGTTGAGCACCGGCGTGCCCCAGTAGGGGCTGTCTTCATGCTCGTCCTGGTATTCCAGCGCCAGGGTGTGGGAAAGGTTGGGAGTGAGGTCGCTGAGCAGGGAAAACGCCAGGCTCCAGGCCTCGCGCTGGTCGCGCTCGATATAGCTGTGGTTGGTGTTGCGGCTCACATCCAGGCGCGCGTAATGCTGCACTTCGGCACCGGGCTCGGTCAGGGCGTGATTGACGCCGAAGGCCGCGCCGGCCGTGTCATAGCTGCCATAGGTGAGCTGGCCTTCGGCGGCCTGCTCCTCGCGGGTGGCGAGCTTGGTCACGTAGTTGAGCGAGCCGCCCACGGAGCCGGCGCCGTTGATCAGCGAAGAGGGTCCGCCTACCAGTTCCACCCGATCATAGATCCACGCATCCACCGGCCGCGCCAGGCCAGTGGCCACGTTGATGCCGTTGAACATCTGGGTGATCTGGCTGCTGGTAAATCCACGGTAAGACACAAACCCGCCAAACCCCGGCGGTGCACTGGCGTTGACGCCGGGCAGGGTGTTGGCGGCATCGCGGAACGTCTTGGCGCCGTGGCGCTCGATATCGTTGCGGTTGGCGATGGCCACCGATGCAGGTGTCTCTCGCACGCTCAGTCCCAGCCGCGACGCCGCGCCGCTGGATTGATCCAGGGTCAGGCCGGGCTCGGCGGTTTGCTCGCCATCAATGGTGGTCGGGGCCAGCTCGATGGACCAGGCGCACACAGGCAGGCAGCCGAACAGGCCCGCCAACAGGGGTAGATGTTTCATGGTTGAATCCTGAAAAACTTGGCTTGAAAACAACACACAGCCACGCGTATTCCCCAATGGAAACGCGGGTCAGTGCAGATCAGGGAGCGAAGGAATCAGGCGACAGCAGGCGGCGCGCGCGGATGAGCCGTGGGCCAGGTGAAGCGAGCAGGGATGTCGGCGGTGGCGATGATCGCCAGCGGTGGCGCGTGAGGTTGCGGTAATACCGCGACATTCAGGCTGGAATTGAGTGCCGGGCCCATGCCCCCCGTGGAGCACAACGGGCAACCGAAGGCCTTGGACAGCGTCGGCAGGCTTTCATCGATGGAGTTGGGCGGCTTGGGCGCTTGGGTTCGCGGGTCGACCGTACAGAACTGACCGCCGATGCCATTGAGCTGCATCCCCACCATCTGCCCATGACCAATACTGCAGGCGAACGCATTAAACAGGACGCAGCAATAGAGCATCCAGGCAACGAGCGAGCGATCGGCACGGGCGAATTTCATGGGGCGGCACTTTACCACCAGCCGCCGACGAAATGCCTGCAAAAAATCACTGGGCGACTATGCTCATTTCCACATTTTCAGGGAGAGTCGGCCATGAGCTTTGTCATCGCACGATGGATCGTCGGGGTTTTTACCTGCATCAGCATGGTGCACTTGTACTGGGCGGCCGGCGGCAAACTTGGCTTCCAGGCGGTCATTCCCCAGCTCCCAGGCGAGTTCGCCAGCGGTCCACGCCCCGCATTCAAACCTTCTGCACTGGGTACATTCTTGGTGGCGTTGGGGCTGGTGGCAATTGCCTTGATGGTATGCCTGCGAGCCGGGCTATATTTTTCGGCGGTGTCCCATGGCGCGTTGCAGTGGGGTATCAGCGCGATTGCGGTGGTGATGTTTGCACGGGCGATTGGGGATTCGGAGTTGGTGGGGTTTTTCAAGAAAGTGGGTGGGTCGCGATTTGCGAGGTTGGATACGTATTTTTATTCGCCGTTGTGTTTGGTATTGGGGGTGGGGTTGTTGGTGGTGGCGTGGGGGTGAGGGGCTACCATTCGGCTTTTTAGCAGGCTAGAAGAAGAAGAGGCCCGTACGTTTTTTGATCGCAAGGGCGTTTAAGTGGATCAATTTTTGTATTACCGAAGCGTTTTCAGGTGTCAGGCGCTCTTCGAGTAGCGCTAGGGTTTTGTCGAGCTCGTCAGCGGTGCTGATGGCCTCGTCTTCATAGTTGTCTATTATTTTTCCAAGTGAATTGTTGATAGCTTCCAGTGCGCCTGACTCCAGAAGTATTTCGTACTCTTCCTGGTTGAGTGAGATGCTTTCGAGCAAAGAGTCTGGGCATTCGTCCATATCTAATAAACGCATGGCCTCCACAGTGAGTGGGGTGCAAATTATTTTCATTTGTTTGGCTCCCTTTTATTGAAATGGGTAGCCTCATTGTATTCACTTTGTGTTCTGCCCATTTGCCTCCCCGAAGGGGACGTCTTGTTATTGGGGACTATTCCCTCAAGGCTTAGGTAGCGTCTTTTACCTGGCTGTATCTCGCCGATCGGCACGTCATACGCTGACTCGAACTTGAAATCTGGGTCATTCATGCTCACCGACCGCTGCGAATCCCCCACCCGTAACACCCTATCCATCCCCAGCAACGACGGCGTATCCGCCGCATGGCCCACCGAATCCAAGGCACGCGAATACCAGGCGTTCATCTGCTGGCGATAGATCGCCAGGCTCTGATGAAAACCATCGAGTTCAAATTCGATATGGGCAATGTGGGAGGCGCTGGTCATCCGTGACGGCTCGGCAGAGGGCAAGGCGTCGGAGAATGCCGCAGCAAATAGCGGTTGGATGAACGGTTGGAAAAATCAGAAACGGCTCACCGGAGACGGTAAAAAGCCGTAAACAATCCCCTCAAAGGGCTACATGAAAAAGCGATCCCGCTGATTGCAGCAGAACCTCTCAAATAAAAATCGCTCTCATTCTTACCCGATTTTCAGACCTGGCCGTCATGGTTAATAAAACCCCCATTTCGCAGGATTTCCCATGTCGCGCCTTGCTCGTCCCTTGCACCCACTGGCCTTGTCAGTGGCGATGGCTTTTGCTGCTGTGCCGCTGTTGAACGTACAGTCCTCCTTCGCCGAAGAACGCAGCAGTGCGGTGCGCAGCTTCTCGATCCCTGCCGGTGACTTGAGCCAGGCCCTCAACAGCCTGGCGGAACAGGCAGGGTTGGTATTGGCCTTCGACGCAAGCCTGACCCGTGGCAAACACAGCACTGGCTTGAACGGGCAGTACGGCACCGACGTAGCATTGAACCAACTGCTGGCCGGCAGCGGGTTGCAGGCCTTGAAGATCTCCGCCGACCGCTATCGCCTGGAGCCCATCCCGGATAACGGCAGTGCCATGGAGTTGCAGGCCACCACCATCAGCGGCGCCTACCAGGCCGAGAGCCCGACCGGGCCAGTGTCTGGTTATGTGGCTACCCGCAGCTTGTCGGGCACCAAGACCGATACCCCGATCATCGAAACGCCTCAGTCGATCTCCATTGTCACCAAAGACCAGATGCGCGCGCAGAACGCCGAAAGCCTCAACCAGATCCTTCGCTACAGCGCCGCGGTGGTCCCGGAGACCCGTGGCGCCACCGCATCGCGTCTCGACCAATTGACCATCCGTGGTTTCTCCCCGGCCACTTACCTCGATGGCCTGCGCATGCCATCGAGTCGTGATGCCTTGCCGCAAAAGGATGCCTTTGACCTGGAACGTGTCGAAGTACTGCGCGGCCCGGCGTCGGTGTTGTACGGGCAGGGCACGCCCAGCGGTGTGATCAACATGGTCAGCAAGCGCCCGTTGGATACGCCGTTCCACGAGATTGGCGTGGAATACGGCACCTTCGACAAGAAGCGCACCACCTTCGACCTGAGCGGGCCGATTGACGATCAGGGTGTGTATTCCTACCGGGTTGCCGGACTTTTCGATGATGCCGATGGCCAGGTGGAACACACCGAGACGCGTCGCCAGTCGCTGTCCACCGCGTTTACCTGGCGCCCGGATGACGCCACTTCGCTGACCCTGCTGGGGCATTTCCAGAAGGACCCCAAGGGCGCGTCCTACGGTTCGGTGCCGGCCTGGGGCTCGGTGCTGCACAGCCCGACCGGGCGTAGCATCGATGTGGATTTCTATGATGGCGAGAAGAACTTCGAGAAGAGTGATCGCGAGTATTACTCCATCGGCTATGCCTTTGAACATCACTTCGACGACGTCTGGACCGTGCGACAAAATGCGCGCTACCTGCGCAGCGAAGGGCAGTACCGCAGCCTTTACAGCAACATCCTGATGCCGGACTACCGCACCATCCAGCGCTCGACTATCGCCACCGATGTCGACATGGATGCCTACACCCTCGATAACCAGGTGCAGGCAAAATTCGATACGGGCCCGTTGCAGCACACGTTGCTGATGGGGCTCGACTATCAGTACACCAACACCGACACGCTGTCGGGCTCCGGTGTGTACAAGGCCGGGCCAACCCTGGATATTTTCGATCCGGTGTATGGCGCCGCTGTGCCGGTGCCGGCGTACACCACTGATGGCACGTCTCGCAGCGAACAGACCGGTGTGTACCTGCAAGAGCAGATGAAGTGGGACAAGTGGGTGCTGTTGCTCGGCGGTCGGTATGACTGGGCCAGCACCGATAGCAGCACGCAGACTATCCGCACCGGAGCCAAGAGCAAGTCTTCCCTGGACAGCAAGGCCTTTACAGGGCGCATTGGCCTGGTCTATCTGTTCGATAATGGCCTCGCGCCGTATGCCAGCTACTCCGAGTCTTTCAACCCGCAGTCAGGCACTGGCTTTGGCGGTTCAGTGTTCAAGCCAACCGAAGGCAAGCAGTACGAAATTGGCATCAAGTACCAGCCGCCGGGCAGCAACAGCTTTATTACCGCCGCGATCTTCGACCTGCGCCAGACCAACGTACTGACCACCGACCCGGACCCTACCCACCTGTGTGGAAGCGGTCGTTGCCAAAGTCAGGATGGCGAAGTGCAATCCCGTGGCTTCGAGCTGGAAGGCAAGGCCAGCCTCAACGACAATTTGGATATCACGGCTGCCTATGCCTACCTGGATAACCGCATCAGCAAGTCCAACAACACCGTGCGTTATGCGCCCATCGGTGACGTCGGCGTCGGCCCGGTGCTTTCAGCGCAAGGCACCACGACCTACGCCGTGCCTCGTCACACCGCGTCGGCCTGGGCCGACTACACCTTCCACGATGGCAACCTCAAGGGCTTTGGTGTCGGTGCCGGTGCGCGGTATATCGGTTCGTCGTGGGGCGATACCGCCAACACCTTGAAAGTGCCGGGCTACACGTTGTTCGACGCGGCGGTGCACTACGACATCCCGAATATCACCAGCCTCAAGGACAACCTGCGCCTGGCCCTTAACGCCACCAACCTGGCGAATAAAGAGTACGTTGCGTCCTGCTATTCCTACTCGTGGTGCTGGTATGGCTCACAGCGCACGGTGCAGGCGAGTGCGACCTATCAGTGGTAGTAAGGCAATTTAATGGCCCCTTTGTAACAAAATCCTCGCCAGAATCGCTTTTATTTTCAGGTGGTTAGGTGGGGATGCAAATGCGCAATGTTGGAATCATGCTGATCGCCTGCTCCCTGGCTGGCGGCGCGGCTGCCGTGCAGGCACGGGAGCTGCGCGAGGGTGACAAGTACATGTGCAGCTGGGGCGCGGGCACGGCGGCCAGGGCCCAGGAACTCAAGCTGTCGGGCGTGTCGCTGTACGCGGCGCGACAGAAGATCCAGACCATGAAGTTCAACAAATCGTGGATGCGCATGATGGCCATGGGCATCACCGAACAGACCTACGACAGCCGTTCACGGCTTAAGCCCGAAGCGATCCGCCAGGGTTTCTACCAGGATTGCGTGCGCTACAAGGTTGCGCGCAAATAGCCGGAGCGCTTTGCACCGGCCAGTGCAAAATCTGCGTAAGCCTGTCCAACTTCGCGCCAGCGCCACTCGCCATACTGGCGCCAGGTAAACGAAGAGGCACAGGCCATGACTGACTACGTAATCACCCCCGCGCACATTCCATCCATTGCCGTGAAGGGCAGCGATGCACGTTTCCCATTGCGTCGCGTGTTCTGTGTGGGCCGCAACTACAGCGAACACGCCCGGGAAATGGGGCATGACCCGGATCGTGAACCGCCATTCTTCTTTATGAAACCGGCGGACGCAGTCGTACCGGCGCAAGGTGTGATCGCCTACCCGCCACTGACCAGCGACTTGCACCATGAAGTGGAACTGGTAGTGGCCATCGGCAAGGATGGGGTGGATATCAGCCCGGGACAGGCGTTTTCCCACATATGGGGGTATGGCGTCGGTATCGACCTGACGCGCCGCGACCTGCAAGCCCAGGCGAAAAAGCTCTCACGTCCGTGGGAATGGGCCAAGGCGTTTGATGAGTCTGCACCCAGCATTCCGTTGCAACCGGTCAGCGCAGTAGGGCACCCATCCAGCGGGAAAATCTGGCTCAACGTGAACGGCGAGCAGCGCCAGTTGGGCGATCTGGCGGACCAGATCTGGTCGGTCAGCGAAGTGATCAGCCATGCCTCCAAGTCCGTCGCCCTCAAGGCCGGCGACCTGATCTTCACCGGTACGCCAGCGGGCGTCGGTGCGTTGCAGCCGGGTGATGAAGTCACCGCCGGCATCGACGGCATTGGCGAGTTGCGTTTCACCCTCGGCCGGGGTTGAGGCTACAGTGGTGCCCAGGCCACCCGAGAGACCGTTATGCCAGGCACCCGCGTCACCACTTACGGCATGGAACAACGCAGCGACCGCCCCGACTTTTACATCCGCGATAAACGCGGGCGGGCGGCGCTGACCAGTCCCCATCGCCATGAGTACTTCCAGATCCAGATCAACCTCGGCGGCGACACCGTGCAACATATTGGCGGCGCGGTACGCCCGTTTCCGCGCAAGGCCCTGGCGTTTATCCTGCCCCATCGCCTGCATGTGATTCCCCATCCCGAGGATGGTGAGTTCATGCTGATCAATTTCAGCCAGGCGTTTTTCCTGCCGCAACTGACCTGCGATCCGTTGGACCTGGAAGATATTCCCATCGGCCAGGCCCCGGAGTTGTCGCCGTTTCGCTTCCAGGAACAGTTGGATTTCATCCTTGACGACGCGGCCTTCACAGAGGTGCAAACCTGGCTCACCCACATGCGCAGCCTCGACGCTCAGCGGACCTTCGGCGCTCGCGAACGTCTCAAGGGCTACCTGTTCCAATTGATCGGCCTGGTGTGTGAGCAATACGCCGAGCCGTTGCAGGCCTTTGCCGCCAATAACGCCACGCGACGCGGGCGCAAGGATGCCCTGGCGCGGGTGCAGGGTTACATCCGCGAGCATCTGCATGAGCCGAGCCTTAACCTCACCGACACCGCTGCCGCTGCGTTTCTCTCGCCGAACTACCTGACCCACCTGCTGCGCAAGGAAACCGGCAAACCCTTCTCCCAGCTGGTGCTTGACCGCCGCATGCAACTGGCGCGCACCTTGTTGCTCAACAGTACGCAGATGATCGGCGCTATCGCCCACCGTTGCGGCTTCACCGATGAGGCCTACTTTTCTCGGTGCTTCCGCAAGGCTCATGGCCTGGCGCCGGGGCAGTTCCGACGCCAGCAACATGGGGAGACGTTGTAGTCCGGGTTTTTACAAAACCACGACAATCACTGTGTTTCAATTTGCATACAATTGCGCGCTTCATCGCAGATAGAGCAGGGCGCCCCAGGATCATGCACCCCCCAAACGACTCGTCGTCCAACAGCTTTCGCTACTTTGTGGTCGGCGTGCTGTGCGCTGCGGTTTTGCTGGGGATTTATTTTGTGCGGTTCAACGCCCAAGTGGACCGCGAGCGTGAGGAGGCTAACCAGCGCTTGGCACTGTGTAGGCAAGTGGAAAGCGTGGCGCGTTCGGTGCGGTCGAATAACCCGGAAATTCGCAGGGTGTGCGAGGGTTCAAATGATTACAGTGCGGAAAGTGCAAACCAATAACCACTTTTTATTAGTGGAAATAACGGCGATAGTTGCACCAAAAAGTGGCACTTATATTCTCCGCCACCTTAAAAAATATGTGGTTATTGAATGACTTACGACTGTTTTAATCCGACGAAAGGAATGAAATAGTCTTGTTACGGCTTTTTACAATCGTTATTATTGCCGGGCGTTCACCTCCCACGGTTTATGCATTTTTAAATCCCAAGTTTCCATCAGCTACTTGGGATTTTTTTTGCCTGTTATTTGACCTTTGCGTCAAAGTTAGCCCTCGGCATACTCCGCGCGCATCCGCCCATTGCGCTTGGCCAGGTACAGCAATTTGTCGACTTCTTCGACAAACCCCAGGGTTGGGCTATCCGGCAGGACGATTCGGGTACCGACGCCCAAGCTCAGGGTCAACAGGTTCGATACCGGCGAAAAACCGTGTTCGATCTGCTGTTGGCGCACCAGGTGCAGACATCGCTGTGCCACTTGCCTGGCCGATGCCGCGTCAGTCTCCGGGAGCAACCAGACGAATTCTTCGCCGCCGATACGTGCAATGAAATCCCGTGGCCGGTTGGCCGCCTTCGACAGCGTGTTCGCCACTTGGCGTAGGCATTCGTCACCTTTGATGTGGCCGTAGTGGTCGTTGTACTGCTTGAAAAAGTCGATATCGAGGATGATCAGCGATAACGGTAACTGGCTACGCTGGGCGCTTGCCCATTCTCGTTCCAGCACGGTGTCGAACATGCGCCGGTTGGCGATGCCGGTGAGGCCGTCCTGGTAGGAATATTCTTCAAGTTGCTTTTGCAAACGCACCAGGTGCTCCTCGGTCTTCTTGCGTTCGCTGATATCGAACATGAATCCGATCAGTGCCTCGACTTCGCCGTCCTTGCGCACCACATGCACCACATCGCGGATCCACACGTAGTCGCCATTCACCGTCAATGCGCGATAGTCTGCCTCGTGATCCACTCCGGCACGGGATTGGGACACGCAGAAATTCACCACGTATTCACGGTCATCCGGGTGCATGCGTTCGACCCAGTCGTCCACACTGATCCAGCTTTGTGGCGTCCAGCCCAGCAGCATCTCGATTTGCGGGCCGATATAGCTGAAGGTCATGGTTTGCCAATCGATGCGCCAGGGGATGGCCTTGGTCGATTCCAGCAAGGTCTTGTACACGTCGCTGTCGGGCTGGCTCGGAGGTTCGATGCTCATGGGCGATGCTCACGGAGTGGCCAAAAGCCAGAGCGTCTTGTGATCTGAGCCAGGAGTCAAGTCTTCCCCCAGCGGACAGACAAGAGGTTGCCCAAAGGCTTTTTTGGCGCCAGTGTTTCGGCGGTTTTGGGGCAAAATGAGGCGTGATTGGCACTTTTGAACGATTGGCTAGATTGCCCCTGAAACCTGATCTACTCTGCTTGCATCACAACGACTGGGTGGAGCCCGGGGGAGGGTGCGGAGCATGATTTCAATCGCCGAATTCAGTCGCATCATGGCTTCGGGTTTTCTGCCATTGGCCTGCGATTGCACGCAGAACATCGATGGTTCGCTGCGCATCAGCATCTTCGAACCGGAATCGGGTCGTGTCGACCTGCTGCTGACCCGTGTGTCTCCCGAGGGTTTGGACAGTATCCGTTCCATCTCAAACCTTATCGGTGAACTGCGTACCGAGATCAAGGCCGGGCGCCGAGGTTTTGCGGCGGTCGGTTAACTGTTGGCCATGTGGGTGGGGGTGTCGTTCGCGCCGTAATAACGCCAGCAGCAATGGCGGTGTTCCGGCAGGATAATGCAGCCGCTGAGGCTGACGATCAGCAGTGCGGCAACCAGCATGGAAAGTCGGCGGTACATGATGTTTCCTCTTGGGTTTACCTGCGTTACACCTTCAACGTAGCCGCACGGGTAAATCCGTCGCGTGGCTTTCAAACATTTCATCAAGTCCTGCCATCCCCTGGGCAATACTGCCCTCGACCACAGCCCTGAAAAAAATCCACGTATTGCGCGACGGATTTTTTCAGCACTCGCCGTTCAACCCATCAGCAACCTGCACTTTCGTTCGTTGCATGAAGGAGTTGCCATGAGACCCCTGGCCAAAATGCGTTTTGCCTTGCTTGCCCCACTGGTCCTTGCCGCGTTTGTGAGTACGCCAAGCTTTGCCGAGACTGAAGTCATCATTCGCCAGGCGCCGCCGGCGGAGCGTGTCGAAGTGATCCCCGCGCAACGTCCCGGTTACGCCTGGGACCGTGGCCACTGGCAGTGGGAGCGTGGTGCCTATGCCTGGGTGCCCGGCCACTGGCAGCCGGTGATGCACAATGCACGTTGGGAGCCTGGCCACTGGGAATCACGCGGTCCCAACTGGTACTGGCGTGAAGGGCATTGGATCCGCTGACACCTGAGACTTAGCCCCCGGACCGAGAATTGCCCGATTGAAAGACACTGATCCGGACGTTGAGCTGCTGGCACGTATCGGTAACAACGAACCCGCAGCCGTCAACGAAATGGTGACGCGCAAACTGCCGCGCCTGCTGGCGCTCGCCAGTCGGATGCTGGGCGATGCCGACGAGGCCAAGGACGTGGCCCAGGAAAGCTTCCTGCGCATCTGGCGCCAGGCGGCCAGTTGGCGCAGCGGCGAGGCACGCTTTGACACCTGGTTGCATCGGGTGGCGCTCAACCTGTGCCATGACCGTCTGCGCCGGCGCAAGGAGCGCCCGTTGGACGACGAGCAGGCGCTGGAGCTGGCAGACAACTCGCCGTCCCCGGAAGAACAGCTGGAAACCGCTGACCGCACTGCACGCATGGCCGCAGCGTTGGCGGCCTTGCCCGAGCGACAGCGCGAAGCCATTGTGCTGCAGTATTACCAGGAGCTGTCGAACATCGACGCCGCGGCCCTGATGAATATCAGCGTCGAGGCACTGGAGAGCCTGCTGTCGCGGGCTCGCCGCCAGTTGCGTAGCCAACTTGCCGACACACCCGGGCTTGCCCGCCCAGGAAGGGGAAAACCATGACACCCGAACGATTTGCTCACTTGGCCGACGCCTACGGCGCCGACTTGCAGCGCTGGCCCGCACAAGAGCAAGGCTCGGCCCGGGCCTTGCTGGACAGCGGCCATCCCAGTGCCCGTGCAGCCATGGACGAGGCCGGCTGGCTCGATACGCAACTCGACAGTTACCAAGTGGTGCTGGCCGACCCCGAATTGGCCCGCCAGATTCGTCAATCGGCCCCGCAACCCAAGTCGTTCTGGGCCCGCTACGCCGGTTGGCTATCGCCCGCCAGCGTGGTGGGCGTGGGCATTGCAGGGATTGTCACCGGCATGCTGGTGGCTTCCATGAGCGTGCCGCTGCCGATGCTGTCAACCGAAGTGCTGCCCAGTGTCTTCGACCAAGGCGACGCGGAAGTCGTCTTCACCGTCAATGCCGAGGAAGCCGAGCAATGACCGTCAGATCCCTTAAACCGTGGTTGCTTGTCTCGGTATTGCTCAACGTGTTTTTGATCGGCGGGGTTGCCGGCGGCCTCTACCACTGGATGGCCAGCGCCAAGCCTGCCGAAGCGGTGGTTAACCAACACGGTTTGCGCCAGGCCATGTTCAAATTGCCGCCGGAGCGGCGCAAGGAACTGCGCCAATTGCTGCGCCATAACAGCGCCGACAGCCAACCGCTGATCATGGCCGGCCGCGAGGCGCGGATGGGGGTGATCAAGCAATTGGAAGCACCGACCCTGGACCGCGAAGTGCTGGTCACCGAATTGGCCAAGGCCCGCGAAGCCGATGTGGCGTTGCGGGCCATGGTGGACTCGACGTTGGCGCAGTTCGCCAGCACCTTGCCCCAGGAAGATCGGCAAAAACTGGTGGATGCGTTGTATTTGCGCGGGCAAGCCAAAGGCAAGGACAAGCTCATGGAGACGGCAGGCAGCAAGCCGCGTTCTTGAGAGATGGTTGGGCATTAATGTTTCGACCGCATAGGCCGAAACAGCGGCTGGGATTTGGCGCAATCTTGCGCCTGGCTGTCCAGCCGCCCATCTGACCTGGGGCGTTTCATGCAAAGGTTGCTGTGCAGTGTGTTGAGCCTGGCGATCATCACATCGTCACTCAGTGGGTGCGCAACCGCGCCGGCCCAGCCTGAGATCGTGGGCCCCGACGTGTATGGCTATACCCTTTACCAGCCGTTGAGCAGTGAACAATTCGAACCGTTGACCAAAACCCGTGGGTTCTATACCGGCGCGCTTGAGCTGTACCTGCAAGCCGCGCCGGATGGTGGAGTACTGGGGCTGTATGTCGGTGGCAAGCACTGGCTGGATACGGTGAGCAAGACCAGCAAACTGTACGTCACCCAGCCAGAATGCGAAGCCGCCTGGCAGGCCGAAGAGGGGCAGCTCAAGGCGTTGCTTGACGGATTCAATGCGCGCCAGACTCAGCCTCCTCGGCTAGGAGATTATTACGCGGTGCAGACGGTGGATGCCTGTAAGCCATTCAAGGGGCAGGGGTATCGGTACACGGCGTGGACGACCCTGCACGCGTTCGATCTGGACCCGCGGCAACGGTACCCGTACAAGACCGAGGTCCACACCTCACGTGCCCTGGATATTGCAGTGATGGTGGTGGCGGTTCCGTTGGTAGTGGCAGTCGTGATCCTGACGGGAGGCCAGGGTATGTCCGACTGTACGTATACCGGGACGGTGGAAGAGGGCAAGCAGCAGTGCGACAAGAAGCTCGAGGCGCAACGTGAGCAGAAGCGTCAAAAGGAACTTGAGCGAGACACGCTTGAAGCGGGCTACCACTAGCAGCAGTGCGGGTGAGTGTCCTTACTCACAGCCGACGCAGAAACGATTTGACGATATGCCGAGTAGCATCGGTGGTGTCCAGTTGATCCACCGCGCCATAAGCCTGCCACTGGCAATCGACGATCTCGTTTCGCGGTCGCGCATCCGCGATGTTCACCACCGAGGCTTCAAACACATGGTGAACGGTGTCGCGGGCCTTCAGTTCCTGCAAATACAGCAAGCCGTCCACGTTCAGCCCGGTTTCTTCTTCCAGCTCCCGCTCGGCGGCGCCCACCGGCCGCTCGTCACGTTCGACCTTGCCGCCTGGCAACGCCCATTTTGATCTGGCCTTGCGCACGAAGAGGATATGCCCCTCGTGTTCGCAAATGACCGTAGCCCGAATTTTCATCGTCTGTGCCCTGCAGTTGGATGAATGTCATAAAAGTGTAATGCAATTGTCATGCTAAGTGTTTGTGGCACAGGGATGTGGGTATGTGGATACTGCCCGATTGATGAAAACGGACGAGGAAAATCGATGACGACCGTACGTTGGGGCATGATTGGCTGTGGCAGTGTCACTGAATTGAAGAGTGGACCCGCTTTCTACAAAGCGCCAGGTTCGGCCCTGGTGGCCGTGATGGGGCGCCGTGAGGAAGCGGTGCGCGATTATGCGGCACGCCACGGTATTGCCCGGTTCTACACCGACGCCCAGGCACTGATCGACGACCCCGAGGTGGACGCGGTATACATCGCCACGCCGCCCGACAGCCACCTAGAATACAGCCTGATGGTGGCGGTGGCCGGCAAGCATTGCTGCGTCGAGAAACCCATGTCGCTCAACGCTGAGCAAAGCGCGTTGATGCAGCGCACCTTCGAGCGTGCCGGTTTGCACCTGTTCGTCTCCTATTACCGGCGTTCCCTGCCACGCTTTCAGCAAGTGCGTGAGTGGCTGCGGGATGGGCGCATCGGCGAGCTGCGCCAACTGACCTGGACCCTGTGCAAGCCTGCAGGCGCTGATGACGCCAGCGCCGCCAACTGGCGTACCGACCCGGCCATTGCTGGCGGTGGATACTTTGCCGACCTGGCCAGCCACGGCTTCGACCTGTTCCAGTACCTGGCCGGGGATATTGTCGAAGTCACCGGCTTTACCGCGCGCCAGGCCGGACGCTATGCCGCAGAAGACGCAGTGACAGCGTGCTGGACCTTCACCTCCGGTGCGCTGGGCATGGGCTGCTGGAACTTTGTCGCGGATCGTCGCGAGGACCACGTGGAGTTGATCGGCAGTCGTGGGCGCATCCAGTTCTCGGTCTTCGACGACCAACCCATACGCCTTGAAGGCGAGTCCAACGAGGTAGTGGAGGTGCCTTGCCACGCGCACATCCAGTGGCACCATGTGTTGGCGATGAACGCCCATATCCGTGGCGAGGCCGAGCATCCATCGTTGGCGATCGAGGCGCTAAAGACCGATCGAATCCTGGACAAGGTGCTACAACGTAACCCCAATGTTCCGGGTTAGACGCGATAGGGTTTTTCTTTTTCAAGGAATACACGGATGAAATACTGGATGGCGTTGTGGCTGGTACTGGCCACGAATGCAATGGCGGCTCCGCGCGCTCAAGGAACACCGGGAGAGTTTGATTTTTATGTGTTGTCGCTGTCGTGGTCACCGACCTTTTGCCTGACGCACCCGAACAACGAGCAGTGTTCGGGCAAGGGCTATGGGTTTGTGCTGCATGGCTTGTGGCCGCAATACGCACGGGGCGGATGGCCGGCTTCATGCTCACCTCAGTCGCAGCTTAATCGCGAAGAAATGGACAAGGGCGCAGCGTTGTTCCCCACGCGCTCGCTGCTCAAGCACGAGTGGGCCAAGCATGGCACCTGCAGCGGGCTAGAGCCCTTGGCGTATCTGGAGAAGACTGACGCGGCGCTGGGCGTAGTGACGATTCCGCAGCAACTGCAGCCGTTCAATACCCCGCCGTCTTTGCAGGCCCGTGAGATTGAAGCGCTGTTTCGCGAGAGCAACCCGCGCATGGGCAACCACGGGCTGGCGGTAATCTGCAAAGGCAAGGTGCTCTCGGAAGTACGGGTGTGCCTGACCAAGGACCTGGCGTTCGCCGGCTGCCCGCGCAGTGTGAAAACCCAGTGCCGCGATGGCGACATACGGATTCCAGCACAGCGCTAAGGCAACATCGCCACGCGAAAGCGCTCGTCAAAATCTTCGGCCAATTGCGCCAGGGTGACCTTGCCCAGGCGCTTCAACAACAGCGCTTGGGCTTGTTCGAAGGCATCAGTGAGCGCCGCGTTCACCGCCTGCTCTACCAGGCATTCCGGATGGTCGGTGGACAGGCCGATGGCAAATATCGACGGCGTGCCCAAGGCGTTGTGAATATCCAGCAGGGTGATCTCACTCAGGGGTTTGCCCAGGCTCCAGCCGCCTTGATGGCCCTTTTCCGAGCGCACGTAACCTTTCTCCTTGAGCAGCCCAAGTGTGCGTCGTACCACCACCGGGTTGGTGCCCAGCATCTGCGCGATGGTCTCGGACGTGGCGCGCTCTTCGTGGCGGCCCATGTGGATCAGCACATGCAGCATGCGCGACAGGCGAGTGTCGTTTCTCATCAAAAAACCTCAAGTCGATTCGGTCGAAAGTATCGTTCGTAACCTAAGAAGTTGCGAGACTCTTGACGCGGTATTTTTACGTAACTTATGGTGTGTCGTGAAAGCGCGCGGATAACCGCGTGCACCTGATTCGGGGTCACTGTCATGATGCATGACGTCATAATCGTGGGCGGCAGCTATGCCGGCCTGTCTGCGGGCCTGCAATTGGCACGGGCACGGCGCAAGGTACTGGTGATTGATGCGGGGCAGCGCCGCAACCGCTTTGCGGCCACTTCCCACGGCTTTCTCGGCCAGGACGGCCAGGCACCGGAGGTCATCGCCGCCGAAGGCCGCAGCCAGTTGATGGAATACCCCAGTGTCACCTGGGTGCTGGACAACGTCGTGGAGGCGAGTGGGCAACTGGACGGTTTTAGTGTGCGCACCCAATGCAACGGGGTGTTCAAGGGCCGTCGCCTGATCCTTGCCACCGGCGTGGTGGACGAATTGCCCGCCATCGAAGGCCTGCAAGAGCGCTGGGGCACGCGGGTGTTTCATTGCCCTTACTGCCACGGCTACGAGTTGGACAGGGGCCGCATCGGCGTACTGGCCACATCACCCTTGGCGATGCATCACGCCTTGATGCTGCCGGATTGGGGCACCACCACCTTGTTTACCAACGGTGTATTCACGCCGGATGCGCAACAACAGGCGCTGTTGGATCGGCGTGGCGTGAGTGTGCAAAACGGTGCTGTTCGGCGCCTCAGCGGTGAGCGTGTCGATCTGGAGTTGAAAGACGGCAGGGTGTTCAACCTTGATGGCGTGTTCACGATGTCACGCACCCGCATCAGCCCGCTGGCAGCACAGTTGGAGTGCGAGTTGTCAGAGGGGCCGAGTGGCCCTTACGTACACACAAATGAAACCCGCCAGACCTCGGTGCCTGGCGTGTTTGCCTGTGGTGACACGTCCCTCGCTGCGGGCTCGGTAGCGCTGGCCGTGGGCGAGGGCGTGCGCGCCGGTACCGGCACGCACTTTTCGTTGATCAACGGTTGAGGTACACCGGGCTGTCGCTGGACAGCGATGCCTTCACTCCGTGGGACGTGTCGCTGACCAATACTTCTTCACGGTCCTCGCTCAGCGCTTGCAGGGTGAGGGCAACCACTTCCTGCGGCGTGCTCTTCGGCGCTTCTACATCGGCAACCATGTCGGTGTCGATGTAGGCCGGGTGCACGCCGATGACCAGGGTGCCTTGTTCGCGTAGCTCACCGCGCAGGCCGTTGGTAAGGCCCCACTGGGCGGACTTGGACGTGCTGTAGCCACCGGCGCCCGGAGGGCTCAGCCAACTCAGCACCGACAGCACATTGATCAACGCACCGCCGCCTTGTTTGGCCAGGATCGGTGCAAAGGCGCGGCTGACCCGCAGCGTGCCGAAGGTGTTCACGTCCAAGTGCTGTTGCAGGTTCTCGACGCTGTCCTCAGCCAGCAACGAGCCGTACTTGAGGAAGCCGGCGTTGTTGATCACCACACTGACATCACTGGCTTGCTCGGCGGCACGCTGCACGCTGGCGGGGTCGGTGATGTCCAGGGCAATCGGCGTACTGCCGGGAATGTTCACACTGCTTGGGTTTCTTGCGCCGGCATAAACCTTGGCGGCGCCGCCTTCCAGCAGCGCGGTGACAAATGCTTTGCCCAGGCCGCGATTGGCGCCGGTGACCAGTACCACTTTTCCACGAATATCCATGATGAGATCCACGCTGTGAATTTAGGTTTAATAATGAAACCGTTTTTATCCTGAGCGTATCGGTCCTATAATGCAACTGAATTTTTCTGGAGGCCCGACCGTGAAACGCAAATGTATGGAAGGAAATGTCTGCCCCGTCGCCCGCGCCCTGGATGTGGTGGGGGACTGGTGGACGCTGCTGATCATTCGCGATGCCTTTGCCGGCGTGACGCGCTTCGGTGATTTCCAGAAGCACCTGGGCGTGGCGAAAAACATCCTCGCCACTCGCCTCAAGGACATGGTCGAACAAGGCTTGCTGCAAACCAGTGAAGTTGGCGCACGCAGCGAGTACCAACTGACTGACAAGGGGCGCGCGTTGATGCCCGTGCTGGTGACCCTGGCGCAGTGGGGCGAGGCGTTCACCGAGCCGGATGAGGTGGGCGCCCGTGTGCTGGATGCCCGCTTGCTCAAGCCGCTGCGCAAGGTGCAGATTCAGGCCGAGGACGGTCGGGTGTTGCAGGTCGAAGACATCGTCACCCAAGCGCCGGCGGTCTGAATCAGCGCAGCTACTTGCTGTCGAGGAACCCTAGCACTGCTGCGTTGAACAACGCAGGGTCCTGCAGGAACGCGAAGTGGCTGGTGTTCGGCAGAATCAGCAGGCCGGCGCCGGGGATGGTCGCCGCGATGTACTCGGTATGTTCGCGCTTGATCGCTTCGTCATGGTCGCCGTCGGCAATCAGAATCGGCGTCTTGATGCTCGCCAGTTGCGCGTCTGTCCAATTCGGTTGGCTGGCCCACATATGACTGATCTGCTCGACAAACGCGTCGTACTCTTTTGGCGTCGGCGACAGCTTGCCGTACTCCTTGCCCGCGCGTTCGATAAAGGCGGCGAACGTGGGGTTCTTCTCGACGCCGTCCTTCACCCCGGCGGTCTGGGTATTGGCGGCGAACGCGAACACTTTGCCGATGCGGTCAGGGTGACGCAGGGCCAGGTCGATACCGATGATTGCGCCGTCACTCCAGCCGACGATATCGGCGCGGGGAATCTTCAGGCTGTCGAGCACGGCCACCACATCGTCGGCCATCAGGTCGTAGCCGAAGGGTTTTTCGTCCCGGGAACTGCGCCCGTGGCCACGGCTGTCGAGGCTGATCACCGTGTGCTTGGCCGACAGCGCCTTGACCTGGCTGCCCCAGTAATCGGAGTTGGACAACCCGCCATGCAACAGCACCACGGGCGAGCCATGGCCGGTGCGGGTGTAGTAGACCTTGATGCCCTTGACCGCGGCATAGCCGGTTTTGGCACCGGCCACCGGGGCGGGTGTCGGCGGCAGGGTTTCCCAGCGTTCAGCGGCTTGGGCCGCAGAGAAAGACAGCAACAGGCAGGCAGCAACCAGCAAGCGACGTGACATGGCGATTCCTTTTTGCAGTGAGAGGTCGGCGTTGAACTCTAGCACTGGGCCTGAAGCGGTTTGCGGCCAAGGGTGATTTTGTTCAATACCGTTTTGGACGGGCCTTATACCGTTAGGCCTTCTTCACGCGTCATCAAAAGGAATCGTAATGAGCTTGATCATTTCCATGGCCGCTTTCGCGTTGGCCACGTCGATTACCCCGGGACCGGTTAATGTAGTGGCGCTCAGCACGGGAGCGCGCTTTGGCTTTGTTGCCAGCCAGAAGCACGTGTTCGGCGCTGCCGCCGGCTTTACGTTGCTGCTGGTGTTGATTGGCCTGGGGCTGCATGAAGTGCTGGCGCGCTGGCCGATCTTGACGCAGGTGATCCAATGGGGCGGGGTCGCTTTCCTGCTGTACATGGCCTGGAAACTGGCGGTAGACGATGGACGTCTGGACGCCGATGGCAGCGCAACCGCGCCGTCGATGCTGTACGGCGCAATCATGCAGTGGCTCAACCCCAAGGCCTGGTTGGCGTGCGTGGCGGGTATGGGATTGTTTGTGGCCGATGGGGATACGCGGCAGGTTTGGCTGTTTGCCAGCCTCTACCTGGTGATCTGCTACCTGTCCGTGGCCTGCTGGGCCTATGCCGGGACTTTTTTGCGGCGCTACCTGAGTAATCCCCAGGGGATGCGCCTGTTCAACCGCTCAATGGCTGCGTTGCTGGTGGCCAGTGTGGGTTATTTGCTGATGGCTTGAGCCGGTCGCGGTATTGCCCCGGCGTCGCGGCAAAATGCTGTTTGAAGGCACGCTGGAAATGCGCCTGGTCGGAGAAGCCAGCGGCCAGGGCCACATCGGCAATCAGACCGCCCTGACGCAGTTGGGCGCGCGCAAACTGGATGCGCTGGTTCACCAGGAAGGCATGGGGTGTCAGCCCGTAATACAGCTTGAATGCACGGATCAGGTAAGACGGCGACAGCTCGGCTGCCAGGCAGATGTCTTCAAGTTTCAGCGCCTGGGTGCAGTGCGTGCGGATGTACTCGGCAGCCCGCTCCAGCTTGTGGTTGACCTCGCGCAGCGGCGCGTCGCACGGGTTGAGGCGCTGTTGCACATCACTGAAGTAGCTCACCAGCGCACTTTGTTTTTGCAAGTGCTCGGCCTGCGCATCCACCAGTGTTCGGTACAACGCCAGCAGGCCGCTGTACAGCACCGGGTCGCGGGTGTGCGGGGTGGTGAACGGTCGAAAGCCCTGATCGCTGCTGAACCCCAATTGGTGCTGCAGATCGGTCAGCCAGGGCGTGTCGATGTACAGCATCTGGTACGACCAAGGCTCATTGCGGATGGGATTGCAGGCGTGTACGTCGCCGGGGTTCATCAGCACCACCGTACCGGCGCTGATCTCGAAGGTCTCTGCGCCGTAGTGGTAATAGCTGCGCCCGGTGGTGACCGCGCCGATGGAAAAGTGCTCATGGGCATGCCGGGTGTAGGTGACCTTGCGCCCGTCGGCAATCGCACGCGCCTCAATAAACGGCAAGCGCTCGTCGCGCCAGAAGCGCGGCGAGTGCAAGGGGTGAGCGCGGGTTTCCAGCGACATGGTGGAGCCTCCATCCCGGGAGAGAGAGCGGATCATTGCACACTGGCCGCGTTGTGTCAGGCCGGCACCAGGAAGGCCGCTTCCAGCAGTTGCCGGGTATAGGCATGCTGCGGATCAGCAAAAATCGCCCGGGCATCGCCTTGCTCTACCACCTGCCCATGCTTGACCACCATCAACTGGTGACTCAGCGCCTTCACCACCGCCAAATCATGGCTGATAAACAGGTAGGTCAAGTTGTACTTGGCCTGCAAGCTACGCAGCAATTCCACAACCTGGCGCTGCACCGTACGGTCGAGTGCCGAGGTGGGTTCGTCGAGCAGGATCAGCCTCGGCTTGAGCACCAAGGCACGGGCGATGGCGATGCGTTGCCGCTGACCACCGGAAAACTCATGGGGGTAGCGGTGCCGGGAATCCGGGTCCAGGCCCACTTCCTTGAGCGCCGCGATAATCGCGGTTTCCTGCTCGGCGGGTGTGCCCATCTTGTGAATGCGCAGGCCTTCACCCACGATCTCGCTGACGCACATGCGCGGGCTCAGGCTGCCGAACGGGTCCTGGAACACCACCTGCATTTCCCGGCGCAGCGGACGCACCTGCTGCTGGGTGAGTGTGTCCAGTTGCTGGCCTTCGAAGCGAATGCCGCCCTTGCTGGCGATCAGCCGCAAAATCGCCAGGCCCAGGGTGGATTTGCCCGAACCGCTTTCGCCAACAATCCCCAAGGTTTGCCCTTGCGGCAGGCTGAAGTTGATGCCGTCCACCGCCTTGACGTAATCGACGGTATTGCGCAAAAAGCCCTTCTTGATCGGGAACCACACCTTCAAGTCATCGACTTCCAGCAGCGGTGGGCCAACTTCATTGCCGGCTGGCCCGCCGCTAGGCTCCGCCGCCAGCAGCTCTTGGGTGTACGGATGCTGCGGCGACTGGAACAACGTCTCGCAATCGGCCTGCTCGACGATGCAACCTTTTTGCATCACACACACGCGATGGGCGATGCGGCGCACCAGGTTCAAGTCATGGCTGATCAACAGCAACGCCATGCCCAGGCGTGCCTGCAACTCCTTGAGCAGTTCCAGGATCTTCAATTGCACCGTCACGTCGAGGGCCGTGGTCGGCTCGTCTGCGATCAACAGTTCCGGCTCGTTGGCCAGGGCCATGGCAATCATCACCCGTTGGCGTTGCCCGCCGGACAGCTCATGGGGCAGGGCCTTGAGGCGTTTGTGCGGTTCGGGGATGCCCACCAGTTCCAACAGTTCCAGGGTGCGCTGGGTGGCGACCTTGCCTTGCAGCCCCTTGTGCAGGCCGAGCACTTCGTTGATCTGCTTCTCGATGGAGTGCAGCGGGTTCAACGAGGTCATTGGCTCCTGGAAGATCATCGCAATGCGGTTGCCGCGAATGTGGCGGATGGTTTTTTCTTTTAGCGTGAGCAGGTCTTGCCCGGCGTAGTTGATGGTCCCGGAGGGGTGCCGCGCCAGCGGGTACGGCAGCAGGCGCAGGATCGAGTGGGCGGTCACCGATTTTCCGGAGCCGCTTTCGCCCACCAGTGCCAGGGTTTCGCCGCGCTTGATATCGAAGCTGACGTTGTTCACCACGCGGTGCGAGTGGTCACCGGTGACAAACTCGACACTGAGGTCGCGGACTTCGATCAGATTGTCCTGATTCATCTCATTTCCTCGGGTCGAAGGCATCGCGAGCGGACTCGCCGATAAACACCAGCAAACTCAGCATGATCGCCAACACCGCAAAGGCACTCATGCCCAGCCACGGCGCTTGCAGGTTGGATTTGCCCTGGGCCACCAGTTCGCCCAGCGACGGCGAGCCCGCCGGCAAACCGAAGCCAAGGAAGTCCAGGGCGGTCAGGGTGCCGATGGCGCCGGTGAGGATGAACGGCATGAAGGTCATGGTCGAGACCATCGCATTGGGCAGGATATGCCGGAACATGATCGCGCCGTTCTGCATGCCCAATGCTCGGGCAGCCCGCACATATTCGAGGTTGCGCCCGCGCAGGAACTCGGCGCGCACCACGTCCACCAGGCTCATCCAGGAGAACAGCAACATGATGCCCAGTAGCCACCAGAAGTTGGGCTGCACGAAACTGGCAAGAATGATCAGCAGGTACAGCACCGGCAACCCGGACCAGATCTCCAGGAATCGCTGCCCGGCCAGGTCGACCCAGCCGCCATAGAACCCCTGCAAGGCGCCAGCGATCACGCCTATGATCGAGCTGAGCACCGTGAGCGTCAGGGCGAACAGCACCGACACTCGGAAGCCGTAGATCACCCGGGCCAGCACATCGCGGCCCTGGTCATCGGTGCCCAGCAGGTTGACGCTGGAAGGCGGCGCGGGGGCCGGTACCTTGAGGTCGTAGTTGATGCTCTGGTAGCTGAACGGAATCGGCGCCCACAACGTCCAGGCGTCCTTGGCCTCGAGCAATTCCTGGATATACGGGCTCTTGTAGTTGGCCTCCAGCGGGAACTCACCGCCAAAGGTGGTCTCCGGGTAGCGCTTGAGCGCCGGGAAATACCAGTCGCCATCGAAGTGCACCGCCAGCGGCTTGTCGTTTGCGATCAGTTCGGCGCCCAGGCTCAGCACAAACAGGACCAGGAACAACCACAGCGACCACCAGCCACGCTTGTTCGCCTTGAACCGCTCGAACCGGCGGCGATTGAGGGGGGATAGATTCATCTCAATGCTCCCGGCTGGCGAAGTCGATACGCGGATCGACCAGGGTGTAGGTGAGGTCGCCGATCAGTTTTACGATCAGCCCCAGCAGGGTGAAGATAAACAGCGTACCGAACACCACCGGGTAGTCACGGTTGATTGCCGCTTCAAAGCTCATCAGGCCCAGGCCGTCGAGGGAGAAGATCACCTCCACCAGCAAGGATCCGGTAAAGAAGATGCCGATGAAGGCCGACGGGAAACCGGCGATCACCAGCAGCATCGCATTGCGGAACACATGCCCGTAGAGCACGCGGTGGTTGGTCAGGCCCTTGGCCTTGGCGGTGACCACATACTGTTTGTTGATCTCGTCGAGAAAGCTGTTCTTGGTGAGCAAGGTCATGGTGGCGAAGTTGCCGATCACCAGGGCGGTGATCGGCAGGGCCAGGTGCCAGAAGTAATCGAGGATCTTGCCGCCCCAACTCAGTTCGTCGAAGTTGTTGGACGTGAGCCCGCGCAAGGGGAACCAGTCGAAGTAACTGCCACCGGCAAACACCACGATCAGCAGGATTGCGAACAGGAACGCCGGGATCGCGTAGCCGACGATGATCGCCGAACTGGTCCACACGTCGAAGTGGCTGCCGTGCCGTGTGGCCTTGGCGATCCCCAGCGGGATCGACACCAGGTACATGATCAGCGTGCTCCATAACCCGAGCGAGATGGACACCGGCATCTTTTCCTTGATCAGGTCGATGACCTTGGCGTCACGGAAGAAACTGTCGCCAAAGTCCAGGCGGGCGTAGTTCTTGACCATGATCCACAAGCGTTCCGGCGCCGACTTGTCGAAGCCGTACATCTTCTCGATTTCCTTGATCAGCGCCGGGTCGAGGCCCTGGGCACCCCGGTAGCTGGAACCGGCCACTGCAACTTCGGCACCGCCGCCGGCAATGCGGCTGGTAGCGCCGTCAAAGCCTTCGAGCTTGGCGATCATCTGTTCCACCGGCCCTCCGGGGGCGGCCTGGATGATGATGAAGTTGATCAGCAAGATCCCGAACAGCGTCGGAATGATTAGCAACAGGCGGCGAAAGATATAGGCCAGCATTTAATCGCCTCCGCTCGCCGGATCGGCGCTCGTCTGGGGGGGAGTCGGCGGCTGCACATTCGGCTTGCTCCACCAGGTAGAGATGCCGACGTCGTACAGCGGCGAAACCTTTGGATGACCGAGGTTGTTCCAATAAGCCACGCGGAAGGTCTTGATGTGCCAGTTGGGGATCACGTAGTAGCCAAACTGCAGCACACGGTCCAGGGACTTGGCGTGGGCGATCAGGCTGGCGCGGGTGTCCGAATCGATCAACTGCTCCACCAACTGGTCGACAGCCGGGTCTTTGAGGCCCATGTAGTTGCGGCTGCCAGGCTTGTCGGCGCTGGTGGACTTCCAGAATTCGCGCTGTTCGTTACCCGGAGACGACGATTGCGGGAAGCTGCCCACCACCATGTCGAAGTCCCGTGAGCGCAGGCGGTTGATAAATTGGGACACGTCGACCCGGCGAATCACCAGGTCAATTCCCAAGTCCGCCAGGTTGCGCTTGAACGGCAGCAGGATGCGTTCGAACTCGGTCTGGGCCAGCAGGAACTCGATTTTCACCGGTTTGCCGGTGGTGTCGACCATCTTGTCGTCGACGATTTTCCAGCCAGCTTCCTGCAGCAATTGATATGCCTCGCGCTGCTGCGCACGGATCATGCCGCTGCCGTCCGTCTTGGCCGGTTCGAAGGCTTCGGTGAACACCTGCGGTGGGATTTTATCGCGCAGCGGCTCCAGGATCGCCAGTTCTTCCGGGCCAGGCAGGCCGGTGGCGGCCATGTCGGAGTTTTCGAAGTAACTGCGGGTGCGGGTGTAGGCGCCGTTGAACAGTTGCTTGTTGCTCCATTCAAAATCCAGCAGCAGGCTGATCGCCTTGCGTACGCGCACGTCTTCGAACATCGGCTTGCGCACGTTGAACACGAAACCCTGCATCCCCGTGGGGTTGCCATTCGGGATCTCTTCCTTGATCAGGCGCCCTTCGGCCACGGCGGGAACGTTGTAGGCATTTGCCCAGTTCTTCGCACTGAATTCGGCCCAGTAATCGAATTGCCCGGCCTTGAGGGCCTCCAGCGCCACCGTCGCGTCGCGGTAGTAATCGGTGATGCGCTGGTCGAAGTTGTACAGGCCCTTGTTGATCGGCAAGTCCTTGCCCCAATAGTCCTTGACCCGCTCGTAACGCACCGAACGCCCGGCCTTGACCTCGGCCACCTGGTAGGGACCGCTGCCCAGCGGGAACTCCAGGTTGCCCTTGTTGAAGTCGCGGGTGGCCCACCAGTGTTTTGGCAGGACCGGCAGTTGGCCGAGGATCAGCGGTAGTTCGCGGTTGTTGGTGCGCTTGAACTTGAACAGCACGCGCAACGGGTCTTCGGCGATCACTTCGTCAACATCGGCGTAATAAGTGCGGTAGAGCGGGGTGCCGTCCTTGATCAGGGTCTGGAAGCTGAACACCACGTCGTCGGCACGTATGGGGTGGCCATCGTGGAAGCGGGCTTCAGGACGCAGGTAGAAACGCACCCAGCTGTTATCCGGGGCCTTTTCGATCTTGCCGGCCACCAGGCCATATTCGGTGAAGGGTTCGTCGAGGCTCTGGGTGGCGAGGGTATCGTAGATCAGGTTGATGTTGTCGGCGGGCACGCCCTTGCTGATAAACGGGTTGAAGCTGTCAAAACCGCTCAGGCTGGACTCGCGGAAGGTGCCGCCCTTGGGCGCGTCGGGGTTCACGTAGTCGGTGTGCTTGAAGTCGGCCGGGTACTTGGGAGGTTCGTTGTACAACGTTAAGGCATGTTGTGGAGCGGCGTGGGCCACGTTGCATAGAAGCAGGCTGGCGAGCAGTGCGTTGCGCAAATGCATCATTGGGCTTTCTCCGAAGCTTTCAGCCACCATGCGCTCAAGCCCAGGCTATAGGGCGGCGTGGTAACAAAGGCGAACCGGTTGCGGTACGCCAGGCGATGATAGTTGAGGTACCAGTTGGGAATACTGTAGTGCTGCCACAGCAGCACTCGATCCAAGGCACGCCCGGCGGCCAATTGCTCGTCGCGGGTTTGTGCTGCCAGCAGTTGTTCCAGCAGGTGATCGACGATGGGGTTGGCGATGCCTGCATAGTTTTTGCTGCCCTTGATTGCCGCCTGGCTGGAGTGGAAGTACTGCCACTGCTCAAGGCCGGGGCTCAAGGTTTGGTTGAGGGTCATCAGGATCATGTCGAAGTCGAACTGATCCAGGCGTTGCTTGTACTGGGCGCGATCTACCGTGCGCAGGCGCGCGTCGATGCCGATACTGATCAGGTTCTCTACATAGGGCTGCAGGATGCGCTCCAGGTTCGGATTGACCAGCAGGATCTCAAAGCGCAGCGGCTGACCATCACTGTTGAGCAGGCGCTGGCCCGACAGTTTCCAGCCGGCTTCGCCTAACAAGGCCAGCGCACGACGCATGGTGTCGCGTGGTATGCCGCGACCATCGGTCTGGGGCAGGCTGAACGCTTGGGTAAACAGGTTGATCGGCAACTGTTCTCGGTAGGGCGAGAGCATCAGCCATTCGTGGCCCACCGGCACGCCGGTCGCGGCGAACTCACTGTTGGGGTAGTAGCTCAAGGTGCGTTTGTAGGCGCTGCTGAACAGGGTGCGGTTGGTCCATTCAAAGTCGAACATCAACCCCAGGGCTTCGCGCACCTTGGTCTGGCTAAAGGTCGGCCGCCGGGTGTTCATGAACAGGCCCTGGCTTTGGGTCGGGATCTGGTGGGCGATCTGCGCCTTGATCACGTCGCCACGGTTGACCGCGGGAAAGTTGTAGCCCGTCGCCCAGTTCTTGGCCTGGTGCTCGATGTAGATGTCGAACTCGCCTGCCTTGAAGGCTTCGAAGGCCACGTCACTGTCGCGGTAGAACTCCACTTCGACTTTGTCGTAGTTGTAGAAACCCTGGTTGACGGGCAGGTCCTTGCCCCAGTAGTCCTTTACCCGTTCGAACACCAATTGCCGTCCAGGCGTGACCTTGCTGATGCGGTATGGGCCACTGCCTAGCGGGGGTTCGAAGGTGGTGGCCTTGAAATCGCGGTTCTTCCAGTAATGCTGGGGCAGAACCGGCAACTCGCCCAGGCGCAGGATCAGCAGCGGGTTGCCGGCACGCTTGAACACAAAACGTATACGGTGGGGGTTGAGGATGTCGACCCGCGCCACTTCTTGCAGGTTAGTGCGGTACTGCGGGTGGCCTTCAGTCAGCAGGGTGCGATAGGAAAACGCCACGTCAGAGGCGGTGATGGGGTGGCCATCGTGAAAGCGCGCTTCGGGGCGCAGGTTGAACACCACCCAACTGCGGTCTTCGCTGTATTCCACCGACTGGGCGATCAGCCCGTAGCTGGAGGTGGGCTCATCACCGGACGGCGCGTACTGCCCGGTACCGACCATCAATGGCTCATTCAGCTCATTGACGCCGTATTGCAGGAAGTTGGCCGTGGAAACCGGGCTTGAGCCCTTGAAGGTATAGGGGTTGAGCGTATCGAACGTGCCAAATGCCATGACCCGCAAGGTCCCGCCTTTCGGCGCTGCAGGGTTTACCCAATCGAAGTGGGTGAATTTGGCCGGGTACTTGAGCCTGCCGAACTGCGTGTAACCGTGGCTCTCGGTAATCGTCGCGTTCGCAGCAAAGCTCAAGGCCAGACTTATTAGTAGAAGGAGGGGACGCTTCAAGTCAGAGATCCGATCCAGGCGGCTTGGGCTTTATGATCGGTACAGTAACAGCTTGTTCCGGTTGGAAAAAGGCTGTTGGAAGCGCGACCCAAGGGCTGGCCCGGCGTTAAGCCATGTGGAGAACAAATGTGGGAGCTGGCTTGCCTGCGATAGCATCACCTCGGTGTTTCAGATACACCGATTCGATGCTATCGCAGGCAAGCCAGCTCCCACACAAGCCAACTCCCATGTGGGTTTACCTTGGTCCGGAAACCACCAGCATCTGCCCTGGCTTCAACGCCTGGCCAGTACGTGGGTTCCAGCGCTTGAGATGTTGCATCTCAACGTTGAAGCGCTTGGCGACGATGTACAGCGAGTCGCCTTTCTTGACCTTGTATTGCACCGGCTTCTTGCTGTCAGCCTTGGCGACCAGCTTGCGCGTGTCCTGCATGACCAGGGTCTGGCCGACTTTGAGGGCCTGGCCGTTGAGCTTGTTCCAGCGCTGCAGGTCATGCACGTCGACCTTGTTGGCCTTGGCGATCATCGTCAGGTTGTCGCCACTGCGCACCTTGTAGCTACGGCTACGCCCGGCAACACGCGCGGTCTCGACTTCGTCGAACACCGGCTTTTTCGGGCGCATGCTGAGCAATTCTTCCGGCTTCATCGTCGAAAGGGTGCTGGTGAGCAATTGAGCCTTGGAGGTCGGCACCAACAGATGCTGGGGGCCGTCCAGAGTGGTACGTTGTTTGAGGGCCGGGTTGAGCTGGAACAGTTCGTCTTCGTCGATCTCGGCCAGCGCGGCGACCCGTGACAGGTCCATGCTCTGCTTGACTTCAACCACTTCGAAGTACGGCTGGTTGGCAATCGGGCTCAGGTTGACACCGTAGGCCTCGGGCGCCAGCACCACTTGGGACAGTGCCAGGAACTTCGGTACGTAGTCCTTGGTTTCCTGGGGCAGTGGCAGGTTCCAGTAGTCGGTGGGCAGGCCGAGCTTTTCGTTGCGCTCGATGGCCCGGCTGACCGTGCCTTCGCCGGCATTGTAAGCCGCGAGGGCCAACAGCCAGTCACCGTTGAACATATCGTGCAGACGAGTCAGATAGTCCAGGGCGGCGGTTGTCGAGGCAGTGATATCGCGGCGGCCATCATAGGCGCGGGTCTGGCGCAGGTTGAAGTAGCGCCCGGTGGAGGGGATAAATTGCCACAGGCCGACCGCATCGCTACGCGAATAGGCCATCGGGTTGTAGGCACTTTCAATCACTGGCAGCAGCGCCAGCTCCAGGGGCATGTTGCGTTCTTCAAGGCGTTCGACGATGTAATGAATGTAGAGGCTGCCGCGTTCCCCGGCGTTCTCCAGGAAGGAGGGGTTACTGGCGAACCACAGGCGCTGTTGCTCGATGCGCGGGTTGACGCCCAGACCGTCCTGCAATTGAAAGCCCCGACGCATGCGCTCCCAGACATCCTGGGGTATTTCGGGGCTGGGCTTCTCTGAGAGCCAAATAGGTTTTTGCTTGATCTTGGCGGCAAGATTGGGTTTGGGTTGCACGGTGGATTGTGCAGCGAAATTTGTCGATTGGCAGCCCGCCAGAGTCGCGGACACAGCCACCGCCACAGCTTGAGCCAGGCGGGTCAATGCGTCTGAATGGTTGGATTTACGAATAGATGACGACATTGGCTGGAAGTAAGTTCCGGGCAAAAATGTCGGGCGATTCTAGAAAGCACTTTGGTTCCGGTCAACCATTCAGAAAATACGTATCAGATTGCATCCGCTTAGAACTTATCTTTCCAAGCCCTCAAGCTAGCAAACACCTCGGCCCCAGAGCGGTTGTCACGGCCATTCCGTTCGTCCGCTTTTTGTTTAACGGATGTTTCAGCGGTACGCAGGAAGGGGTTGGTACGTTTTTCCAGCGCCAGGTTCGAAGGCAGCGTGATCTCGCCACGGGCCCGCAATTGGCGAACGTTTTCCACGCGTTCGGCGATATCGGCGTTCGCCGGTTCCACCGCCTGGGCAAATTTGAGGTTACTTTGTGTGTATTCGTGGGTGCAGTACACCAGGGTGTCGTTGGGCAGGCCGGCCAGGCGTTCCAGCGAGGTGTGCATCTGCTGCGGCGTGCCTTCGAACAGACGCCCGCAGCCGGCAGCAAACAGCGTATCACCACAGAACAGCACGCCCTGGTGATAAAAGGCGATATGGCCGAGGGTGTGGCCAGGGACGGCGTATACGTCGAAATCCCAGCCCAACACTTTAATACGGTCGTTGTCGTTGAGCGCCACATCCCGCGCAGGGATCTTCTCGTTTGCCGGGCCGTAGACCTTGGCGTCGGTGATACGCTTGAGTTGTTCGACACCGCCGACATGGTCGTGGTGGTGATGGGTGATCAGGATGTCGCTGAGGGTCCACTGGGGGTTTTGCTCAAGCCACGCCAGCACGGGCGCGGCGTCGCCTGGGTCGACCACCGCGCAGCGATGGGTCTGAGGGTCTTGTAACAACCAGATGTAGTTGTCGGTGAAGGCGGGCAGGGCACTGATCTGTATCATTCTTCGATTCGCCAAGCTGAACACATTGGTGCATCTTAGAACGTCTAGGCGAGTTGGAGAATGCAATGACTGATAAAGCGTTCGCCCAGGCCGATCCTGAATGGCTGGCCCTGATCAGCGCAGCCCGTGAGTGGCTGTCCGGGCCGGTCGGGCAATTTCTGCTGGACGAGGAGCGGCGCATGCTCGAAGACGAGCTGGGGCGGTTCTTCGGGGGTTACCTGGTGCATTACGGCCCGTCGGCCCAGACGCCGCCGTGCGCACCGCAGGTGCAACGCAACGTGCGCCTGGGCGCGCCGTTGCCGGGGGTGGAAATTGTCTGTGAAGAACAAGCCTGGCCGTTGAGTGAGCATGCTGCCGATGTGGTGGTGTTGCAGCACGGCCTGGATTTCTGCTTGTCGCCCCACGGCTTGCTGCGTGAAGCCGCGAGCAGTGTGCGCCCGGGTGGCCATTTGCTCATTATTGGCATCAACCCGTGGAGCAGTTGGGGGCTGCGCCATGTATTTGCCCACGACGCGCTGCGCCAGGCGCGCTGTATCTCGCCGTCGCGGGTTGGCGACTGGCTGAACCTGCTGGGCTTCGCGCTGGAGAAACGCCGCTTCGGGTGCTATCGTCCGCCGCTTGCCTCGACCAAGTGGCAGGCCCGCCTGGCCGGCTGGGAACGCCGTGCGGGGACCTGGCAATTGTCCGGTGGCGGCTTCTATTTGTTGGTCGCGCGCAAGATCGTGGTCGGCTTGCGCCCCGTGCGCCAAGTGCTACGCCAGCCGATGGGCAAGCTGGTGCCGATGCCGATGGCCAAGGTCAACCGCAAGCAAAGCGAACCGTAAAACTTTTTTTGATTTCTGACCGAGCAACCGATGACCGATACCGTAGAACTCTTCACCGATGGCGCCTGCAAGGGCAACCCGGGCCCTGGCGGCTGGGGCGCATTATTGGTGTGCAAAGGCGTCGAGAAGGAACTGTGGGGCGGCGAGCCCAATACCACCAACAATCGCATGGAACTGATGGGCGCCATTCGCGGCCTCGAAGAACTCAAGCGTCGCTGTGACGTTGTGCTGGTGACCGACTCGCAATACGTGATGAAGGGCATCAACGAGTGGATGGTCAACTGGAAGAAGCGCGGCTGGAAAACCGCTGCGAAAGAACCGGTCAAGAATGCCGACCTGTGGCAATTGCTCGACGAACAGTGCAATCGCCATAACATCACCTGGAAATGGGTGCGCGGGCACATCGGCCACCCAGGCAACGAACGGGCCGATCAGTTGGCCAACCGTGGCGTGGACGATGTACGCGGTTATAAACAGAGCTGACGATTAAAGTGCCGCGATGGCCTGTGCCAGTTGCATGTCGGTAAAGGTTTGCCCAGGCAGGCGTTCACGGATATGCACCAGCGCCGATTCCAGGCGCACGCCCTGGATCTGGCCATCGCTGGCGACAAAGGCTTCTGCGTCATCACGCGCGGCCTGCACGATCTTGTCGTCCTTGAATGACGAGCTTGTGCCCTTGGTGGCACTCATGGAGAGGCTGGCCATGAAGTCGGTGGTCATCACGAAGCTGGTGGCGTGTGCCGTGCAGGCGCTACTGATCAGTAGCAGCGCGCACAGCGTTTTTGGCATGTTCATGTTTCTGCGAGGTCCGCAATAGGTGGGGCGCGCAGGCTAACAAGGGCGCCTCTGCCAAACTGCTGCAGTTTTGCTAAAGAGTGTAAGAAACTGTCGAACCCTCAATGCTCGGGACCCGCCTTGGGCGGCCTGGGGCATGACGTGCTAATATCCCGCCCCTTGAAATACACCACACCGCTGAGAGCTGAACCCTGATGGCCATCCGATCTGTTGTACTCGATACCGAAACCACCGGCATGCCGGTGACCGATGGCCACCGGATCATCGAAATCGGCTGTGTCGAGCTCATGGGTCGACGCCTCACGGGTCGCCACTTCCACGTGTACCTGCAACCCGATCGGGACAGTGACGAAGGCGCGATTGGCGTCCACGGCATTACCGACGAATTCCTCAAGGGCAAGCCACGTTTTGCCGAGGTGGCCGACGAGTTCTTCGAATTCATCAACGGCGCCCAGTTGATCATCCACAACGCGGCGTTCGACGTCGGCTTCATCAACAATGAATTTGCCCTGATGGGGCAGGCGGACCGTGCGGATATTTCCCAGCACTGTTCGATCCTCGACACCTTGATGATGGCCCGTGAGCGTCACCCGGGCCAGCGCAACAGCCTCGATGCCTTGTGCAAACGTTATGGCGTCGACAACTCCGGCCGTGAACTGCACGGCGCCTTGCTCGACTCCGAGATTCTCGCCGACGTCTACCTGACCATGACCGGTGGCCAGACCAGCCTGTCCCTGGCCGGTAACGCTTCCGATGGCAGCGGCTCGGCGGAAGGCTCGGGCAACCGACCTTCGGAAATCCGCCGCCTGCCGGCGGATCGCAAGCCGAGCGTCATTATCCGCGCCAGCGAGCAGGATATGCTTGAGCACGCGGCGCGGTTGGAGGCGATTGCCAAGTCGGCGGGTGCGCCGGCGTTGTGGTCTCAGTTGACCGAGCAGTAATCCAACCGAGTGCAATTAAATGCAGGTGGGGCTTGCCCCCACCGTTTGATCTTCATCGCCAGTCAAATCTTCATTCGCATCATCGCCGCCCAGCTTCTACCCTTGAGTGCATAGCCCTCAGGACTGAACGCACTCATGTACAAAGACCTGAAGTTCCCCGTTCTGATCGTGCACCGCGACATCAAGGCCGACACCGTCGCCGGTGATCGGGTTCGAGGCATTGCCAGGGAGTTGGAACAAGAGGGCTTCAGTATCTTTTCTGCCGTGGACTACGCTGAAGGCCGGCTGGTGGCTTCGACCCATCACGGCCTGGCGTGCATGCTGATTGCAGCCGAAGGCGCCGGCGAAAATACCCACCTGCTGCAAAACATGGTCGAACTGATCCGCCTGGCACGGCTTAGGGCGCCCAGCCTGCCGATCTTTGCCCTGGGCGAGCAAGTCACCCTGGAGAACGCTCCGGCCGATGCCATGAGCGAGCTCAACCAGTTGCGCGGCATTCTCTATTTATTTGAAGACACTGTTCCCTTTCTGGCCCGGCAAGTGGCGCGCGCAGCCCGCACCTACCTGGATGGCCTGCTGCCGCCGTTCTTCAAGGCCCTGGTGCAGCACACCGCCGACTCCAACTATTCCTGGCACACGCCCGGCCATGGCGGCGGCGTAGCCTATCGCAAAAGCCCGGTGGGGCAGGCGTTTCACCAGTTCTTTGGGGAAAATACCCTGCGCTCGGACTTGTCTGTCTCGGTGCCCGAACTGGGCTCGCTGCTCGATCACACCGGGCCACTTGCCGAAGCCGAAGCCCGTGCCGCGCGCAACTTCGGCGCCGACCACACGTTCTTTGTCATCAACGGCACTTCCACCGCCAACAAGATCGTGTGGCACTCGATGGTCGCCCGCGACGACCTGGTATTGGTCGACCGCAATTGCCATAAGTCGGTATTGCATTCGATCATCATGACCGGCGCCATCCCGCTGTACCTGTGCCCCGAGCGTAACGAACTGGGGATTATCGGCCCGATTCCCTTGAGCGAATTCAGCCCCGAGTCGATCCGCGCCAAAATCGACGCCAGCCCCCTGACCCGAGGCCGCCCGCCGACAGTGAAGATGGCGGTGGTCACCAACTCCACCTACGACGGCCTGTGCTACAACGCAGAACTGATCAAGCAGCAATTGGGCAACAGTGTCGAGGTGTTGCACTTCGACGAAGCCTGGTACGCCTACGCGGCGTTTCACGAGTTCTTTGCCGGGCGTTATGGCATGGGGACTTCACGTACCCCGGACAGCCCGCTGGTGTTCACCACGCACTCCACGCACAAATTGCTGGCGGCATTCAGCCAGGCTTCGATGATCCATGTGCAGGACGGCGGCGCGCGCCAGCTCGATCGGGACCGCTTCAACGAAGCGTTCATGATGCATATCTCCACCTCGCCGCAGTACAGCATCATTGCCTCTTTGGATGTGGCCTCGGCAATGATGGAAGGCCCGGCAGGTCGCTCGTTGTTGCAGGAAATGTTCGATGAAGCCCTGAGCTTTCGCCGCGCCCTGGCCAACCTGCGCCAACACATCGCCGCTGAAGACTGGTGGTTCTCCATCTGGCAGCCGCCGTCAGTGGCTGGCATCGATCGCGTAACCACTGCCGATTGGCTGTTGCACCCGCAAGATGACTGGCATGGCTTCGGCGATGTGGCCGAAGACTACGTGCTGCTGGACCCGATCAAAGTGACCCTGGTGATGCCCGGTCTCAACGCTGGCGGCGCCTTGAGTGAGTGCGGAATTCCCGCCGCAGTGGTCAGTAAATTCCTCTGGGAGCGTGGGCTGGTGGTGGAAAAGACCGGGCTGTATTCCTTCCTGGTGCTGTTTTCCATGGGCATCACCAAGGGCAAATGGAGTACCTTGCTCACCGAACTGCTGGAGTTCAAGCGCAGCTACGACGCCAATGTCAGCTTGGCCAGTTGCTTACCGTCGGTATTTGCGCAGGGGCCGGTGCGTTATCAAGGCCTGGGTTTGCGCGACCTGTGCAACCAACTGCACAGCTGTTACCGCAGCAATGCCACGGCCAAGCACCTCAAGCGCATGTACACCGTATTGCCGGAGATCGCGATGAAACCGGCCGATGCCTACGACCAGTTGGTGCGAGGCGAGGTCGAGGCGGTGTCCATCGATGCCTTGCCAGGGCGTGTCGCAGCCGTGATGCTGGTACCTTATCCGCCCGGTATCCCATTGATCATGCCGGGTGAGCGCTTTACCGAGTCGACACGTTCGATCATTGACTACCTGGCTTTTGCCCGGACGTTCGATAGCAGTTTTCCTGGGTTCGTCGCTGACGTGCATGGGTTGCAACACGAAGATGACGGCAGTGGTCGTTGTTACACCGTCGATTGCATCAAGGGTTAAGGATGGTTATGCAAGCTGTAATGAACCCGAAGTATCCGGGGCTCAGTGTACGGGTCGCCGACGAGGGCTTTGATGCCTACGTGTGGGGCAATGACTTCAGCTTTGAGGTCAGCGCCTACGGCGAGCCGCAGATGGGCAAGCGGGTCGATCAATGGCCTGTGGAGCGCATCCTGCCGTACCGCAAGTGCTATGGGATTGACCCTGAAGAGTTCGCCAGTTTTCGCGATGCGCCAGACAGTGCGATTTTCATGGCCTACCTGGATGATCGGCCGGTGGGGCATATCGTGGTCAGCACCAACTGGAACGGTTTTGCCCATGTCGATGAGCTGGCAGTGGCCTTGCCTGCGCGCCGTCACGGCGTGGCCAAGGCCTTGCTGGATGTGGCGCAGTTCTGGAGCCGCAAGAAGAACCTGCCGGGCATGATGCTGGAAACCCAGAACAACAACCTGGGGGCCTGCCGTCTGTATGAGCGTTGCGGTTATGTGATGGGCGGCGTCGACCACTTGCGCTATCGCGGTATTGATCCACAAACCCGTGAAGTGGCGGTTTTCTGGTATCGACTGTTCAAGACCGAAGTCGATCAGCCTTAACCCGCCAGCAGGCCTTCGGCTTTTTGCGTGACAATCTCCAGCAGCGCATTCAGCGCCGGGGCGCCTGCGCCCTCCTTGAGGGTCAGCGCATACAGGCTGACCATGATCGGTGGCGATACCGGGCACGCATCCAGCCCGGCCTCCCGAGCACCGAATGCGGTGAATGGGTCGACAATCGCCAAGCCTTCGCCGGCTTCCACCATGCTGCGCATCATCTGGTAGGTTTGTACGCGTGTCTGCACCACCGGCAGCGGGCGCAGGGCTTGCAGCTTGGCGTCCAGCAGGCGGCTCAGCGGGTCCTGGCCTTCCAGGCCGATCATCGACTGGCCGGCCAGGTCCTGCAGCGCAATGTACTTTTGCTTGGGCTTGAGCCAGCCGTGGGGGGCGAGCAGTTGCAACTTGCCTTGGGCCAGCACGCTGCTGTGGATTTGCGGGTGCTCTGGGTCATGCAGGCTCAGGCCTACCTCGGCTTCGTGCAGCAGCAGGCTCCTGACGATTTCCCGAGTCGGCTGGCTCGACAGGTTGCACGGGGTGTCCTGGAAGCGTCGGCGCAGCACCGCGATACTCTGCGGCAGCAATTGATTGGCCAGGGGAGGGGTGCAGAGCACGCGCAGGGTGGGGGCGTGATGGTGTTTCAAGCGGCTGGCCAAGCGTTGCACCGGCTCCAGTGCTTCGTACACATGGGCCATTTCGGCTTGCAGCTCCAGGGTTTCACGGGTGGCCTGCAAACGCCCGCGCACACTGGCAAACAACATGAAACCAAGCTGTTGCTCGGCGTCCTTGAGCACAACCTCTACATCGCCCACGGGCAATTGCAACCATTCGGCGGCCGTGCCGAGGTGTCCGGTCTGCAAGATGGCCTGAATCACTTCGATATGACGTAAACGCATCGCCGGAGTCTAGGGGGCGCGCGTCGGGGATTCAATGGGTGGGAGAAAAACAGCGCGCGTGATCATCGAGGTCGTCTACGGTTAACCCTGCAGCACAGTTGCAACGCACGGGTGATATCAATAGCGTGTCACCCGACGCCCATTAAGGAAGCCCATTGATGCCCGGTAAAACCGCAATAACTGGCAATGTGCACGCCCAACGTGGCTTTACCCGTTGGGCGGTGCTGGTGGCATTGGTCATCGTCGGGCTGTTGGCCTTGGCGGTGGGTCCACGTTTGTTCGGCGATGTGACCCTGGCGGAAATTGCTACGGCCAAGGCCCAGGTCGCCGAGCTGGGCAACGCGGTCGAGCATTTTCACCAGGATACTGGCCGCTACCCCCGCGACGATGAGGGGTTGGACGCCTTGGCCACGCAGCCCACCGGCGAGACGCGATGGAAGGGCCCCTACGCCAGCGACGACTTGTTGACCGACCCATGGGGGGTTGCCTATCAGTACCACTACCCGCCAACCCAGGCCCAGACGCCCTTTGACCTGTTTTCGTTCGGCAAAGACCGTACCTTGGGTGGCGTCGGGGTTAACAAGGATATTACCTACGGCGACCACTGAATAATCTGGCATTACCCATCGACCTGATTAGAATGGCTCGTTCTGATCATCAATGACCAAAGCCGGTCCTCCGGCACATACAACAAAAACAGGTCTGGTCTCATATGCCTCTACCCTCGCTACGTTTCGGGGTAACGGCCAAGCAATTTGCGGTCCTGGTGACCGTGGGGTGTGTGGCTGCTTATCTCTTCAATAATCATGACGATACAACGCCCGAAGCCCTGGCGCTCGAAGCCTTCATACGCTCGCAAGAACAGGTCGGCGCGCAAGTAGGTGCGGTGCTGGAAGTGGCGTTGGTCAGGCAGGTCGTTGCACACCCCAGCTACAGCTCGGCGGGCTACACGCGTTCGATGTATGCCGTTGAGGGGGAGCGGGGACGCTTGATGGTGACGTTGAAGACAGTGGAGGGAGAGCGGGCGATCGAGGTGAGTGAGATACGTCGTCCTTGATCACGCCCAGCCCAGTCAATGCCATCAATGGCCAGGACTGAGCAGGTCGGTAGGGCGAGATCTTACGACGCGAGGATAGTTTGCGATTCGCGCACGAGGATGGTGCCCGACTGAATCAACTTGAACTCATCGCCTTCCAGTTTCTCTACACGATCGCCAATGGCCAGCTTGTAGGTGGTGGTAGGTGCCGAGCCAGCCAGGTCGCCTTGCGCCGGGTTGGATTCCTGGAACTCATGCACCGAATACACGCGTCCTTCTGCGTCTCTGGCATGAAACTGTCCGACTAATACTGCTGCCATCTGTTTAGAACCTCTGGAGATAATCACTCGATTTGCGGTTCTGTAGACCGTCATGGAGCGGGGTAGTTTACCTACGTGGAAAAAATACTATTCGCTGATGCTTGAAGAGATGTCCTACGCGGATGGGTGTAAAGCAAACGCCGACAGGGTAATCAAAACCTTCTGGTGAACACGCCGCGAAGACTCTATAACTACTAGCTCCTTTAGTCAGACGTCGGGAAAACCTCCATGAGCAAGGTCTACACGATTGCCGTCCTGGTTGGCAGCTTGAGAAAAGAGTCGATCAACCGCAAGGTTGCCTTGGCATTGGCCGAACTGGCCCCTGCCAACCTCACGTTGAACATTGTTGAAATTGGCGATTTGCCGCTCTACAACGAAGACATCGACGCAGGTGCACCGCCGGCAGCCTACAGTACTTTCCGTCAACAAGTGAGCTCATCCGACGCGGTGCTGTTCGTTACTCCCGAATACAACCGTTCGGTGCCTGCACCGTTGAAGAATGCCATTGACGTGGGTTCGCGCCCCTATGGAAAAAGCGCCTGGAGCGGCAAGCCGGGGGCAATCATCAGCGTGTCGCCGGGTGCCATCGGTGGTTTTGGTGCCAACCACCATCTGCGTCAGTCGTTGGTGTTCCTGGATGTGCCCTGCATGCAGCAGCCGGAAGCTTACCTGGGTGGGGCGGGGAGTGTGTTTGACGAGAATGGCAAGGTGTCGGAAAAGACCAGGCCGTTCCTGCAGGCGTTTATCGATGCCTATGGCCAGTGGGTAGCGAAACAAAAAGCCTGACTTGGCAATGAGATAGAAGTGTGGGAGCGGGCTTGCTCGCGAATGCAATCTGTCAGTTGATAAATACATCGACTGACACTCCGCATTCGCGAGCAAGCCCGCTCCCACATTGGTTTAGCGTAGCCAGTTGGTTCGTGCTAGTTCTATGACTTCATCGCCGCGCCCACTCATCACCGCCTTGAGCATGTACAGGCTGAACCCCTTGGCCTGCTCCAGCTTGATCGTCGGCGGCATCACCAGTTCCTGAGTCGCGGTCACCACGTCCACCAGCACCGGGCCATCATGCTCCAAGGCGCGGCGCAGGGCGGGCTCCAGGTCTTCGGATTGCTCCACGCGAATCCCCAGGATGCCCATGGCATTGGACATGGCCGCAAAGTCCGGGTTTTTCAGTTCGGTACCGGTGTCCAGATAGCCTGCTGCTTTCATCTCCATGGCGACAAAACCCAGGGATGAGTTATCGAATACGACGACTTTCACCGGCAACTTCAACTGCGCCAATGAAATGAAGTCCCCCATCAACATGGCAAAACCACCGTCACCGGACATCGAGATCACTTGCCGACCGGGAAACGCCGCCTGGGCGCCAATTGCCTGGGGCATGGCATTGGCCATTGAACCGTGGTTGAACGAACCGATCAGTCGGCGCTTGCCGTTCATCTTCAAGTAGCGTGCGGCCCACACGGTGGGCGAGCCCACGTCGGCGGTGAAGATCGCATCATCGTCCGCCAATTCGCTGAGCAGCCGCGCCACGTATTGGGGGTGGATCGGCCGGTTGGCCTTGGACGGTTGCGCCAGGTCATCCAGGCCTTGGCGGGCTTTTTCGTAGTGCTTGAGTGACGTGTCGAGGAAGCTGCGGTCGGTCTTGCGGGTGAGGCGCGGGAGCAAGGCGTCGATGGTTTCGCCCACATCGGCGGCGATCCCCAGGTCAAGGGTGGCGCGGCGCCCGAGGGCCTGCGGGTTGCGGTCCACCTGGATGATCTTCGCGTCGGTGGGATAGAACTGACGGTAAGGGAAATCTGTGCCGAGCATGATCAGCGTGTCGCAGTTGAGCATGGCGTGATAGCCGGAGCTGAAACCGATCAGGCCGGTCATGCCCACGTCGAACGGGTTGTCCCATTCCACATGTTCTTTGCCGCGCAGGGCGTGCACCACAGGGGCGCCGAGTGCATCGGCCAAGGCCACCACTTGGTCATGCGCGCCGGCACAGCCACTGCCGCACAGCAACGTGACTTTCTGGCTGCTGTCGAGAAGCTCGGTGAGGCGTAGCAGGTCCTGTTCCGCCGGCAAACTGCGTGGCGCGTGCAGGGTGGGCCAAGGCTTGAGCTTGTCTTCAACCTCCAGCAACGATACGTCCCCTGGAATCACCACCACCGCTACGCCGCGATTGAGGATTGCCGAACGCATGGCGCGGTGCAGCACGTGGGGCATCTGTTCTGGGTTGGTCACCAGTTCGACGAAGTGGCTGCACTCCTTGAACAGCTCTTGGGGGTGAGTTTCCTGGAAGTAGTTCAGGCCGATTTCGGTGGACGGAATCTGGGCGGCAATTGCCAGCACCGGCACATGGTTGCGATGGCAGTCGAACAGGCCATTGATCAAGTGCAGGTTGCCCGGCCCGCAACTGCCGGCACACACCGTCAGTTCGCCGGTGGCGGCGGCTTCGGCACCGGCGGCGAACGCGGCGACCTCCTCGTGGCGCACGTGCATCCATTCGATGCTGTCCATGGTGCGCAAGGCGTCGGTGAGGCCGTTAAGGCTGTCGCCGGTCAGGCCCCAGATACGCTTGACGCCCGCCTGTTCAAGGGTGGTCGCCAGCTGCTGGGCCAGGTTGATTTTCGCCATGAAGAACTCCAATCGTCAGTGAGGTTAAAAACTGCTGATCAATAGGGGACAGTTCGATCACGGCGAATGCTCCGCCTTTAATGTGAAGATTGCGTCATGGCTGCGCGGTACTGTCGGGTGCGTCGGGCGATAAACCATTGATCGCGCACCAGTGCCACGCACGGCGCAACCTTGGCCTTGGGCAAATGGCCAAGGCTGAGTCGCCGCATCTGGTAGCGCACCACGGCGAGCACGGCGAGGGAGGCCAGGGGTTTGCGCTTCCAGTCGATGGGCTTGAGTTGTGGGTTGGGGTCGCGGCCCTCGCGCCAATGCTGGATCAATTGCGGCTCCAGGGTCAGGGCTGTGGCGATACCGGCCATGGCGACGCCGCTGTCCAGCACCTGTTGCACGACAGGCAGGCGGCGGATACCCCCGGTGACCATCACCGGCATCTTGGCGACAGTCGCCAGGTGGCTGGCAAACTCCAGGAAGTAGGCCTCGCGGGCCAATGTACGCCCGTCCCGCGCGTCGCCTTGCATGGCCGGCGCTTCGTAACTACCGCCAGACAATTCCAGCAAGTCGATAGGCAATGGGTTAAGCATCTCGACCACGGCGCGGGCATCGGCCTCTTCAAAACCGCCGCGCTGGAAGTCTGCCGAGTTGAGCTTGACCGCTACGCAGAACGACGGGCTGACGCTGGCGCGCACGGCCTGGATCACTTCCAGCAGCAGGCGCGCACGGTTTTCCAGGGAGCCACCCCAGCGGTCGGTGCGTTGGTTGCTCAACGGCGAGAGGAACTGACTGAGCAAGTAACCATGCGCGCCGTGGATCTGTACGCCGGTAAACCCGGCCTTTTCGGCCAGGCGTGCGCTGGTGGCGAAACGCTGGATCACGTCCTGGATATCGTCTTCGGTCATGGCTTTGGGCTTGGCAAACATCTTCGAGAAGCCGCCCAGGTCGAGGGCGACCGCGGAAGGTGCCACGGCTTGCTGGCGCAAATTGGCAGGCGTTTGGCGGCCTGGGTGACTGAGCTGTACCCAAAAATGCACGGGTTTACCCCGCGTTACATCGGCCCATTCGCGAAAACGCTGCAATTGCTGCTCGTCTTCAAGCGCTACGCCGCCAGGGCCGGTCATGGCGCGACGATCAATCATCACGTTGCCGGTGATCAACAGGCCGGGCTCACCGTCAGCCCAGGCTTTGTACAGCTGCTTCAATGCGCGGGACGGTGCTTGCTGCGCATCCGCCATGTTCTCTTCCATCGCCGCTTTGGCGATGCGGTTGGAAAGAACTTGGCCATTGGGCAGTTGCAAGGCTTCAAAGGGTGACATGGGTTGACTCCTGAGCGGGGGAGGCCTCAGGCTAAGCTTAAAGTTAACTTTAATGTCAAGCAGGCGTTGCGATGAATATTGGTGAGCTGGCGAAGCAGAGCGGGTTGGCGGCCTCGCGTATCCGGTTTTATGAAGCCGAAGGCTTGATCAGCCAGGTGGGGCGTCAGTCCAACGGTTATCGTCGTTACTCGACAGAGGCGTTGCAGACCTTGCAGCTGATCCAGAGCGCGCAGCAGGCCGGTTTCACCCTGCAGGAACTCAAGGCGTTAATGCCGGCGCCGGGGGAGCACAAGCGCGAGGAGTTGATTGAGGCGTTGGAGCGCAAGGTCGAGCAGATCGAACAGATGCAAGCACAGTTGGCCCACAGCAAGGCGCAGTTGCTGGGCGTGATCGAAGCGGTGCGGGCGCAGCCCGAAGGTGTGCCGTGCAGCATGGGGCAGAAGCAAGTGTTGGCGTCGATCAAACTCAACCCATAAAAAAACCCTGGCATGCCAGGGTTCTTCGTAAGCGAGTGCTTAGCGACGACGGAACAGCGGCAACGGTTCATCCGTTGCGGCCTGGTACGTCACCGAGAAGTCCTTGAGACTTTCCAACGCTTCGTACGGGTCTTTGTCGGCGCGCAGGGCGAAGGCATCGAACCCGCAGCGGCGCAGGTAGAACAGTTGGTCGCGCAGCACATCGCCAATTGCGCGCAGCTCGCCCTTGTAACCATAACGGTCACGCAGCAGGCGGGCGTTGGAGTAGTTGCGACCGTCGGTAAACGCCGGGAAGTTCAGCGCGATGACTTGGAAATGCTCCACGTCGGCGCCGATTTCTTCGGCTTCTTCATCGGCGTCCAGCCACACACCCAGGCCGCCGTCGCGGGCCTTGAGGGCGTGGCCATGTTCGCGCCACAACGCCAACGGCACGATCAGGTCGTCGCAGTTGGAGATGCCGTCGAAGCTCGCGTCCTTGGGCAGCAGGTGCCAGGTTTCGTCGAGGACTTCGTTGTTCTTAATGATTCGCTGCATAGACGCGCTCCTTGAACAGGTCAATGCCGATGCGCTGGTAGGTGTCGATGAAACGCTCATCTTCGGTGCGCTGTTCGATGTACACATCGATCAGTTTGCCGATCACCTCGGGCATGGCTTCCTGGGCGAAGGACGGGCCGAGGATCTTGCCCAGGCTCGCATCGCGGCTGGCGCTGCCACCCAGGGACACTTGGTAGAATTCTTCGCCTTTCTTGTCCACGCCCAGGATGCCGATGTGGCCGACGTGGTGGTGACCGCAGGCGTTCATGCAACCGGAGATGTTCAAGTCCAGCTCGCCAATGTCGAACAGGTAGTCCAGGTCGTCGAAACGACGCTGGATCGACTCGGCAATCGGGATCGACTTGGCGTTGGCCAGGGAGCAGAAGTCGCCGCCCGGGCAGCAGATGATGTCGGTCAGCAGGCCGATGTTCGGCGTGGCGAAACCGCCTTCGCGCAGTTCGCCCCACAGGGTGAACAGTTGGCTCTGCTGAACGTCCGCGAGGATGATGTTCTGCTCGTGTGACGTGCGCAGTTGGCCGAAGCTGTAGCGGTCGGCCAGGTCGGCGACAGCATCCAGCTGCTTGTCGGTGATATCGCCTGGGGCAACACCGGTCGGTTTCAGCGACAGGGTCACGGCAACGTAGCCTGGTTTCTTGTGCGCAAGGGTGTTGCGGCCACGCCAACGGGCAAAACCTGGGTGTTCCAGGTCGAGGGCTGCAAGTTCTGCGTCCTGATTGCTCAGGGCCTTGTACTCAGGGTCGACGAAGTGCTTGGCGACGCGGTGCACTTCGGCTTCGGTCAGGGTGGTCTGGCCGCCGCGCAGGTGTTCCATCTCGGCGTCGACCTTCTGGGCAAACACCTCAGGGGTCAGCGCCTTGACCAGGATCTTGATCCGGGCCTTGTACTTGTTGTCACGACGGCCATAGCGGTTGTAGACCCGCAGGATGGCGTCGAGGTAGCTCAACAGGTCCTGCCACGGCAGGAATTCGTTGATGAAGGCGCCGACCACGGGGGTACGGCCAAGGCCGCCACCCACCAGGACACGGAAACCCAACTCGCCCGCTTCGTTGTACACCGGCTCCAGGCCGATATCGTGTACTTCGATGGCCGCGCGGTCCGAGGTCGAGCCATTGATGGCGATCTTGAACTTACGTGGCAGGTAGGCGAACTCTGGGTGGAAGGTGGTCCACTGACGCACGATTTCGCACCACGGGCGTGGATCGATCAGCTCGTCGGCGGCAACGCCAGCGAATTGGTCGGTGGTGACGTTGCGCAGGCAGTTACCGCTGGTCTGAATGGCGTGCATCTGCACGGTGGCCAGTTCAGCCAGGATATCCGGCACATCTTCCAACGCCGGCCAGTTGAACTGCACGTTCTGGCGGGTACTGATGTGGGCGTAACCCTTGTCGAAGTCTCGGGCAATCTTGGCCATCATGCGCGTCTGGCGGGCAGTCAGTTGGCCATAGGGAACGGCAACCCGCAGCATCGGCGCAAAGCGCTGAACATAAAGGCCATTTTGCAGGCGCAGAGGGCGGAACTCTTCTTCGCTCAGTTCACCTGCTAGGTAGCGTCGGGTCTGATCACGGAACTGCTTGACGCGGTCCTCGATGATGCGCTGATCGTATTCGTCGTATACGTACATATAGGTCCTGTTCTCGGCAAATCTGCGCGCACGGCCGCGCACTCCCAACGGAGCCGGCGCACGATACCAGTTTGCGTTTATGCGCAAAAGTGATGTTTGAGTATATGCAAATAACCAAATTGACTAATGAGACTGATTCTCGCGATACCCACATTTGTCATGCGGACAATCATGAACTTTACTGTGATCGAGTCTTGATGCAGTCACCTATAAAACCGATAAGAGGCGATGCGATGAGCAATTCAACCAAAGCCCGTAAACCCGACAGTACCGTGGACGCCTGGGCCATTCTGTTCCTGATAATCCTGGTGGTGGGAACCGCGGTGTTCTGGGTTAGCCACCAATAAAACTGGCTGATTGAGCCTCGATTGACTGTCGCAATGCCACTATCATGGCGGTCAATATTCAAGGCTTGAACACCATGTTGAAGGTTCTGATTACGTGTATGTGGTTGCTGGGGGCGGCGTACGGAGCGATGGCTCACGCGACGTCGGTGGTGTTTCTCAACCCTGGCATGTCGACGGAAACCTACTGGGTCAACTACGCGCAATTCATGCAGGCCGCCGCCAAGGACCTCGGCCTGGATTTGCGCGTGCGCTATTCCGAGCGCGATGCACATACAACGTTGACCCAGGCTCGCGAAGCGCTGCAAGGCAATAGTCGGCCCGATTACCTGGTGCTGGTGAACGAGCAATACGTTGCGCCGCAGATCCTGCGGATGGCCCAGGGCAGTGGGGTCAAGTTAATGATCGTCAACAATGCGTTGACCGGCGACCAGGTGCAATTGCTCGGCAAAGACGCCACATGGGTTGGCAGCCTGGTGGCCAACGATGAAGACGCCGGCTACCTGATGTTTACCGACCTGCTGCGCCAGCACGGCCCGCTTGCGCCTGGCCAGTCCATTGACCTGCTGGCGTTCTCCGGCGTCAAGAACACCCCCGCCGCGCAGTTGCGCGAGCAAGGCTTGCACCGTGCATTGGCCGAGCATCCCGAAGTGCGCCTGCGCCAGTTGGTATACGGGGAGTGGAGCCGTCAACGGGCGTTCGAGCAAGCCACGCAACTGTTCAATCGCTACCCGCAAACCGCGCTAGTGTGGTCAGCCAACGACGAGATGGCGCTGGGTGCCATGCAGGCGTTGCAAGAGGCAGGGCGGGTGCCGGGCAAAGACGCGTTGTTCAGTGCGGTCAACAGCTCTCCAGAAGTGTTGCAAGCGCGCCTGGATGGGCGGCTGACGACGTTGGTCGCAGGGCATTTCACCCTGGGCGGGTGGGCGATGGTGCTGATCAACGATGATGCCAAGGGCCTGGACATCGGCGCGTTCGGGGGACGGGACCGCAAAGAGGCCTTGTTCCAGCTGATCAATGTCGCCCAGGCACGACGTTTACTGCAGCCAATGACTCCCGTGGACTTTCGCGCGTTGTCCGCAGTGGGCAAGCCGGCATCCTATCGCTATCCGTTCAGCCTGCAGCTGTTGCTGCGCTAGACGCCGGCAACGTGCAGCACCAACTGCACAATGCCAAATAGCGTGAGTGCAAACACCGCCGTGAACACAACACCCAGGATCACAAAGTGGCTGGGCTTGCCGTGGGTAAAGTCACGGGCGCGGTTCTTGCCACTCTGCACGCCAAAGGCGGCGGCCATGACGCTGTGGAGCATCTGCCAGAAGGTAGGGGGCTTGTTGTTGACTGGATCGTCCATACATCCCTCGACACAAGGTGTGTGAGGGATAGCATAGCCGACGTGTAGTGAGCGGCGGTGTCGGCGGGTTAGTTGTCGTAGCCCAGGTTCGGCGCCAACCAGCGCTCGGTCACGGCCAGGTCCTGGCCTTTACGTGCGGTGTAGCTCGCCACTTGGTCCTTGTCGATCTTGCCCACGGCAAAGTACTGCGCCTGTGGGTGCGCGAAGTACCAGCCGCTGACGGCTGCTGCCGGGAACATCGCGTAGTGCTCGGTGAGGAACACGCCACTGCGGCCGGCTTGCATTTCGCGGGCTTCGGGATCGAGCAATTGGAACAACGCGCCTTTCTCGGTGTGATCCGGGCACGCGGGGTAGCCGGGGGCAGGGCGGATGCCGCTGTACTGCTCCTTGATCAGCGCCTCGTTGTCCAGTTGCTCGTCCTTGGCGTAACCCCAGTAGTCTTTACGCACTTGCTGGTGCAGCCACTCGGCGCAGGCTTCGGCCAGGCGGTCGGCCAGGGCCTTGACCATGATCGAGTTGTAGTCGTCGCCCGCGTCCTGGTAGGCCTTGGCCACTTCTTCGGCGCCGATGCCGGCGGTGGTGATAAAACCACCGATGTAGTCGGTCACGCCGCTGTCCTTGGGCGCCACGAAGTCGGCCAGGGAGAAGTTCGGCTTGCCGTCGGTCTTGATGATCTGCTGGCGCAAGTGGTGCAGCTTGGCAATCGGCTGGCCATCGTCGCCGTAGACTTCCAGGTCATCATCCTGCACTTGGTTGGTCGGCCAGAAACCGAACACTGCACGTGCACTGATGAGTTTTTCATCGATCAGCTTGGCGAGCATTTCCTGGGCGTCGGCGTACAGCGCGGTGGCCGCTTCACCGACCACTTCGTCCTTGAGGATGCGTGGGAATTTGCCCGCCAGGTCCCAGGAAATAAAGAACGGCGTCCAGTCGATGTACTCGGCCAGCACCTTGAGGTCGATATTGTCCAGCACCTTGGCGCCGGTAAAGGTTGGCGTGACCGGGGTGTAGGTGCTCCAGTCGAACTGCGGTTTCTTGGCGATGGCCGCCGGGTAGCTCAGGCGTTCGGTACGGGCGCTGCGGTTGGCGGTGCGCTCGCGCACTTCCACGTATTCCTCGCGGGTACGTTCGACAAAGCCAGCTTTGAGTTCCTTTGACAGCAGTTGGGTGGCAACGCCGACCGCGCGGGAGGCGTCGGTGACATACACCACGGCATCGTTGCTGTACTTGGGCTCGATCTTCACCGCCGTGTGGGCCTTGGAGGTGGTGGCGCCACCGATCATCAGCGGCAGGTGGAAGTCCTGGCGCTGCATCTCACGGGCCACGTGCACCATTTCATCCAGGGACGGCGTAATCAGGCCAGACAGCCCGATGATGTCGCACTTCTGCTCCTTGGCTACCTGCAAGATCTTCTCCGCCGGCACCATCACGCCCAAATCGACGATGTCATAGCCGTTGCAACCCAGCACCACGCCAACAATGTTCTTGCCGATGTCATGCACGTCGCCTTTTACGGTGGCCATCAGGATCTTGCCCTTGGCTTCCGGCTTGTCGCCTTTTTCCAGCTCGATGAACGGGATCAAGTGGGCCACGGCCTGCTTCATCACACGGGCGGACTTCACCACTTGCGGCAGGAACATTTTGCCCGCGCCAAACAGGTCGCCGACGATGTTCATGCCGGACATCAGCGGGCCTTCGATTACTTCGATCGGGCGCGCGAACGACTGGCGGGATTCCTCGGTGTCTTCGACGATGTGGGTAGTGATGCCCTTGACCAGCGCATGTTCCAGGCGCTTGTTCACTTCCCAACCGCGCCATTCTTCGGTCTCGGCTTCTTTTACGCTGCCGTCACCCTTGTACTTGTCGGCGATGGCGAGGAGGGCGTCGGTGCCTTCCGGGGTGCGGTTGAGCACCACGTCTTCCACGGCGTCACGCAGCTCGGCCGGGATCTGGTCGTAGATCTCCAACTGGCCGGCGTTGACGATGCCCATGGTCAAGCCATTGCGGATCGCGTACAGCAGGAACACCGAGTGGATCGCTTCACGCACTGGGTTGTTGCCCCGGAACGAGAACGACACGTTGGACACGCCGCCGGAGCTCAGCGCGTACGGCAGCTCGTCACGGATGTAGGCACAGGCATTGATGAAGTCGACGGCGTAGTTGTTGTGCTCTTCGATACCGGTGGCGACCGCGAAGATGTTCGGGTCGAAGATGATGTCTTCCGGCGGGAAGCCGACTTCGTTCACCAGGATGTCGTAGGAGCGTTTGCAGATCTCCTTCTTGCGCGCTTCGGTGTCGGCCTGGCCAGCTTCGTCGAAGGCCATTACCACCACGGCAGCGCCATAGCGCTTGCACAGCTTGGCGTGGTGAATGAACTGCTCCACGCCTTCCTTCATGCTGATGGAGTTGACGATGCCCTTGCCCTGGATGCACTTGAGGCCGGCCTCGATCACGTCCCACTTGGAGGAGTCGATCATGATCGGCACACGGGAGATGTCCGGCTCGCCGGCAATCAGATTGAGGAAGGTCACCATGGCCTTCTTCGAATCGAGCATGCCCTCGTCCATGTTGATGTCGATCACCTGGGCGCCGGCTTCCACCTGCTGCAGGGCGACTTCCAGGGCTTCGGTGTAGTTGTCTTCGCGGATCAGACGCGCGAACTTGGCAGAGCCGGTGATATTGGTACGTTCGCCGACGTTGACGAACAACGAGCTGCGATCGATGGTGAACGGCTCCAGGCCCGACAGGCGGCAGGCCTTCGGGATATCCGGGATCACGCGAGGCGCATAACCGGCCACGGCCTTGGCGATGGCTTCGATGTGGCCCGGCGTGGTGCCGCAGCAGCCGCCGACGATGTTGAGGAAGCCGCTCTGGGCGAATTCTTCGATGACCTTGGCGGTTTCCGAGGGCAGTTCGTCGTACTCGCCGAATTCATTGGGCAGGCCGGCGTTCGGGTGCGCGGAGACGTGGGTGTTGGCCTTGTTCGACAACTCTTCCAGGTACGGACGCAGCTCGCTGGCGCCCAGGGCGCAGTTCAGGCCTACGGAAATCGGCTTGGCGTGGGCAACCGAGTTCCAGAACGCTTCGGTGGTCTGGCCCGACAGGGTGCGACCAGAGGCGTCGGTGATGGTGCCGGAGATCATGATCGGCAGTTCGATGTTCAGTTCTTCAAACACGCCTTGCACGGCGAATATCGCGGCCTTGGCGTTGAGGGTGTCGAAGATGGTCTCGATCAGGATCAGGTCGGCGCCGCCTTCGATCAGGCCTTTGGTGGCTTCGGTGTAGTTTTCCACCAGCTCATCGAAGGTCACGTTGCGGTAGCCGGGGTTGTTCACATCGGGCGACAGCGAGCACGTGCGGCTGGTTGGGCCGAGCACGCCAGCGACAAAGCGCGGCTTGTCCGGATTTTCCAGGGTCTTGGCGTCGGCAATCTTGCGCGCCAGGCGTGCGCCTTCTACGTTTAATTCGTAGGCCAGTTCTTCCATGCCGTAGTCGGCCATGGAAATGCGGGTGGCGTTGAAGGTGTTGGTTTCGAGGATGTCGGCACCGGCATCCAGGTAAGCTTTCTCGATACCGCCGATCACGTCGGGACGGGTGATCACCAGCAGGTCGTTGTTACCCTTGACGTCACTTGGCCAGTCGGCGAAGCGTTTGCCACGGTAGTCGACTTCTTCCAGTTTGTAGCTCTGGATCATCGTGCCCATACCGCCGTCGAGGATCAGGATACGGTCCTTGAGGGCTTGATGAAGGGCTTGCAGACGAACGCTACGATCGGACATGGGACTACTCTGGTCAGGCATTTCGGAGGGCATGAATCATAGCAAACCTGTGCCGATTTAGAGCATGTGCAGGTTTTGCATGAATATCGTTCATGTTGTTCAAGGGTGTGGCCCGGTAGAATCACCGGCAAATTTTTCAGCGCACGCATTGAATCGGGACCGGATACATGTCACTTCGCCTCATCATCAGCGCCGTCCTGGCCTTGATCGCCAGCACCGCACAGGCACAAGACTCCGCCCCTGCGATTTCTTATACCCGTGACATCCAGCCGATCTTCACCGAGAAATGCGTGGCCTGCCATGCCTGCTACGACTCCGCCTGCCAGCTCAACCTGGGCAGTGCCGAAGGTGCGGCCCGGGGTGCAAGCAAAATGCCGGTCTACGATGGCGAACGCAGCAAGGCCACGCCGACAACACGCTTGTTCTACGACGCCTTCGGCAAGCAGGCCTGGCAGCAAAAAGGCTTTTATTCTGTACTGGACGCCCAAGGCAGCCAGGCTGCACTGATGGCGCGGATGCTGGAGCTGGGGCACAACGCCCCGCTGGCACCCAATGCCAAACTGCCCGAAGAGATCGTACTGGGCCTCAACCGCGAAAACATGTGCGCCATGCCCGGCGAATTCAATGCCTACGCGGGTGCCCATCCCAAGGAAGGCATGCCACTGGCCGTTACCGGCCTGACTGACCAGCAATACCAGACGCTGCAACGCTGGCTCGCCTCCGGTGCGCCGATTGATGAGCAAGGCCTGGCGCCGAGCGCCAAGGAGGCGCTGCAAGTGCAGCAGTGGGAAAACCTGTTCAACCAGCCCGGTGCCCGGGAAAGCCTGGTGGCACGCTGGTTGTTCGAGCACTTGTTTCTCGCACATATCTATTTCGAGAACGGCGAGCCGGGCCATTTCTTCCAGTGGGTGCGCTCGCGCACGCCGAGCGGCCAGCCGATAGACCTGATCGCCACACGCCGTCCCAATGATGACCCGGGTACCCAGGTCTACTACCGCCTATGGCCCGTGCAGGGCGTGATCGTGCACAAGACCCACATCACGTACCCGTTCAGTGCCGAGAAAATGGCCCGCATCAAAGAACTGTTCTACAGCGGTAATTGGCAGGTCAACGCCTTGCCGGGCTACGGCCCGGGCCGCCGCGCCAACCCGTTCGACACCTTCGAAGCCATCCCGGCCAAGGCGCGCTACCAGTTCATGCTGGATAACGCCGAGTACTTCGTGCGCACCTTCATTCGTGGGCCGGTCTGCCGTGGGCAGATCGCCACAGACGTGATCCGCGACAACTTCTGGACCCTGTTCCAAGACCCCGATCACGACCTCTATATTACCGATGCGCGCTATCGCGGCCAGGCCACGCCGCTGCTGGCGATGCCGGGGCAGAACGATGACGTCGGCAGTGTGCTGAGCCTGTGGCTGGCCTACCGTGACAAGCGCAATGAATACGAGGCCCTGCGCCGTGACAGCTATGCAGAGGTGCCACCGCCGAGTTGGTCGAGCCTGTGGGCCGGCAACGACAACGCCTTGCTCACTATCTTCCGCCACTTCGACAGCGCCTCGGTGACCAAAGGCCTGATCGGTGAAGTGCCGCAGACGATGTGGCTGTTCGACTACCCGCTGCTGGAGCGCACCTATTACCAGTTGGCGGTGAACTTTGACGTGTTCGGCAACGTGTCGCACCAGGCCCAGACCCGGCTGTATTTCGACCTGATCCGCAATGGCGCCGAGCAGAACTTCCTGCGCCTGATGCCGGCAGATTCTCGTGATGATTTCCTCGATGACTGGTACCAGAACAGCGGCAAACTCAAGCTGTGGCTGGATTACGAGGCCATTGACGATGACAAGCCCACGGGGCTGCACCTGAACGAAAAAGACCCTAAGCGTGATTTCGCCAACCAACTGCTCACCCGTTATGGCGACCTGAATGCCAGCCCGGACCCGATCAACCGTTGCAGTGGCGCCTATTGTTCACGCGATGGCATCGATCCGGCGTTGCAGGATGCCGAGCAGGCCCTGAGCCGCCTGACTTCACGCCCTGCGGCGGGACTCAAGGTCATCGACCAATTGCCCGAAGCGACCCTGTTGCGCATCGAAACCACCAGCGGCAAGCGCGTGATCTACAGCATGTTGCGCAACCGTGCCCACAGTAACGTGGCATTCCTGCTCGGTGAGGCCTATCGCTATCAGCCTGGCCTGGACACCGTGACCATCTACCCCGGCGTACTCAGCAGCTACCCGAACTTCATGTTCAATATCCCTGCTCAGGAAGTGCCGGAGTTTGTGGCTCAGATGGAGCGGGCCAAGGACGCCAACCGCTTTGAAAAGATCGTCGACCGCTGGGGTGTACGCCGCAGTCACCCGCTGTTCTGGCAGTACTTCCACGATTTGTCGCAGTACATCCGTGAAACCACGCCGGTGGAAGAAGGGGTTTTGGATATGAATCGCTATGAAAACCTCTGACAGAGCGGATTAGTCTTTTCCGACAAAATTACTAGGACTTTGTACCTGCGTAATATTTTGGCGTAAACTGCCGGCAAGCCTGTGAGGAGTTTCCATGACTGCCATAACCATTACCGACGCCGCCCACGATTACCTGGCTGACCTGCTGTCCAAGCAGAACACCCCGGGTATCGGCATCCGCATCTTTATCACCCAGCCCGGCACCCAATACGCCGAGACTTGCATTGCCTACTGCAAGCCAGGGGAAGAGAAGCCTGAAGACACCGCGCTGGGGCTGAAAAGCTTCACCGCGTACATCGACAACTTCAGCGAAGCCTTCCTTGACGATGCCGTGGTTGACTACGCCACCGACCGCATGGGCGGCCAGTTGACCATCAAGGCGCCGAACGCCAAGGTGCCGAACGTCAACGCCGATAGCCCGGTGAACGAGCGCATCAACTACTACCTGCAAACCGAGATCAACCCGGGGCTGGCCAGCCACGGCGGCCAGGTGAGCCTGATCGACGTGGTCGATGACGGTATTGCGGTGTTGAAGTTCGGTGGCGGTTGCCAGGGCTGTGGCCAAGCGGACGTTACCCTGCGCGAAGGCATTGAGCGCACCCTGCTGGAGCGCATTCCAGAGCTCAAGGGTGTACGTGACGTGACCGACCACACGCAGAAAGAAAACGCCTACTACTGAGTAAGGCGTTCGCTGCGAACAAAAAACGGCGCCCCGTGAGCGCCGTTTTTTTATGCTTTAAATTCAGTTGCTTGCACTATCTATCTAACAAAGTAGATCAACTGTGGGACCTGGCTTGCCTGCGATAGCGGTACATCTGTAAGGCACATGTACTACATGACACACCGCCATCGCGGGCAAGTCCGGCTCCCACAGGGTTTTGTATTAAGTTCGCACTGTGTTCAAGGCCGATAAAGATGCGCATGCCCAGCCCGATACAGCGACGACTCACTAAAGCTGTCACTGGCCAGCACGCGGCCCACCACGATCAACGCCGTGCGCCGAAACCCCTTGGCGGCGACCTTGTCGGCAATATCAGTAAGCGTTCCAACCACCCAGTCCTGATCCGGCCACGTGGCGCGGTGCACCACGGCAATCGGGCAATCCGCGCCGTAATGTGGCAGCAGTTCAGCAACAATTTTCTCCAGGTGGTTGACCCCCAAGTGAATCGCCATGGTGGTGCCATGCTGCGCCAGGCTGCCGAAATCCTCGCCTGCCGGCATGCTGGTTTTGTCTGCATAGCGGGTCAGGATCACGCTCTGGGCGATGTCGGGCAGGGTCAGTTCGGTTTCCAGCAGCGCCGCACACGCCGCTACAGCGGTAACGCCGGGAATGATCTGGAAGGGAATGCCCAGCTCTCGCAAATGACGGATCTGCTCGCCAATCGCTCCATACAGGCTCGGATCCCCCGAGTGCACCCGCGCCACATCCTGACCCTTGGCGTGCGCTAACTTGATCAGGTCGATGATCTGTTCCAGGTGCAGTTCGGCGCTATTGACCAGTGTTTCTGCCTGATGACCTTCCAATACTGCCGCCGGCACCAACGAGCCCGCATAGATGATCACCGGGCAACTGCGGATCAGGCGCTGGCCTTTGACGGTGATCAATTCCGGGTCGCCGGGGCCTGCGCCGATGAAGTAGACGGTCATGGAGATTCCTGATGAAAAACGGGCGAGCATGAAGATTGCTCATGATCGGGGAGGGCAATTATCGAGAATTTATCCCGCGCAAGCCAATGCAAAGGTGGCTTGGAGGTTCTTTTTACGTGTAATCAACAGGCGAGAAGGGCTGCCGGCGAGGTGTTCGGCGAGGGCCAGGGCTGCGCTTTCAGCGACGCCATAGCAGCCGGTATGGGCAAAGGCCACGGCGGATTTGTGGCTCAGGCGGTCTGCAAAGGCTGCTAATTGCTCAGCGCTGAAACACTGCAACGGCAGATTCAGCGCATTGGCCAATGCCAGTATTCCTGGCTCGTCTTTTTTCAAATCGATACTGGCCAGCGCAGTAATGCTGTCGCGCTCAATACCGCCCTCGGCGAGGGCGGCATCAAACAGCTCCAACAGGGTATGAACATCACAACCCCGTTGGCAGCCCAGGCCGACCACTCGCGTCATGCCGAGTATTGTTCATCACGATTGCGGCGGAACAACCAGGCGCTGATCAGGCCTAGGGCCAGCCAGAACACCACGTTGGTCAACTGCGAAGCGATCTTGAACTGTGCTTCCAAGGCTTCCGGGGCCAGCATCGAATGCACCTCCGGCTGCGGCGCGCCGATCACGTGCGGCACCACCAGAATTGCCAGGCCCAGCGCTTTGAGCAGCCAGTTGCGACCGAACACCACCAAGGCGATGCCGGCGGCGGTGGACGCAGCGGTGCCGATCCACCAGATTTGCCGTTGTGCCAGGTCAGCCGCGGCAGTGCCCGGCAACTCAGGCGGCAGGCCCATGGTCGGCGCCAGCACGAACGTCGCGTAACCGGCCAGGCCCCAGAGCAAGCCTTGGGCGGTGCGGGTTGGCGCACGCAGGGTGTAGAGGCCGGCCAGCATCAAGGCAAAACCCACGGCAACCACCAAATTGCCGCCTGTGGTGGACAGCACGCGCTGCCAGCCATCTTCCGGCTCCCAGGCTTCGGCGTCATGGGTGTGGGCCGCGGCGCCTTCGGCATGCTCATGCACCACTTCGGCAGCAGCCGGGGCTTTTTCATAGGTTTCTGCCTGCAGAATCAGCGGGGCAACCCAAAAGCTTTGCAGTAGAGTCAGCAGCAGGGCCGCCAGCAGGCCGGTAAAACCTGCGGTTTGCGCGATACGCTTGATCATGTCGACAGGTCTCAGTGGCACGGGAACGCGGCGCTGTGGCGGGTATCGTGGGCAGCGTTGTGCACCGCCTCGATATGCGAGAACCCGGCGAAATACACCAGACACGCGCCGAGGATCGACGCACCGATGGCGGCGGTCAGGCGTTGGCTCAGGGTTGAGGTGCTGCTGTTGGCGTGCGAGGTGCTGCTGATGATCGACATGGCGCGTCCCTTCTGGGTTTCGGGGTGACACGAGCGCATGAAAACCCCGCGAGCCAGGCACGCAGGGTTTCGAACAGCGCCCGCCCACCGCGGGTTTGTTATCTGATTTTTTCGGGCCGGTCTCCGGGCTTGCGAGGGGAGGCTCTTGTAAAGAGTCAGCCTGAAAACGTCGCCTTCCCATGCTGGGGCACAGTGGATATAACGTTTCGCTCGCTTACCGTTGCGGGGGCAGCACCGGACTTGCCATAGGGGTATGGCTCACCGGTTTCCCGTTTCACCCTTTGCAGGGCACCCGAAACAAGATGTGTAGGAGAGCATGGGGGTGGGAGGGGAGTCAATTGGGATGTGCTTTGGATTGGGGTCATATCCGTTATTTAGGTAGCGGCGACTATTGGTTCCGCTCTTACAGCGGCTCACTTTTGAAAAGCGCAAAAGTAAGCAAAACGCTCTTGCCCCAACACTCGGCACCTCGCTTAGGCTCGGTGTGCCCTCACTCCGGCTTTGGAGCGTGGGCCGCCGCGATGGGCCATCCTTGGCCCAGCGCGGCTAACCCGGCGTCCTGCCGTGTTACCCACGCTCCAAAGCCTGCGTTCGGCCAGCGTGTTTGACGGGGCGCCCCAGATCAAAAGCAAGAGCGCGGCGGCCTGATAGCCGACCGGTTAGTGTGTGCCGATCAGCATACAAATGTATTAGGTGAGTAGTGGCTTGCTCTGGCTCTGGCTTTGTTTTTGATCTTGATCTTAGGCGCCCCGTTAAACACGCTGGCCGTAATTCGACATGGATTTGGGGGGTAAACCGGCAGGGATGCCGGTTTAGCCGCCCCGCGCCATGGATGGCGCGTGGCGGCGGCCCCCCAAATCCATGTCGGATTACGGGCATGCCGAGCCTAGGCGAGGCACCGAGTGTTGGGGCAAGAGCCCTTTGGTTACTTTGGGGCTTTTCCAAAGTGAGCCGCCGTAAGGGCGGAACCCTAAGTGGCCGTTACCGAAGAAACGGATATGTACACCAAGCCAACCAACCCAACCCCATCATTGACCATCCCCCAAGCACTGCGTAGCCTTGCACCCTCGAGGTTCTTCGGCCCCAGCCGAAGCTAAGAAGGGAACGCGGTCCAAGCCGCGGCTGCCCCCGCAACTGTAAAGGGTTCAGCTGACTGCCACGCCACTGCCGACAAGGCGGGAAGGCGCAGCCAGCGCCGGTCGCAAGACCCGCACGCCCCAAGCCAGGAGACCTGCCTCGCAACCGATTTTCAATTCAACCGGGCGGGGTGATCCGGTGACGAAATCCGCTGCTGCGCACTGTCGCAGGGCCTATCGTCCCGTATGCCCGCCCCAAAGGGCATCCGATGAAAACACTGGCCAAACTCCCCGTCACCATCGTTACCGGCTTTCTCGGTTCGGGCAAAACCACCTTGCTGCGCCATATGCTCGACAACGCTCAGGGCCGTCGCATCGCCGTGATCGTCAACGAGTTCGGCGAACTGGGCATCGACGGTGAAATCCTCAAACAGTGCTCCATCGGTTGCACCGAAGAAGAAGCCAACGGTCGCGTCTACGAGCTGGCCAACGGTTGCCTGTGCTGCACGGTGCAGGAAGAGTTCTTCCCGGTGATGCGTGAATTGGTCGCCCGTCGCGGCGACCTCGACCATATCCTTATCGAAACCTCAGGCCTGGCCCTGCCAAAGCCGTTGGTACAAGCCTTCCAGTGGCCGGAAATTCGCAGCGCGTGCACCGTGGACGCGGTGATCACTGTAGTCGACAGCCCGGCTGTGGCTGCTGGCACCTTCGCCGCGTTCCCGGACCAAGTCGACGCCCAGCGCAAACTCGACCCGAACCTGGATCACGAATCGCCATTGCATGAGCTGTTCGCCGACCAACTGGCCAGCGCCGACCTGGTGATCCTCAATAAAACCGACCTGATCAGCCCCGAAGACCTGGCCCGCGTGCGCCTGGAAGTCGCCGAAGAACTGCCGCCAGCCGTAAAAATCATCGAAGCCAGCAGCGGTCGCCTGCCGTTGGACGTGCTGATCGGCCTGGGTGCCGGCTCCGAAGAGCACATCGACGGTCGCCACAGCCACCACGATCATCATCACGAAGGTGAAGACGATCACGATCACGATGCCTTCGATTCGATCTCCATCGATCTGCCTCAGGCCGACGAAGCGCTGCTGCTCGACGCCCTGACGCAACTGGTTGTCCAGCACGGCATCCTGCGCGTCAAAGGCTTCGCTGCCATTCCTAACAAACCGATGCGCCTGCTGATCCAGGGCGTGGGCACGCGTTTCGACAAGCACTTCGACCGGGCGTGGGGCGCCGACGAAGCCCGCATTACGCGTCTGGTATTGATCGGCCAGGACCTTGATGCGGCGGGCCTCGAAGCGCAACTGCGCGCTGCCCTCAGCGTTTAACCCATGCACCTGCTCAGGACCCAACCCGGTGGTTTCGTCTCGGACGACAATATTGCCGACCTTGGACAAACCCCCGCTGAACTGGTGATCCTGTGCAGCGGCGATTCCAGCCTGGCGCTGTTGGCCGAAGCGGCTCAGCAGTTGCCCGATGACTATCCCAGCCTGCGGCTGGCCAACCCGATGCAGGTGCAGAACCATGCCTCGGTCGACCTCTATGTGGATGAGGTACTGCGCCACGCCAAGGTGATCCTGATCTCGCTGCATGGCGGTATCGGCTATTGGCGCTACGGCATCGAGCGGTTGGTGGAATTGGCCGAGCGCGGCGTCACGTTGATCCTGGTGCCGGGCGATGATCGCCCAGACCCTGAGCTCAGCGGACTGAGCACGGTAAACGCCGAAAGCCGCGACCGTCTTTGGCACTTCCTGCGCCAAGGCGGCCTGGGCAACGCGCTGGATTTCTATCGCTGCCTGGCCAGTGCTTACCTGGGCCGTGATTACGCCTGGGCCGAGCCGCAAACCCTGCCGCGCACCGCGATTTATCATCCACACAAAGCCAATCCGCGCTTGAACGACTGGCAGGCGGATTGGAACGCCGAATGGCCGGTGGCAGCGGTGCTGTTTTACCGCTCCCATTTGCAGGCGGCCAATACCGGTTTTATCGATGTGTTCTGCCAGCGCTTGCAGGCGGCGGGCCTTAACCCGTTGCCGATGGCGGTGGCCAGTTTGAAAGAGCCTGGCTGCCTGACGGTGGTCGAGGACTTGCTGGATGAAGTCAGCGCAGCGGTGATTCTGAATACCACCGGGTTTGCGCAGTCCAGCCCCGAAGCGCCGCATTTGCGGCCGTTTCGCCGCAATATCCCGGTAATCCAGGCAATTTGCGCCCAAGACAACGAACCGGGCTGGCAGGCCAGCGAGCAAGGCCTGGGCCCGCGTGATCTGGCGATGCATATCGCGTTGCCGGAGCTGGACGGGCGCATCATCAGCCGTCCAATCAGTTTCAAGGACCTGGCCTGGCGCAGTGAACGTAGCCAGTCGGACGTGGTGTGTTATCGCGCCGCGCCGGAGCGCATGGACTTTGTCGCCGAGCTGGCGCGGCGTTGGATCGAACTGGCCCGGGTGCCGAATGCCGACAAACGCATCGCGTTGATACTCGCCAATTACCCGACCCGCGATGGCCGTATAGGCAACGGTGTGGGGTTGGATACGCCGGCGGCAGCGTTGAATATCCTGCGTGCGCTGCAAGCTCAAGGGTATCCGCTGCCAAGCGAGTTGCCCGAGAGCGGCACTGCGTTAATCCACGATTTGCTCGGTGGCGTCACTAACGACCTGGACAGCCTCGACCTGCGGCCGTGCCACCAAAGCATGAGCCTCACCGACTACGAGGCGATGTTCAGCCGCTTGCCCCAAGCCAACCGCCAGGCCGTGCTGGAGCGCTGGGGCGCGCCGCATAACGACCCCATGTTCCGCGACGGCCGCATGATGATCGCCGGGCTGCGCTTGGGCCTGACCTTCGTTGGTATCCAGCCGGCTCGCGGTTATCAAGTGGACGCCAGCGCCGTTTACCACGACCCGGACCTGGTGCCGCCCCACGGATACCTCGCGTTCTACTTCTGGTTGCGCCACACCTACGGCGCCCACGGCGTGATTCACGTGGGCAAACACGGCAACCTCGAATGGCTGCCGGGCAAGGGCGTGGGTCTGTCGGAAAACTGCTGGCCCGACGCTTTGCTGGGGCCGCTGCCCAATATCTACCCATTCATCGTCAACGACCCGGGCGAGGGCGCCCAGGCCAAGCGGCGCACCCAGGCGGTGATCATTGATCACCTGATGCCGCCGTTGACCCGCGCTGAAACCTACGGCCCGCTGCGCAACCTTGAGCTGCTGGCTGATGAGTATTACGAGGCGCAGTTACTCGACCCACGCCGCGCCCTTGAGCTGCAAAAAGACATCCTCAAGTTGGTGCGCGAAACCCGTATCGACCAAGAGCTGAAGCTGGACAGTGATGCCGACGCCGCTATCTGGCTGCCGCGCCTGGACACCTACCTGTGTGACTTGAAGGAGTCGCAGATCCGCGACGGCCTGCACATATTCGGTGAGTCGCCCGAAGGCCGTTTGCGTATCGATACCTTGCTGGCGTTGCTGCGTATCCCCCGTGGTGATGGCCGTGGCCCACAATCCAGCCTGCTGCGGGTGTTGGCCAAGGCTTTCGCGCTGGGCTTCGACCCGCTGGACTGCGCCCTGGCTGAACCGTGGACCGGTCGCCGCCCGCTGGTGCTGCAGAAGATCGATGCGCAGTTGTGGCGCACCGCTGGCGACACCCGCGAGCGGTTGGAGTTGTATGCGGCGCGGCTGATCGAGCAGGCGCTGGAAGGCCCCCTTGAACAGCTGGAAGAGCCCGGCTGGGAAGAGGTGAAGGCGGTGATCGAAAGCCTGCGCATCGTCGTAGCGCCGCGCCTGGATGCTTGCGGTCCGGCAGAAATGCGTGGGTTGCTGGATGCCTTGAGTGGCCGTTTCGTACCGGCTGGCCCAAGCGGTGCGCCTAGCCGTGGACGGCTGGATGTGCTGCCTACGGGCCGCAATTTTTTCACTGTCGACGTGCGCAACCTGCCTACGACGACGGCTTGGCGCATTGGTTTCCAGTCGGCCAACCTGATCCTTGAGCGGCACCTGCAAGACCACGGCGACCACCTGCGCCAGCTGGGTTTGTCGGTGTGGGGCACCGCGACCATGCGCACCGGCGGTGATGATATCGCCCAAGCCATGGCGCTGATGGGGGTTCGCCCGGTATGGGCCACCGGCAGCCAGCGGGTGGATGACTTTGAGATTCTGCCGATTAGCCTGCTGGACCGCCCGCGTGTCGACGTGACGTTGCGGGTGTCGGGGTTCTTCCGCGATGCGTTCGCCAACCTGATCCGCCTGTTTGACGCGGCGGTGCAGGCCGTGGCCGCGCTGGATGAGCCGGACGACATGAACCCGCTGGCGGCCAAGGTGCGCAGCGAGCGTGAGGCGTTGCGTGTGTCTGGCCTGGACGACGAAACCGCCGCCAAGCAGGCGGGGTGGCGCATTTTCGGCGCCAAACCCGGAGCCTATGGCGCGGGCGTGCAGGGCGCGGTTGACGGTCGCCTGTGGCAAAGCCGGGAAGACTTGGCCGAGGTTTATTTGAACTGGGGTGGCTATGCCTACGGTGGTTCCGATGAAGGCACCGCTGCCCGCGAGCAATTCGCTCAACGCCTGAGCCAGGTGCAGGCCGTTTTGCAGAACCAGGACAACCGCGAGCATGACCTGCTCGACTCCAACGATTACTACCAATTCCAGGGCGGTATGCTTGCTGCCGTGGAAACCCTGAGCGGTGACAAGGCCGCCAGCTATCATGGCGACCACAGCCAGCCAGACTTGCCGAAGATTCGCACCTTGAAGGAAGAGCTGAACCGGGTGATTCGTTCCCGCGCCGCCAACCCCAAGTGGATCGAAGGCGTCAAACGCCATGGCTACAAAGGCGCGTTTGAAATGGCTGCGACGGTGGACAATCTGTTTGCATTCGACGCAACGACCGCGCTGATCGACGATCACCAGTATGCGTTGCTCGCCGACGCTTACTTGCTCGACCCCGATACCCGGGCCTTTGTACAACAGCACAACCCCGCAGCCCTGCGCGACATGACCGAGCGCATGCTTGAGGCCCAGCAGCGCGGTATGTGGCAGGAACCGGGTGCATATAAAGAAGCGTTGGAAAACCTGTTGCTGGATATAGAAGAAGACAGCTGATGACTGATACTCCCCATTTCCCGCTGTCCGCCGTGGTCGGCGCCGACAGGTTGAAACTGGCACTGTGCCTGACCGCCATCGACCCGAAAATCGGCGGCGTGCTGATCGAAGGTCCGCGCGGAATGGCCAAGTCCACCCTTGCGCGAGGGCTGGCGGACCTGTTGGCCAGCGGGCAGTTTGTCACCTTGCCATTGGGCGCGACCGAAGAACGCCTGGTGGGCACCCTGGATCTTGACGCCGCGCTAGGCGAAGGCCGTGCGCAGTTTTCTCCCGGCGTGCTGGCCAAGGCTGATGGCGGCGTGTTGTACGTCGATGAAGTCAACTTGCTGGCGGATCACTTGGTCGACCTGCTGCTGGATGTGGCGGCCAGCGGCATCAACCTGATCGAGCGTGACGGCATTTCCCACCGTCATTCGGCGCGTTTTGTGCTGATCGGCACCATGAACCCGGAAGAGGGCGAGTTGCGCCCGCAACTGCTCGACCGTTTCGGTTTTAATGTGGCGCTGAGCGGGCAGACCTTGCCGGCCGAGCGTGGGCAGATCATTCGACGCCGCTTGGATTTCGACAGCGACCCGGCGGCGTTTTGCGCACACTGGGCCGAGCAACAAGCGGCGCTGCGTGAACGATGCACCCAGGCGCGTGCGCGACTCGGCAACATTGAACTGGATGACCAGGCCTTGGCCCAGATCACCGAGCGTTGTTTTGCCGCAGGTGTCGACGGCCTGCGTGCGGACCTGGTCTGGCTACGCGGCGCCAGGGCCCATGCCGCTTGGCGCGGTGCTGACGCGATCGCCGAGGAGGACATCGACGCCGTGGCCGAGTTTGCCTTGCGCCATCGACGCCAGGAGCAGTCGCCACCGGCCAACCCGCCGAGTGAAGGGCAATCGCCCAAACCTTCCGACACGTCGCCCGGCCAAGGCCAATGGGGCGACATGCCCGCGCCGGCCTTGCCCACGGGCGCACGCCGCGAAGTCCCCACCTGGCCAAAAAAGCCCTAGGCATTCGCCCTCGACCTGACGCGGGGGCGGATGCACAGCCCAAGGCGGGTCGACTGGACAGAGGCAGGCAGGGCAGGGCGCGCAGCGCACAGCAGGGTTCGATCAACTGGCCGGGTACGTTGCTCGGTGGTCGGCCCCAATCGCGAGCAGATTTGCTGTTTCACCTGCGCAGCCGCTCAGCCCATGAATTGTGGTTGGTGATTGTCGATGCATCGGCGTCCACCCGGCGGCACCGTGCGTTGACGGATGCCAAGGGCTTGCTGGCGCAGTTGTTTGACGATGCTTATCGCCAGCGGGCGCGCATGGCGTTACTGACGGCCAGTGGGCACGCGCCAAAGTGGCAGGTTCAAGGGTTGAAAGCCGCGAAAGGCTTGGCGGGTTGGCTGGATCAGCTTGGCGCCGGCGGCGGCACACCGTTGCTGGCGGCGCTGACAGAAGCCGGAGATTGGCTGGCGGCGCGGCGCAAGCGCTATCCGGCGGAGCAGCAGCGGTTGCTGGTGATTACCGATGGGCGGCTCAAGAACATCGCCGGGTTGCCGGTGCTGGAGTGTCCGGGTTTGTTGGTGGATATGGAGCGGGGACCGATCCGGTTGGGCAGGGCACAGGAATTGGCGGTTGGGTTGCAGCTGGATTATCGGCATATCGACCAGTTGTAGTGCCTATTACGCCGCATTCGCGAGCAAGTCGAATCGTCGCACCGCCGCTCCCACAGGGGGATGCATTCCAAATTGTGGGAGCGGGCTTGCTCGCGAAGAGGCCCTAAAGCGCACTGATAAAACCTCAGCCAGCCCCCGGCACATTAGGCCAAAGATCCGCCACCAAGAACAACCGCTCGGCTTCCTCCCACTCCGCGCCGTTCTGAACCATCCGCACCAGCAACTGCGCCGGCGCCATCGGGTCCAGCTCCGCCAGCCAGCCTTGCATCCGTTCCTCACTCCAGACTTCATCCGCCGGGTAATGCGCAGGCGCCAACCAGGCATGGCGGGGCAGTGGTTGCCAACGGCCGCGTGCGCTGGCGCTGGCAAAGTCCGGCCAGTCGCGTTGATGCAGCCAGCGGCCACGCAGGTGCTGCGGGTGCGCGCCTTCGGGGGATTCTGCCAAGCCAGGCCACGGATACAGCAAATACCCGCCCAGCCACAAATGCGCATCGAACTGTTGGATATCCAGCGCTGCCAAGGCTTCCCGGCTTTCCGGGCGTGCAGAGATCGGCAGTTGATGCTGGGCCAGATGCGCCAGCTTACGGTCCAGCCGGTCATGGCACCCAGGCCCGAGCCACAGGGCCGGGTCCTGGCCGTTGCTGTCCTGCGGGCCCAGATACAGCTTGATCGCCAATTCCAGATGATGCACGCCGTCGCGGTCGCGGATCAGCATGTCCAGCTCACCCAAGGTATGCCCGGCGCGGCGGATCGGCAGGTTGGCGGCCAACAGCTCCACCCCCGGCGCATGCTGTACCGCAAATTGCCACAACCGCTCGTAATACAGGCCCAGGCGTCGGGTGCGTGCCTGGCTCAGCCAGTGCAGCAGGGCGCTACTGTCTCGATCAAGCGTGCGCAGCCAGTGTTCGAGCAGGTGGGGCGCCTGCACCCAGTCGCTGCCGGCCAACGGGTGGCGTTGCGGCCACGGTGTTTGCGCGAGCATCGGCGGGGCGAGCATCACCCACGCCAAGTCGCGCACCTCGGGGTGGCGCAGTTGGCGGGGCAGGTTGTGCAAATCCGGGAACACACTCATGGTCCGAGCATAGCCGTTTACCGGTTGCATAGGGCGCTGAGAACCATTGTCATCAAGGCTTCACGGCGACAAAGGATTTTGCCTGGGGCGGCCTTTCGCCCATAATCCTTCTTTTTGCCACACCCCAAATCCCGCAGGAGCCCCATGGAGCAATTTCGCAATATCGGCATTATCGGTCGCCTGGGCAGTACCCAGGTGTTGGACACCGTCCGCCGGCTGAAAAAATTCCTGCTGGAACGCCACCTGCATGTGATCCTCGAAGACACCATCGCTGAAATCCTGCCGGGCCACGGTTTGCAAACTTCATCGCGCAAGATGCTCGGCGAAGTCTGCGACATGGTCATTGTGGTGGGTGGCGATGGCAGTCTGCTGGGCGCAGCCCGGGCCTTGGCGCGGCATAACGTGCCTGTGCTGGGGATCAACCGTGGCAGCCTGGGTTTCCTGACCGACATTCGCCCCGATGACCTGGAAGTCGAAGTGGCCAAGGTGCTCGACGGCCATTACCTGGTGGAGAACCGCTTCCTGCTGCAAGCCGAAGTGCGCCGCCACGGTGAAGCCATCGGCCAGGGCGACGCCCTCAATGACGTGGTGCTGCACCCCGGCAAGTCCACGCGGATGATCGAGTTCGAGCTGTATATTGACGGCCAGTTCGTGTGCAGCCAGAAGGCCGACGGCCTCATCGTCGCCACGCCCACCGGTTCCACCGCCTACGCGCTGTCGGCGGGTGGCCCGATCATGCATCCCAAGCTGGATGCCATTGTGATCGTGCCGATGTACCCCCATATGTTGTCCAGCAGGCCGATTGTGGTCGACGGCAACAGTGAGCTGAAAATCGTGGTGTCCAAAGACATGCAGATCTACCCGCAGGTGTCCTGCGATGGGCAGAACCATTTCACGTGCGCCCCCGGTGACACCATCACCGTGAGCAAGAAGGCGCAAAAGCTGCGGTTGATCCACCCGCTGGACCACAACTACTACGAAGTGTGCCGCACCAAGCTGGGCTGGGGCAGCCGCTTGGGGGGTGGAGGCGACTGATGCTCGATCCCGCGCGTAGCTACGACCTGATTGGTGACGTGCACGGTTGCGCCCATACCCTTGAGCACTTGCTCGACCAGTTGGGCTACCACAAGCAGGGCGGCGTTTGGCGTCATCCGTCGCGAATGGCGGTGTTCCTCGGCGATATCATCGATCGTGGCCCGCGTATTCGCGAGGCGCTGCATATCGTCCACGACATGACCGAAGCCGGCCAGGCGCTGTGCATCATGGGCAACCATGAATTCAATGCGCTGGGCTGGACCACACCCGCGCCACCGGGCAGTGGCAAGCAGTTCGTGCGCGAGCACAACCCACGGCATGAGCGGTTGATTCACGAAACCCTGACCCAGTTCGAACACCACCCGGCCGACTGGCACGACTTCCTCGGCTGGTTCTACGACATGCCGCTGTTTGTCGACGCCGGGCGTTTTCGCGTGGTGCATGCGTGCTGGGATGACGGTTTTATCCAGCCGCTGCGCGCGACGTTCCCGGATGGCTGCATCGATCAGCACTTCCTGCAGGCCGCCGCCGTGCCGGGCAGTTTTTCCTGTAACGCTTTCGACCGTCTGCTGCGCGGTACCGATATGCGCCTGCCGGATGGGCTGACGCTCACCGGTGGCGATGGATTGACGCGTTCGTTCTTCCGTACCAAGTTCTGGGAAGACGACCCTAAAACCTATGGCGATATCGTGTTCCAGCCCGACGCGCTGCCGGAGCCGGTGGCGCGCACGCCGTTGTCGTCCAGCCAAAAGAATTCCCTGCTGCGCTATGGCGTCGATGAGCCGTTGCTGTTCGTCGGTCACTACTGGCGCAGCGGCAAACCGGCCCCGATCCGCCCGAACCTGGCCTGCCTGGATTACAGCGCCGTGCTGTACGGCAAGCTGGTGGCATACCGTCTGGACCAGGAAACACGCCTGGACCCGAGTAAATTTGTATGGGTCGACGTTGAGCGCCCCGAGGTTATTAAATGAGTACCGTCGCTGTATTGCGCTTGCCCCTGAGCGTCGACCTGGGCGGTTTTGTCCACCTGCTGCAACGCATGCAAGTGCCCCATCGCGTCAGCGAAGAGGCGGGCGAGCAAGTGTTGTGGGTGCCAGAATCCATCAGCGACGACGTACGCGTGTTGTACCAGCGCTTTCCCGCCGGTGACCCAGACCAGCAGTTGGACATTCCGGAGCAGGCCCCGGTCAAGCGCCCTGGTTTTGTCCAGCAACTGCGCCACAGCCCTGTAACAGCCCTGGTATTGCTGGCGAGCATCATCGTCGGTGCGGTGACCTTGCTCGGTGAGAACCTGCAAGCCATGAGCTGGCTGACGTTCCTGCAGTTTCGCATCGTCGGCGAGTACATCCAGTTCACCCCGCTGGCCGACAGCCTGGCGTCGGGGCAGTGGTGGCGCTTGATCACACCGATGCTGATCCACTTCGGCATCCTGCACCTGGCCATGAACGGCATGTGGTACTGGGAGCTGGGCCGACGCATCGAAGCGCGCCAGGGCGGTATCAACTTGCTCGGCCTGACGCTGTTGTTCAGTCTGGTCTCCAACTACGCTCAATACGCTTATGGCGGCCCCGGCCTGTTTGGCGGGTTGTCCGGCGTGTTGTATGGCCTGCTCGGGCATTGCTGGATCTTTCAATTGTTGTCGCCTAACCCGGCTTATCGCCTGCCCCGTGGGGTGCTGGTGATGATGCTGGTGTGGCTGCTGCTATGCCTGTCGGGGTTGGTCTCGATGATCGGCTTCGGCGAAATCGCCAATGCTGCCCATGTCGGCGGTTTGGTTATCGGTTGCCTGACGGGTTTGCTGGGTGGGCTGTACAGCCGCCGCAAAGCCTCTATTTGATAAGGAAGAGCCTTATGTCCTCTTTTGCTGAAATGATCGAAAACATCACTCCGGATATCTATGAGAGCCTCAAGCTCGCCGTGGAAATCGGTAAATGGTCCGACGGCCGCAAGCTCACCGCCGAGCAGCGTGAGTTGTCGTTGCAAGCGGTCATCGCCTGGGAAATCCAGAATCTGCCGGAAGACCAGCGCACCGGCTACATGGGCCCGCAGGAATGTGCGTCCAAATCGGCACCGGTACCGAACATCCTGTTCAAGTCGGATGCGATCCATTGATTGAAATTGGTCGCGGTGCAGTCAGTAAAATGTCGGCGACACTCGGTGAGCCGACCGTTCAATACGCGTTTCGCCTGGGCGATACCGAGGTGCCGGTCAATCCGTTGATCGGCAGCCATATTCGCCTGGAGTATCTCGGTGCCATTCATTGCAGCCATTGCGGCCGCAAGACCAAAACCAGCTTCAGCCAGGGCTATTGCTACCCGTGCATGACCAAGCTGGCCCAGTGCGACCTGTGCATCATGAGCCCCGAGCGTTGCCATTACGACGCCGGTACCTGCCGTGAACCGGGCTGGGGTGAAAAATTCTGCATGACTGACCACGTGGTCTACCTGGCGAATTCGTCGGGGATCAAGGTCGGCATCACCCGTGCTACCCAGCTGCCTACCCGTTGGCTGGACCAGGGCGCCAGCCAGGCGCTGCCGATCATGCGCGTGGCCACGCGCCAGCAGTCCGGCTTTGTCGAAGATGTGTTGCGTAGCCAAGTGGCCGACAAGACCAACTGGCGCGCACTGTTAAAAGGTGATGCCCAGCCCGTCGACCTCAAGAGCGTACGCGACGACCTGTTCGCCTCCTGCGCCGAAGGCCTGCTGGGTTTGCAGGAACGCTTCGGCCTGCAGGCCATCCAACCGGTGAGCGATATCGAACCGATCGAAATCCGCTACCCGGTGGAGCAGTATCCGGCCAAGATTGTCAGCTTTAACCTGGACAAGAACCCGATTGCCGAAGGCTCGCTGTTGGGGATCAAGGGCCAATACCTGATCTTCGACACCGGCGTTATCAATATTCGCAAATACACGGCCTACCAGCTCGCCGTGCATCAGTAGAAGGATGCCATCCATGCGCACCGAACAACCGAAGATGATCTACCTGAAGGACTATCAGGCGCCGGACTACCTGATCGAAGAGACGCACCTGACCTTCGAGTTGTTCGAGGACCACAGCCTGGTCCACGCGCAACTGGTGATGCGCCGCAATCCCGAGCGTGGCGCCGGCTTGCCGCCGTTGGTGCTGGATGGCCAGCAACTGGAACTGTTGAGCGTGAACCTGGCTGATCAGGAGCTGACGGACGCTGATTATCAGCTGACCGAGAGCCACCTGACGGTGCATCCGAAAAGTGAGACGTTTACCCTGGATACCACGGTAAAAATCCACCCGGAAACCAACACCGCCCTGGAAGGCTTGTACAAATCCAGTGGCATGTTCTGCACCCAGTGCGAGGCCGAAGGCTTCCGCAAGATCACTTACTACCTCGACCGCCCGGATGTGATGAGCGTCTTCACCACCACGGTGATCGCCGAGCAACACAGCTACCCGGTGTTGCTGTCCAATGGCAACCCGATTGCCAGCGGGCCGGGTGAAGATGGCCGTCACTGGGCAACCTGGGAAGACCCGTTCAAGAAACCGGCGTACCTGTTCGCACTGGTGGCCGGTGATTTGTGGTGCGTTGAAGACAGCTTCACCACCATGACTCAGCGCGAAGTGGCGCTGCGCATCTATGTCGAGCCGGAAAACATCGACAAGTGCCAGCACGCCATGACCAGTTTGAAAAAATCCATGCGCTGGGATGAAGAAACCTACGGCCGTGAGTACGACCTCGACATCTTCATGATCGTCGCGGTGAACGACTTCAACATGGGCGCCATGGAGAACAAGGGCCTCAACATCTTCAACTCCAGCGCCGTACTGGCCCGCGCCGAAACCGCCACCGACGCTGCGCACCAGCGGGTCGAGGCGATTGTTGCTCACGAGTACTTCCACAACTGGTCGGGCAACCGCGTGACCTGCCGCGATTGGTTCCAGCTCTCGCTCAAGGAAGGCTTCACCGTCTACCGTGACTCGCAATTCTCCGCCGACATGAACTCGGCCACGGTCAAGCGCATCCAGGACGTGGCGTACTTGCGTACCCACCAGTTCGCCGAAGATGCCGGCCCGATGGCTCACGCGGTACGCCCGGACAGCTTCATCGAAATTTCCAACTTCTACACCCTGACCGTGTACGAAAAGGGTTCGGAAGTCGTCGGTATGATCCACACTTTGCTCGGCGCCGAAGGCTTCCGCAAAGGCAGTGACCTGTACTTCGAACGCCATGACGGCCATGCCGTGACCTGCGACGATTTCATCAAGGCTATGGAAGACGCCAACGGCGCCGACCTCACCCAGTTCAAACGCTGGTACAGCCAGGCCGGTACGCCGCGCCTTGCGGTGAGCGAGTCCTACGACGCGGCGGCCAAGACCTACAGCCTGACCTTCCGCCAAAGCTGCCCCCAAACCCCGGACAAGGTGGAAAAGCTACCGTTCGTGATCCCTGTGGCATTGGGCCTGTTGGACGGGAAGGGCGCGGCGATTGCCTTGCGTCTGGCCGGTGAGTCGAGCGCAGGTGTTACCTCACGTGTCATTTCGGTGACCGAGGCCGAGCAGACGTTCACCTTCGTTGATATCGCAGAGCAGCCTTTGCCTTCGCTGCTGCGTGGCTTTTCGGCACCGGTGAAACTGAGCTTCCCTTACAGCCGCGACCAGCTGATGTTCCTGATGCAGCACGACAGCGACGGTTTCAACCGTTGGGATGCTGGCCAGCAATTGGCCGTGCAGGTGTTGCAGGAGTTGATTGGTCAGCATCAGGCAGGTCAGTCGCTGAAGCTGGATCAACGCCTGATTGACGCACTGCGCACGGTGTTGAGCGATGAATCGCTGGACCAGGCGATGGTCGCCGAAATGCTCTCGTTGCCAAGCGAAGCCTACTTGACCGAAATCAGCGAGGTGGCGGATGTGGATGCCATCCACGCGGCCCGTGAATTCGCCCGCAAGCAACTGGCCGATCACCTGTTCGAAGCCCTGTGGCTGCGTTACCAGGCTAACCGTGAGCTGTCGAAGAAAACCCCGTACGTGGCTGCGGCCGAGCACTTTGCCCGTCGCGCATTGCAAAACATTGCGCTGTCGTACCTGATGCTCAGCGGCAAGCCGGAGGTGCTGGCGGCGACCCTCGATCAGTTCGACACCAGTGACAACATGACCGAGCGCCTGACAGCCTTGGCCGTGCTGGTGAACTCCCCATTCGAGGCGGAAAAGGCCCAGGCGCTGGCGGTGTTTGCCGAGAACTTCAAGGACAACCCACTGGTCATGGACCAGTGGTTCAGCGTACAGGCCGGCAGCACGTTGCCGGGCGGTTTGGAGCGGGTCAAGGCGCTGATGGAGCACTCGGCGTTCAATATCAAGAACCCCAACAAGGTGCGCGCTTTGATTGGCGCGTTTGCCGGGCAGAACCTGATCAACTTCCATGCGGCGGATGGTTCCGGTTACCGCTTCCTGGCGGACCTGGTGATCGAGTTGAATGGCTTCAACCCACAAATCGCCTCGCGCCAATTGGCGCCGCTGACGCGCTGGCGCAAGTACGACAGCGCGCGGCAGTCGCTGATGAAGGCGGAGCTGGAGCGCATTCGGGCGTCCGGTGAGCTGTCGAGTGATGTGTTTGAAGTGGTCAGCAAGAGCCTTGCTTGATCCCGAGCGCTAAATAGAAAACGGCCTTTTCAGGCCGTTTTTTTTTGCCTCAGATAACCGGTGGACGAGGGGCGTCGTGGCCGGCGTCGAGGGGGAAGCGCTCCGCAATGATCCCGTGGGGCACGCCCAGGGATATGGCGCTGGCGTTGTCCAGGCGCGTCACTTGCTCAGCTGATAGCTGCACGTTCAGCGCTCCGAGCGTGGCATCCAATTGTGCGCGGGTACGAGAGCCAAGGATTGGGATCAGCGCAGTGGTCGAGCGTCGGGCTTTTTCCCGCAGCCAAGCGATGGCGATGTGGGTGGGCGTGGCGTCGAGTTCATCGGCGACTGCCAGCAGGGTGTCGAGCACGGCGGTTTCGCGGGCGCTTTTCTCGGCGTGTACCAGGATGCCGAGCTTATTGGCGCGATTGTCGTCCTGGGTAGTGCGGTACTTACCGGTGAGGAAACCACCGCCCAGCGGCGACCAGAGTGTCGCGCCCAGGCCAAGGGCTTCAGCCATCGGCAATAGCTCGCGGTCAGCGGTACGTTCGGCCAGGCTGTACTCCACTTGCACGCCAATGATGGGGGCGAAGTTGCGCACTTCGGCCAGCAGGTCCGCGCGGGCGATGCGCCAGGCGGGGAAGTTGGAGAGGCCGGCGTAGTGGATCTTGCCGGCGCGCACCAGGTCATCGAAGCCACGCAGGATCTCTTCCATGGGCGTGACGTTGTCGCTCATGTGCGCCCAGAGCAGGTCGATATGCTCGGTGTTCAGCCGCTTCAGGCTTTCCTCGACGGCACGCACCAGGTTCTTGCGGTTGTTGCCCAGTTTGATCGTGCCTTCGTCTGACGGCTGGGTGCGCAGGGTGTATTTAGTGGCGACTACCAGGTTGTCGCGCTCCGAGGCGATAAATTCTCCGAGCAGCTTTTCGGCCTGGCCAAACTGGTAGCCGTTGGCGGTATCCAGGAAGTTGCCGCCGGCTTCCAGGTAGCCGTCGAATATCAGCTTGGCCTCATCACGTTCAGCACCGTGACCCCATCCGGTACCAAAATTACCGGTACCCAAGGCCAATTCCGAGACCTGCAAACCGCTGCGGCGGCCAAAGACTTTATTGCGCATACAGAGACTCCTGAGGCAGTGGTTTTTACATGTTTAGTAACATGTATAAAATATGATCTCAGTAATGTATTCGGTCAAGCGGCATTTTTTGCGTCCCAATGCTGGCCTCTGCGTCATACTGGCGGGCATGACTTTTGACTCGCCTCTCGCTGCTTATCAACACGCCATCGCCCAGCAGGGCTTTGTTGCCGACGACGCCCAACGTCGCGCGGTGGATGCCCTGCAAGCCTGTCATCAGGCGTTGCACCAAGGGCGTTCGCCGATCAATGGTGTTTACCTATGGGGCCCGGTGGGGCGGGGCAAGACATGGTTGATGGACCAGTTCTATCAAAGCCTGCGGGTGCCCGCGCGGCGACAGCACTTTCATCATTTCATGGGGTGGGTACATCAGCGTTCGTTTCAGCTCACCGGCACTCACGACCCCTTGCAGGCCCTGGCCAGGGAGCTGAGCGGGGAAGTGCGTGTGCTGTGTTTCGATGAGTTGTTCGTCAATGACATCGGCGATGCAATCATCCTGGGTCGGTTGTTCCAGGTGATGTTTGAGGAGGGCGTGGTGATGGTGTGCACCTCCAACCAGCCGCCTGACCAACTGTATGCCGGCGGCTTCAACCGTGAACGCTTTTTGCCGGGTATTGCCGCGATCAAGCAGCATATGCAGGTGGTGGCGGTGGACGGGGCAGAAGACCATCGCCTGCACCCAGGGGTGGGCGTGCAGCGCTATTGGGTGGATCAGCCCGAGGCGCTGGCCGAGGTGTTTAAGCAATTGTCCGAAGGGCAGCTGGCGAGCAGCGGGCCGGTCACTGTTGGCCACCGGACTATTGTTGCCGTGCAATCCTGCGACACGGTGCTCTGGTGCCGCTATGCCGACCTTTGCGAGCAACCCTTGGCGGCGATGGACTTCATGCTGCTGTGTGATCGCTTCAAGGTGATCCTGCTCGGGGAAGTCCCCAACCTGAGTGCCCAGAAACGTCCCGCACGGATCGCGCGTGGCACTGAAGACGGCGCTCAGCGTGTGGTAGCCGGTGATCGCGAGCTGCCGGAATTGTCGGTGCACGACGACAGCGTTCGTCGCTTCATTGCGTTGGTGGACGAATGTTACGACCGCAAGGTGCCGTTGTTCATCGAGGCCAAGGTGCCGTTGGAGAACCTTTACACCGAGGGCTATCTGGAGTTTCCCTTTCGCCGCACCTTGAGTCGCCTTAGAGAAATGCAGTTGCAACGCTTCGGCGCAGATGTGAGCGCAAAAAACTCGGAATAGGCTGGTCGTGCTTTCACGCACATTTTTGTCGTTAATCTTCTTCATCCGGCGTCGGCTTGACGCCTACAATCGTGACCCTCATGGGGAGCTGAATCCCTTGTAGTCGCAATCGAGGACGGAAATGGACACCCCAGATATCCTGGTGCTGCAAGCCAGCTACACCAACCCTGTGCATGCCCAAGCCATTGGCCGCGTGCTCAACCACTACGCGGAAGACCCAATGGGCGGTGGGCACAGCCTGCCGCTTGATTTGCTGCAACAACTGCCGGCCGAGTTGGCCAAGCGTCCGCATGCTTTCAGCGTATTGGCGTTTGTGAATGGGGAGCCGGCGGGGTTGGTGAATTGCTTCGAAGGCTTCTCGACGTTTGCCTGCCGCCCGCTGGTCAATGTCCATGACGTGTCAGTCATGAGTCAATTTCGCGGATTGGGCTTGAGCCATAGAATGCTGCAGAAGGTTGAGGAAATCGCGCGGCAGCGCGGCTGCTGCAAGATAACCCTTGAAGTGCTTGAGGGGAATGACGTGGCGCAGTCGTCCTATCGAAAGTTCGGTTTCGATGATGCTAAGTTTGATCCTGCTTATGGGAATATGTTGTTTTGGAGTAAACCACTCTAAATAAAAAAGGCGCCATTACATGGCGCCAAGTTAGCCTTCGCCATCGGAGCGGAATGGCAAAGGGTTTAAGCGGGTTCAACTTTTAGGTTGCTGGGCGTCATCAACTTTCAAGTGTTTGACATCGCTGGAGGCTGTTTGCTGGGCCTTGTCTTGCGCCTGGTCCTGCATGAACTTGAAGTTGGCGTAGAACTCCTTGGAGCGCTCTGAACCGCCTTCGGCGAAGGCGGCGGTGGCGGTCAGGGTCATTAAGCCGGCAAGCATGAGCGTCGAGAGTTTCATCATCGGTATTCCCATAAGTGTGATCGGTGTCTGTTCCCTTGGATCAGACTCGTGGGGCCGATTATGTGGAGGCTTGATTAAGAGAGGCTTAACTAGTCGGCCTCGAAACTTAACAATGTCGTTAAGTTTCGAGGCCGTGCTGGGGTGGGATTTAACGGGTTAACCACGGCGCAAGCGTTAGAGTACGGGGGGGCGCACTCCGCGCCTTTATGAAAAGCGTCGCCCCTGAAATATTTTTTATCAAATAGATCGGGGGCTGCCGCTTACTGGATGACCACGTCGGCGCTACCGCTGGCCTTCGGTTTGAGCATGCTGAAATCGATCAACGGCTTCGACTGGCGCAGGTACGGGTTACCAATCATTTGTGGCCGTGCCTTGAAGCTGTCACTCACCAGGCTCTTGCTGCGGTCCAGCTCGTTGAAGCTCAGCCCGGCCAGGTCGGCCCAGGTGTGAATCAACTGGGAGCTGCTGTAAGGCCGCTGCAGGTCCTCAGCGAACTTCCAATCATGGCTTTCACGCCATTTCGGCGAGGCGTAGGCCATGAACGGAATGGTGTACATCGGCGCGGTCGGTTTGCCTTCGTTACGCCCCAGGGTTGCGTGGCCTGCCGAGTCGAACACATCTTCGCCGTGGTCCGACAGGTACAGCAGGAAACCATTCGGATCGGTCTTGGCGTAGTCCTTGATCAGGCTCGACACCACGAAGTCGTTGTACAGCACCGCATTGTCGTAGCTGTTGTAGATCGGCAACTGATCGTCGCTGACCCCGGCAGGTACACCTTGGCGATCAGTGAATTTGTCGAACGTCGGCGGATAGCGGTACTGGTAGCTCATGTGGGTGCCGAGCAAGTGCACCACGATGAACTTACGCTCTGCCGGATCGGCCAGGGCCTTGGAAAACGGTTCCAGCACATCGCCGTCATATTGGCGGGCGTTCTGGTTGCGGTTGTTGTTCAGGTACACCTGCTCGTCGGCCTGTTCGGAGAAGGTCGTGAGCATGGTGTTGCGCTTGGTCATGGTCTGCTGGTTAGTGATCCAGTAGGTCTTGTAGCCGGCCTGTTTCATCACGCTGACAATCGACGGCGTCTTGAGGTACAGGTCTGGGTTTTCCTCATCGGCGAACGTGAGCACCTGCTGCAGTGCCTCAATGGTATAGGGGCGCGGGGTGATGACGTTATCGAACACCGCCAGTTGGTCGCGCAGCTTGTCCAGCTCGGGCGTGGTATCGCGCGGGTAGCCGTAGAGGCTCATGCGCTGGCGGTTGGTGGACTCGCCGATGACCAACACCAGGGTTGAAGGTTGGCCGGCCATGCTGTCCTTGAGGTTGGTCAAGGGCGGGATCTGGCTCGCGCTGTCGAGCATGTCCTGCATGTTGTCCAACTGCTGGGTGTAGCGGTGGTAGCCGACGATCATCTGCCACGGTACCGCCGGCTCGATACGCGCCTCGAAACGGTCGATGGCGTCTTCCATGGTATCGCTGCGAGCAATCTGCTTGACCAATGGGTAGCCAACGATGGCTACCAGGATCGCGACGGCGGCCAATATCGCTTGCCCGCGTGGCAGGTACACAGGACGTACACGGGTCCACAGGAAAATGGAGAAGGCGGTGTGGGCAATGAACGCGAGGACGATCCACCAGGCGAAGTATTGAGTGGCGTACTCACCGGCTTCAGAGATGTTCGACTCGAACATGATGAAGATGACGCTTTGGGAAAATTCCTGCTGGTAAATGAAGAAATAACCCAGGCTGGCCATGGAGCAGGCCCATAGCACCACACCGATCAAGGCGGCGAGCAAGCGCGTACGACGCGGGAAGACGAGCACGGGTGCCAGCCACAGTGCGCTCATGAAGAACGCTTGGCGGAAACCACTGAAACCGGAAGTGCCGCTGAGCTGAATCAGCAGTTGGGTAATGCCCGAGAAGTACCAGAAAAACACGAACAACAGGCCAAGACCGGCCCAATCAAAGCCTTTCGCAGACGTAGTGCTGCGTTTGAACATCGCCATCCAGCGCTCCAACCCGGTAGTTTTTCAGTCGACGCGCAGAAGTGCACGCAACAGAGGCCACCCATGCATGGGGCGGCCCTTTGGGCGGGAGTATCGAGAAGGGCGTGTGAAAACTTTGTGAGATTTATGTAGCCATAATCTTACAAGGTCATGACAAGGCTTAGCACAGCGCAGGTTGTGTGCCGGACGGTTGATCCAGTTGGGCTTGCAGGAGGTGTGAGCGCAGGCGCATGACTTCCTGCTGCAGTTGATCGCGCTCGTCTTTCAACTGGCGCAATTCATCGCGACGGATAGTGACGTAGAGGGTCTGTGGAGGACGGGTCATCTGTGCAGTGCTCATTGCTTACCTCGCAAATAGCCGGTGTGTCGCGGTGTGCCAGAACGCTTGAGTCGAGGTTCTCGGCAGCAGTCGGAAGCAATTCTGAATTCTTTTTTGAAGCAATGGAACTTTTTTATTTTTGGCGGTCGTGTGACTTTTTGAGCCGTGATGGTGAAATGATGGCAACTCTTTGTCATGAAACTACACGGATCTGCACCTGACTAACCCTCATTAGCCTCATTGCGCTATAAACTATGTCACACATTTATTTAGTAGTTGGGAGCATCAGCACATGCAACTGGGGATTATCGGACTAGGCCGCATGGGCGGGAATATTGCACGGCGCCTGATGCTCAATGGGCATACCACCGTTGTTTACGACCGTAACGAAGCATTTGTCAAAGGCCTGAGCGAGGAGGGTGCCACTGGCGTTGCCGACCTCAAGGCTTTGGTTGCCGGGCTGCAAAAGCCTCGCGCCGTGTGGGTGATGTTGCCGGCGGGCGACCCCACTGAAAACACCATTAATGAACTGAGCGAATTGCTGGAAGACGGTGATGTGATCATCGACGGCGGCAACACCAACTATAAGGATGACGTGCGTCGCGGCAAGGCACTGGCGGAAAAGGGCCTGCACTATGTCGACGTGGGCACCTCCGGCGGCGTCTGGGGCCTGGAGCGCGGCTACTGCATGATGATCGGCGGCGACACCGAAACCGTGCAGCGTCTGGACCCGATCTTCGCCAGCCTGGCCCCTGGCCTGGGTAGCATTCCACGGACCAAGGACCGGTCTGCCAGCGCCGACCCGCGCGCCGAGCAAGGCTACATCCACGCCGGCCCTGCGGGTTCCGGGCATTTCGTCAAGATGATCCACAACGGCATCGAGTACGGGATGATGCAGGCGTTTGCCGAAGGCTTCGACATTCTCAAGACCAAGAATTCGGAAAACCTGCCGCAAGACCAGCGTTTCGACCTGAATGTGGCCGATATCGCCGAAGTCTGGCGTCGCGGCAGCGTGGTGTCGTCCTGGCTGCTGGACCTGACTGCCGATGCGCTGGCTACCGACCCGAAACTCGACGGTTACTCAGGCTCCGTGGCCGACAGTGGCGAAGGCCGCTGGACCATCGAAGCCGCCATGGAGCAAGCGGTACCGGTGCCGGTGCTGTCCACGTCGTTGTTCGCCCGTTTCCGTTCGCGCCAGCAGAGCACTTACGGTGACAAGATGCTCTCTGCCATGCGCTTCGGCTTTGGCGGCCATGTGGAGACTTCCAAAAAATGACCGCTAACGGCAAGAAACTCAAGGCCGAACCCGCTCCGCCCACCACATTGTTTCTGTTTGGTGCCCATGGTGATCTTGTAAAGCGCCTGCTGATGCCGGCGCTGTACAACCTTAGCCGTGACGGCTTGCTGGGCGATGGCCTGCGTATTGTGGGTGTTGATCACAACGCCGTCAGTGACGCGGACTTCGCCAAGAAGCTTGAGGACTTTATTCGCACCGAGGCCGCGAGCAAGGTCAAAGGCAATGCCGATAACGCGTTGGACCCCCAGTTGTGGGCCCAACTGGCCAAGGGCATCAGCTACGTCGAGGGCGACTTCCTCGACGACGGCACCTATGCGGACATCGCCCGGAAGATCGCCGACAGTGGCACCGGCAACGCCGTGTTCTACCTTGCGACGGCACCACGTTTCTTTAGTGAAGTGGTGCAGCGCCTGGGTAGCGCCGGCCTGCTGGCGGAAACCGAGGAAAGTTTCCGCCGCGTGGTCATCGAAAAACCCTTCGGTTCGGACCTTGCCACTGCCGAGGCGCTCAACGCCTGCCTGCTCAAGGTCATGAGCGAAAAGCAGATCTATCGCATCGACCATTACCTGGGTAAGGAAACGGTGCAGAACATCCTGATCAGCCGTTTTTCCAACGTGCTGTTCGAAGCGTTCTGGAATAACCATTACATCGACCACGTGCAAATCACCGCCGCCGAAACCGTCGGCGTGGAGACCCGGGGCAACTTCTTCGAAAAAACCGGCACCCTGCGCGACATGGTGCCCAACCACCTGTTCCAGCTGTTGGCGATGGTGGCGATGGAGCCACCGGCCGCCTTTGGTGCCGACGCCGTACGCGGTGAAAAGGCCAAGGTGATTGGTGCGGTGCGTCCCTGGTCTTTGGAGGAGGCACGGGCCAACTCGGTGCGAGGCCAGTACACCGCGGGTGAAATCGGCGGCAAGCAGCTGCCCGGCTATCGCGAGGAGGCCAACGTCGCCCCAGACAGCAGCACCGAGACCTTCGTCGCCCTCAAGGTGATGATCGACAATTGGCGCTGGGTTGGCGTGCCGTTCTACCTGCGCACCGGCAAGCGCATGAGCGTGCGTGACACGGAGATTGTGATTTGCTTCAAGCCTGCGCCGTATGCGCAGTTCCGTGACACTGAAGTGGATGAACTCAAGCCCACCTACCTGAAAATCCAGATCCAGCCCAATGAAGGCATGTGGTTCGACCTGTTGGCGAAAAAGCCCGGGCCGACCCTGGACATGGCCAATATCCAGCTGGGTTTCGCCTACAAGGACTTTTTCGAGATGCAGCCGTCGACGGGGTACGAAACCTTGATCTACGACTGCATGACCGGCGACCAGACCTTGTTCCAGCGAGCGGATAACATCGAAAACGGCTGGCGCGCAGTACAGCCATTCCTCGATGCCTGGAAGGAAGATGACGGGATCCAGGCCTACAAGGCCGGGGAAGATGGCCCGGTCGCCGCCGATGTGTTGTTGGCCCGTGACGGCCGCACCTGGCATAGCCTCGGATGAGTGACGCAGCGATCCATCCCATCCGTTTTATCCTCAGCGACGTGGACGGCACGTTGCTGCACCCCGATCACCGCTTGAGCCAACGCACCGCCGATGCAGTACGTGCCTTGCGCGACAACGGGGTGTTTTTCAGCCTGGCCAGCGGGCGTCCGCCCAAGGCCATGCTGCACCTGATTGAAACCTTTGGTATTGATGTACCGGTGGCCGGCTTCAATGGCGGCACGCTGATCAACCCGGATGGCAGCATTCTGGTTGCGCATCATCTGCCGGCGGAAGCGGCGCTGGTCACCCTGGCGCTGTTCTCGGCCGAGCCGGATGTGGAGGTCTGGGTATTCGCCGATGGCGATTGGCTGCGCCGTGATCCGCCTGGGCCGATGGTTCAGCGCGAAGCCGATGGCTTGGGCTATGGGCCGGTCGTGGTGGAGAGTTTTGAGCCGTTCCTGGACCGGGTCGACAAGATCGTCGCCGCCAGTAACAACACGCAATTGCTGGTTGAATTGGAAGCGCAGTTGCAGCCCAAGGTCCAGGGGTTGGCTCAGGTTTCGCGTTCACAACCGGTGTACCTGGATGTCACGGCCATGTTGGCCAACAAGGGCGAAGCCTTGAAGACGCTGGCGGCGCATCTTGGGGTACCGCTGGAGGAAACCGCCGCGATCGGCGATGGCGGTAATGACCCGGCGATGTTTCACGTGGCCGGGTTGTCGATCGCCATGGGGCAGGCGGAAGAGACCGTCAAGCGCCAAGCCAATGTTGTCACCGGCAGTAATGCCGAAGATGGCGCGGCGGAAGCCATTGAACGGTTTATTCTCGCCAAGCGATAAGTCACGCTTACTTAACTTGCGCTCATTCAGTTTGATGAGCGCAAGTTACAGTGTCGGCTTACTTCGGCATTGCCCAGGATTGCAACGCGTAGCCATCTTTGTCGAGTTCGGCGCGAGCTTGCAACAACAAGTCTTCCAGTTGCGCCGGGTCGGTATAAGCACTCGACGACAGTTGTTGGCTGCCAATGCGGGTATTGGTGCGGTCGATGACGCTCAGGCTCAGGGCGCCGTTGCCATCGTGCCAGGCCACGCACTGAAAGGGCTGGAAAGCACGGTCTGCGATCAAAAGAGCTTCGTTGATGCGGAGCGGGGCGTTCATGTGGGTCGTCTCTCTCATTGCCCATTCAAGTGAGTGCCGGCGGTTGGGCTGACCGTGCGGCGGGTTACTTGTACTGATGCACGATGGCGGGGTACGGGTCACATGTTAGTGCAATATTTTTTAACTTTTTCTGATTGGCGTCATGTAAGCGGCTGTTTTGAAAGCTGAATGAAAGTTTTGCCGCGGCGGTACTTTTTTACTGAAAACGCTGGTAAGTGGCTTTTTGCCCACACTTATAGCGAAACGGTACAAGCGTCGCGTCAAGACCTTGCTAGTGTTAGCGCCAGGCGTCACAAATCATTGTTTCTAAATAACTTTAACAATTTTGGCGCCAAGGAATAGTCATGATTGTTACACCTCCCCAGCGCCGCTTGCTTGTGGTCGATCCGTGTGACGACTGTCATGGGCTATTGCCCGGTTTGCGTACCGCCGGGTGGGAGGTCGACAGTTGTGCCTTGGCGGCAGTCGGTGACCGTTCCTGTGACGTCGGCTTACTGCGCTTGCAGCCCTATCACCTGGAACGCCCGGAAGCGGTCAAAGAGCTGATTGGCCGCAGTGGCACCGAGTGGATCGCTGTGCTCAGCCAGGATGTGCTACGCCTGCAAAACGTCGGTGATTTCGTCTGCGAGTGGTTTTTTGACTTCCACACGTTGCCTTTCGATGTGGCCCGTGTACAGGTCACCCTGGGCCGTGCCTTCGGCATGGCGCGACTGCGGGGCAAGGGCAGCACCCCGGTGGATGAGCCGGAGCATGAACTGTTGGGTGACAGCCGCTCCATCCGTGAACTGCGCAAATTGTTGGCGAAGCTGGCGCCCACCGAGTCCCCGGTGTTGATTCGTGGCGACAGCGGTACCGGCAAAGAGCTGGCAGCCAAGACCCTGCACCGCAAATCCCAGCGTCACGCCAAGCCCTTTGTGGCGATCAACTGTGGGGCGATCCCGGAACACTTGATTCAATCCGAACTGTTTGGCCATGAGAAGGGTGCGTTTACTGGCGCCCATCAGCGCAAGGTCGGGCGAATTGAAGCAGCCAACGGCGGCACACTGTTCCTGGACGAAATCGGTGATTTGCCGATGGAGCTGCAGGCCAACTTGCTGCGTTTCCTTCAGGAAAAACAGATCGAGCGCGTCGGTGGTAGCCAGCCCATTCCCGTGGACGTGCGTGTGTTGGCTGCGACCCACGTCGACCTGGAGGCAGCCGTTGCCAAAGGCACGTTTCGTGAAGACTTGTATTACCGGCTGAATGTGCTGCAAGTGGTGACCGCGCCATTGCGCGACCGTCATGGCGATGTGGCGATGCTGGCCAACCACTTTGCCCGGTTCTACAGCCAGGAAACCGGCCGCCGCCCTCGAAGTTTCAGTGAAGAAGCGCTCGACGCCATGGGCAAACACCCGTGGCCGGGCAACGTGCGTGAGCTGGCCAACCGCGTACGACGCGGCCTGGTGCTCGCCGAGGGGCGCCAGATTGAAGCCGTTGATCTGGGATTACAGGCTGAACAGGCAATTTCACCGCCGATGGCTACACTGGAAGACTACAAGCACCGTGCCGAGCGTCAGGCGCTGTGCGATGTGCTCAATCGACACAGCGACAACCTGAGTGTCGCGGCCCGAGTCCTGGGGGTTTCCCGACCGACGTTCTACCGATTGCTGCACAAACACCAGATCCGCTAGGGCGGGTAAACCGAAAAGCCCCGCAACGACCCTTATCGTTGCGGGGCTTTTCCTTTGTCATGAACTCCGTCAGAAGTAATACGGGAATTTCAGGCTGAACGTAAAGTCCGGCGCATCGTCTGTCATACCAATCGCCAAGTTCGGCACGATCGTCAGGTTCGGCGTTGCCGCGATGGTCATGCCGACGTTGAAATAACCCGCGTTGGCATCGCTTGAAACCACCGATTGCCAGTCCCCGCCGTCAGGCTTGAGCTTGCTCTTGCGCTGGACCAGGTCGGACACCGAGAACGACATACTCATCTTCTCGTTCAGTGCGAACGCTACACCGACGCCCACTTGGAAGCTGTCGCCAAGGCTGACCTTGCCGCCGACTTTCTGGTTGGCGTTGGAGCTGATGTCGTCAAACGAGTCTTCGAAGTTGTGGGTGTAGGACAACGAGCCGAACAACACGGCTGGGTCGAAGGTTTTGACCAGGGAAATCCCTGGGGTGACCGACCACACGCCATTACCCGTCGGCAGGCTTTCCGGTACGAACAGGCTGTCGTTATTGGGCGATGAGATCAGCTTGATGCCGTAAGGTTCCTTGCCGGTCGGCGCCTTCACCCTTATGGAGACTACTGCATCCGGCAGTGTGTCGGTCTCGTCGAGGAACTTGTATGCAATGCCGAAGTTGACATCGCCAATGGTCGGGTCGCGGGTGACAGAGGCTTCCGACGTCGTCGTGCCACTGTTGCCAGCACCCCCCGATTGATAGGTGGACTCGCGGTAAACTACCGGTACGTTGATGTCGAACTGCCAACGGTTATCGAGGTTGTAGCGCCCGGTGAGGTCCAGCGTCCAGTTATCTGCTTTGATCCGGTCCAAGTTGATATTGCCCAGGAAGATCGAATCCAGCGCTAGAAAACCGTTGAGCGTCAGTTGGCGCGCATCGTAACGGGCATACGAGATGCCGGTTTCAAAGCTGAACTTGCCATCGCCGAAAAAGCCGCTGGCCTCGTTGTACAGGTTGCTCACGCTCTGCGCGGGCGCCGAGTCGTCCTTGAGGCTTTGCCCATAAGAGCTACCGCCGCCTCCGGCACCGCCCGATGCTGCTGCGGCACCCACGCCCGGCGCGCCGGCCACGCTGGTCCCTTTGCTGAAATCAGCGGGAGACTTGGCCAGGCGTTTAGGCGCTGGTGTTGCAGGCTGATCTTCGACTTGTCTGACCCGTTGTTCCAATACCGCCAGTGCTTTTTGCTGCACTTCGTACCGTTGCTTGAGCTCCAACAGTTCCTGTTTCAACGTTTCAATATCGGCATCCGGCGCGGCATACAGCATGGTTGCCGGCAGGAGCGTACTCAAACAAACCACGGCACGTAACGATAAAGATCGATGCATGAAGTAAGCCGTCCTTTTTTAATGCGTAAGTGTCGTGGCTCAGCGTAGTTCAATAACCGATAGTGCGTAGTCCTTTGAGTTGATCAAGGTTAAGGCTGCGGGTGATGTTGCTGAGGTTGTTGTTGCCCATCACCACGTTGATCTGTGTGAGGTTGGTGATCGCGTTGAGATTGCCGGTGATCAGCGTGCTTTGGTTGACGTTGCCGCCCCCAATCTGCTGCAGCACATTGCCCTGGTTATTGCTGGCCAAGACGGCCATTTGCAGCCCGCCATTCTTGGCCGAGACACTGACCTGGCCAGCGCCGCTATCACCGGTGATGGTCTGGCCGGCCACCAAGGCCTTGCCCGACTGCACGACATTCGCTGCTGCGAAGCCGTTTTGCGTGACATTGATGTCTACGCCGTTGTTGGCGGTGTTGCCGTCGCCGGCCGCACGCACGCTTTGGGTCACGCCCTGGCCACTACCCAGGCCTGCGCCGCCGACGACTGTGCCGGTGCCGGTGTTGGGGGTAGAGCCGTTGCCGGTGGTGCTGGTGGTGGTGACATAGAATTGCGGGGTAACGGTCGACGAGTTGATCTGCATGTTGGCGGTGCCAGTGATGCTGTCACCTGCGGAATTGGTCCAGGTGGTGCTCATCACAATGCCGAAACTGATGATCCGCCCAGGCATTACATAACGCCCACGCAGGTCGGCCATTTCCGAATCCTTGAGTTCGATAGGCTTGAAGGCCGATGACGCGTAAGCGGGCATTGAGGCTGCCAGGCACATGACCGTCAGCCAACGGTAAGTGTTCATCGTCTGCTCCTGGAGCGTCCTGCCCCTTATTGCGCCTCTTTCTAGAAGAAGTCGCTTTGAATGAAACCGAAGTCCATCAGTTCGCTGTCGCGCACCGGACTGAACTCGTTCAGCTGGTTCTTGGCGGTCAATGGCGTGGGCGGGGAGAGCAGGGCGTTGGTCTTGTCATAGCCTTCACCTAATATGGCGAATACGATGCCATTCCAGCCCTTCACGAAGTCATCCTTCGAGTAGCGCTTGTGGCCCAGAACGGGATCGCCGATATACACCCAGTCTTTGTCTGCACGCTGCAGGACAACGAAGTGCTTGTAGCCGCGAATTTCCAGCAGGACCACGACAGGGATCTTCACTGTGGGCAGTACTTCTGGAGTAATCCGATAGCCTCTGGCGCGCATACCAATGCTTTCGACGTAGCGCTTCATGTCCAGCATCGAAAAACCCTGGGTGCGCACTAGGTCCTGATCCGCATTCACCAGCATGCCCTTGATGACATGATCCTCATCGACATCCAGCCAATACCCTTGGCGCAAGATGCTTGCCAGGGCAGCGGCACCGCAGCTGAAATCGGTTTTCTGTTCCACCAGGTTGGCGAATTTGCGCTCGCGGATGCTTTCAACCTTCTTGTACATCAGCCCGCCACCGGGCATGACGATTCCCACTTGACCTGCCCAGGTCGGGCCGGTAAGTGACAACAAAAGGAAGAAGGCTAAGAGGCGCATGATCGTATGACCTGCTGGACACTGGAAATAGAAAGGGCCTTGTTGCCAAGGCCCGATTTACATCAGAAGCGGGAGATCGATACACCCAGTGCAGCCTGGTTGCCGTTGCCGGCCTGGCTAACAGTTCCAGAAACACCAGAGTTGTAGTTGCCGGAGTTGGTCAGGCTAGAGTTGTTGACCACTGGGCTTTTGTTCCAGCCGTGGCCAGTGGTGACGTTCAAGGTCAGGTTGCCCGAGGAATTCTGCAGGGCATTGACAGTTGCACCGCCGGATTTGCCGTCATCGGACGAAGCGATTGCGACGCCTTGGCTGCTTTGGTTGCCAGTACCGGCCTGAACAGTGACCAGGCTGACACCCGAGTTGCTGTTGTTGGAATTAGTCAGGGAAGCGTTGCTGGTGTTGCCGAAGTTGCCAACAAGGTTGCCGCTGCTGTTTTGAGTGGTATTGATGGTGGCGAATACTTGATCGGCATCGTCAGAGGCGCCGATGGCGACGTCATGTTTGCCTTGGTTGCCAGTGCCGCTTTGCACGATACCGCTCGAAACGCCAGTGTTGTGGTTAATCGAATCGGTAGTGGAGGCGTTGCTTTCGGTCTTGTCATTGAACGTGCCGTTGCCGGAGCTGTTCTGATTATCGTTGGCAGTTACGGACAGAACGGTCGGCGCGTTGTTGTTATTGTTGTTGTTGCCACCTGGTGGGGTAGCGTGAGCAGCAACAGCCATGAGTGCAGCGAGAGCGAAAGCCAGTGGTTTGAGAGCCATTGTAGGTTTCATGGTGTTTCTCCTTGCTTCTATTAGTTGGTTAAGTGTTGGTACGGTCTAGCTATTCGACTCAGCTCCATCAGTTGAGTCGTAAGTTCAGGGTGTTAGCCACTCGGTTCCCCACCCCGGCGCTCTGATTGACCTGTACCACTCCACGGCTGCCGGTGAAGGCCTGATCGCTGGTAACGACCTGGCGGCTGCCAGTGGTAGGGGTCAATCCTGAGTCTGTTGCAAGCGCAACGTTCTGTTGCGACATGACACTGTCATCGATGCTTTGCGGGCCAGCATTGATGCTGATACGCACGGCATTGATCGATTGGTTCTGGGCTCCGGCCGACTGATTGACGCTCAGTACGCCGTTGCCATTGCTGAAGGAGTTACCTTGGATCGCCGCTTTTGCGTTGAGTGAGCGGTCGGCCGGAGAACCGCTGATGTGCTGGTTGACGGAGATAGTCGCGTGAGCGTTGTTGCCCACTGCGATGGCAACGCTATTGCTCTGTTGGTTCTGGTCGCCGGTCGCCTGGATTACCGATGCAATACCCGAGGACTGCTTGCCTGAGTTATCAATGGTCGCGTTGTTAGTACTGTCGGCCAGCGCAACGTTGCATCCGAGTACGGCAAGAAACATCCAAGAATGATTCATTTCAACGCCCCCCTGCCATGCTGCCGAGGTTATTAAGGGGTTCAAGACCGCGTGAAATTGCGTTGTTGACGGTCCCGGAAATGCCGGCTCCACCGCTGCGACTGGCCGCACTGCCAGCACCTAGGCCAGCACCTGCGCCGTTGTTGCCCAGGCCGATAAGGTTGCCGCCAGGCAAAATTGTGCGGTTGATGCTTACGCCGCTGCTGATGCCTGCAATGTCGTTGTCGCTGAGTTCATTATTGGAGGCGCGCACAACCTGGTTTGATGGGTTGGCGTTGGCGGTGGTGGGGTTCGGATCTGAGCCCGCAGTACGACCGTACATATGCCCACGAACATCGCGCGTCACCACAATCACACCATCACCCGCAGCGAGCACTGGAAGGCTCACGCTGGTACTCAGTACGCAGCTGATCATGAGGAGGCTCAATGAACCTTGTGTGTGAGTGACCACGGCAATATTCCTTATTCTTCGCGCTGACCCTAAACAGCGCTGTAAGAGATAGAGCAGAAGGCGTGCCGCTTTTTATTTGTTGTCGTTATTCAATGGCTTGCAATTAATGCAGGGCAAAGTGATGGCAACGCTGTATCAACCGTGAGACAGCACCCCGTGAATCCGCGCCGACCTGACCACAGCGCAAACGGTTCACCCATTTGTCTCAGCACTGAAACACCGCGCATGACAAAACGATGAATCCGCTCAACGTGGGCGATCCAGGGCAGGGGTGTGTAAAAAAAGTGGACACTGCAGGCGCAAAAAGGCCCGGCCCAGCAGGGCAAGGCTCAGCTTTTGGGGGCTTTACGCGGAATCGAGTTGAGTACGGGGTTGCCGTCCTGGTTCTGGGTCAGGTAGACCGGCAGCACCTTGGGCAGGGAGGGCACGAGGTTGCTGACCTCAGTGATGTTGTAGATGCCGCCGATACGAATCGCTCCGGTGTTGGCGTCTGCCAGCATGACCGGTTTGTTCAGGTAGCGATTGATCAGCGGCAACGCATCGGCCAGGGCCAGGTTGTCGAGGATCAGCTTGCCCTGGCGCCACGCCAAGGCGGTGTCGTTGGGGTTGATCGCTTGCACGGATGGCGTCGCATCGCCCTGGCGGTAGCTGGCTTGCATGCCGGGGGTGAGAGGCACGCTGCCGTGTACTCGGTCGCTAGAGATCTGCACCGAGCCTTGGAGCAGCATCACTCGCACGTGGTCTTCATATTTCCAGACGTTGAATTGGGTACCGGTGACTCGCACCTGGCCATCGCCTGCGTGAACGATAAATGGGTGGGCGCCGTCATGGCTGACCTTGAAAAACGCTTCGCCTTTTTTCAGCGTGACGCGGCGCTGGTCCTTGTAGTTGCTGTAGACCAGTTCGGTACCCAGGTTGAGCTCCACTTGGCTGCCATCGCCCAGGGTGACCTGGCGCAAGCCGTTGGCGGCGTCATAGTGTTCGTATGAGCTTGGCAACCAGCCAGCTTCCCAGCCGGTAAACGCGGCGAGAGGCAACGCAACCAGGCTAATGGCCGCCGCGATGGCATAAGTGCGCAACCGGCTGCGGGGTGTGAACGGCACCACCACCGCAGTGGGTTCAACGCGTGGCAGGTGATCGGCAACGTCCCAGATCTCCAGCATCGCGGCGTATTCGAAGGCGTGCAACGAATGGGCGTCATGCCACTGTTCAAAAGCCTGGCGCTCGGCGGGCGTGCAATCGTGCGCGTGCATCCGCATGCACCAATGCGCGGCGGCGTCGGTGATGGCGTCGTATTCGGCTTCTGAGAGAGACTTTTCTGTCATTTAAACGTCCTGATTTCCCGCATTCTAACCTCCCGAGGCGGGTGGCGAGAACTGCCATCATGGTGATTGCACGCCAATTGGAACTTATTCTCGTTTGAATGGAACTAAGCTTTTCAGGACATTCCCACAATGGAGTACGAAAATGCTGAAGAAAACCTTTGTCGCGCTGTGTGCAACTTCCGCGCTGCTCAGCGCCGGCGCCGCCTTTGCCGATAAGCCAGGGGCTGGCTGGATTACCATTGAAAAGGCGATTGAAGTGGCCAAGACCAAGGCCGGCTACGTGGAGGTCTATGCCGCCGAGGCGGACGACAACGGTTATTGGGAGGTCAAAGGGCGCAAAGCCGATGGCACTGTGTACGAAGCCCGTATCGACGGTGCCTCAGGCAATGTCCTGCGTGACCAGAAAGACTGATACCCCCCCCGGGGGCCGGTTCAGGCCCCCGGATCCAACTGCCTGCCCAAGTGTGTAATCAGGTACGTCACCGAATCCGCATTCGCCAGGATGATGTCCATCCGGCGGTCCGCATCGCTCATGAATGTTTGCCGGGCATCGTCAAGTGTCCTCGCCCCCGTCAGATGTAGCACCTTGTCACGCACTTTGGACGACCCCAATCGGCCAAGGTCCTCCCAGCGTAGGGACAACTCATCCCAGGTCTTGAACAGCATGGTCGCCGGCGTCAACACGGAGAGGGCAGTGCTTTGCAAATTATCAAGGGCAGTGTACTGGCGCAGGCTATCTGGAGTGCTGCGGCTGATCAGATCCAGGAATGGGCGAGAGGAGTCCAGGTAGGCGATATCCTCGGTGTTCGACACCAGGTGGCTCATCTCATGAATCAAGGTCGCCGCTCGTGCATGATCATCGATGTCGAACGGTGCGTTGAGGTTTCCGGCATAGATGCTCATACCTGTCTCGAAGAAAAGGTCGAGCAAGTAGATTTTTTGCTCTGCATCCTCAGGTATTACGAAGGCAAAGGTATCATTGGCGTCCCAACGGGCTTTGCCACAGACGAATCGCTTTGAATCCAGCGCCAGCAGGTCGGGGGTACTCAGTCCATTCTCGATTTCCCTGACGCGCGCCCGTATCTTTTCAACACGTGTGGGGTTGAATGCGAGCACACCGAACATCTCAGTCAGCAAACGACCGACTCTGGATTCAGGGTCGCGCTTTCGTGCAAACAACGTGAGGTTGCGCCCGCAGGTAATGGTGTAATAGAGCGCGACATTCAACGCCCTGTCGATGCACAGCCCTTTGTCCATGTCCAGCCCACGAATGGCCGGCAGCCCAGCCGCTTCGATATTGATGGACGAACGCAGGGTTCTTTGCGTGACCACACGCCCCTTGATGCGAGACAGGGTTGGTCCAAAGCACGGTTCACGTACGGACAGGTCCAGCACCCATTGGCCCTGCGCGTTGCGTTCAACGAAGGGGCCCAACTCATTGGCAAGGTTCACCCGCCAGTCTTCACCACTTCTTACGACCGGATAAACCCTACCCGCCACTGGCACATAGGTTCGGTTATTGACCGGTTGGGTATACACATGGCTGAGTGGGTCCGATCGCAGGTCCGTCAGTGCCACCGCGATATCCTCAACATACTGCAACAGCGTGCGCACGGGTTCTGTCACATCCACGGTGTCGACAGTGGTGCCAGATGAAGGAACTTCCGGGGCAGGAGTGGGCGGCAGCAACTGGTCGAGCTGCTTTCGTAGCGACGCCAGCGTTGCAAGCCCCCGGATAAACAAACTCAGGCCTTCGCTAAAGTGTTGTTCTTGCAATTGCTCGGCGGAGGCCTTGAACAGTTTGTAGCTTCGCCATACCACCAGCGGGTACTTGAGCTTGCCCGCAATAAATTGCAGCGCCATAGGAACGCCTTTGCGAAACAGGCTGGTGATGCCGTTCCACAGGTTCCTGCCAGTTTTTTCGAACTGGCAAGCGAGCATTTTTATCAGGTGTTCGGCATTGTCGTGGAACAGTTGTCGCAGGAGGTTGCCCCTGATCGGATTTGAGGCCAGGCTGACTTTTTCTTCTTCCTTGCGGCTTGTCGATTCGCTGAACAAATTGCGAAAGGTTGCCTGATCGGAATCCGATAACTGGCTGATGATCCACTCCTGCAACAGACCAGGGGTGCCAATGGCTTCCCGCAGCTGTTCTTCTGTGTCGTATTCCTTGAGTACGTGCAGCGGGGCATAAGGCGCGTAGAGCACCGACGGGCCGCTCGCTTTGCCCTTCGGACCTATGATGTAGATGCCGAGTGCCTTCGCAGGCGTCGCCCCGGTCGTGGCAATCAGTTCCATGGGCCGGATCATTGCCGTGGCGCCGCTCACAGCGTCCCTGGCAACGGCGTCCGGCATGTCGAAGATCTGTTTAATAAAACTCCAGGCTGACGGGCTCAGGCGTTCTGCAAGTTTCTCCTCGTGGGCATGGCGCAGCACTTGCCAGGGTAACTGCCGGCAAAACAGCTTGCGGCGTTCGCGGGCATCGTCGGTGTCGGCTGTCAGGTGTGTAGTGAGCAGGTCTTGATAGATTTTTTTGATGTCCACTTGGCGCACCAGTTGCACCACCGCACTGCCATTCAATGACGTTGGCAGAGGTGACGTGCCGCGCGCTTTGGGGGTGAGGTTGTCAGGCAGCAGGTCGGGCAAGTGGAGCAGGGCGAAATCCGTCAGGCTCTGCGTGTGGCCGTTGAATGCTATCCGTGCTGGAATCAATATGTTCTCTGGGTCCAGAGCGTCATCCGGGTAGCGGGCCTTGAGCAGCGTCGTCAATGTGTTCGCAACCGTTTCACGCAAGTCCGGCAAGCCGTGCAGGTAATCCCGGTTGTCCGGCGCGCTGAGGCGGTACTGTTCCAGCAATTCGGCATGCAGCAACTGTTCGCTGGGCGAAGCCATGCCCAGCCAGGTCGGTAGTGCATGCTGCTGGATAATCGCGTTTGCGATGGTGTTCGCCCTGCCGATATTCGACGGCGCAACCCGCAACAGCAGCTCATCCAGATGATTCTGCAGTTGCGTCGGGCCTAGCGACATGGACCGCCAGTGATCAATGGCATCCAGATCGTTAGTAAGGTTGCTCTGTTGGCGGTCTTCCAGAAAGTGCCCGTCAATACGTTGCAAGGGCCCCAGCTGATAGGTCTGATGGGGCGCGCGATGGCGAATGGACAAATTCTGCAGCAGCGCTATAGACCGTTCGGGACGCTTCAGGCGTTGTTCAAGTGATTCGCGCAGGGCCGTCAGTGACGAGAAAGGTTCATAGCCTCGCTGCGGGGTCCATAGCACCACCGCCCCCGAGAGCTGAGGGTCGAAGCCACCGCGCTCGGTCAGTACAAAACAGTTGGCCAGAGGCTGTAGCTCTTTGTTGGCATTGAGGGTCAGCGTCAACCCGAAGGCGTCCGGCAGGAATCCGTTCAGCCCGTGGCGCTTCAGGCGGGTCATGCTATCGGCGCGCAGTACCGTATCGAGGATGGCGTAATGCCTTGAGCTCAGGGTGTGGTTGAGCAGCTGCAGTTCTGCTTCGCTGCGCAACCCGAGCATCGAGTTCTTGAGCATCTCGGCGCCATGGCTTTGCAGAAACCGGCGGGGTAGCGAGTGAACATCGTAGTGCAGGAAAGCGGGGCGGACGTTGCTGATGACCGCATTGAATACGCGGTTGTCCAAGTTGTTCCAGCGTGCGGATATGCCTTTTTGGGGCGCGCTGTAGTAGCCAATTCCCGGCGTTTGGCTGAGAACCCCATCGGCGTCGTCCAGGTGCTTTATAAAGTGTTCGACCATGTTCACCGACGCCTCGGGCACACGTTCCTCAAGGTCTCGCGCCAGGGTGGGATAGGTATTGATATAGACGTCGTTGGCGTCCTGAAACAACAACTGCACCTTCATTTCCTTGTTCAAGGCTTTTCTCGCCTCGCTGCGCAGGGTCGGGTGCGTGGCCCTTTGGGCGATCAGGCGTTCTTCATCCGGTTGCAACGCTGCCAGCTGCAATTTGGCGCGCTCGGCCTGTACGGTTGACGGCCCGCCGTCGTCGTGGGTGACCGGGTGCAGGCTCCAGCGCCCGCCGGCGTCAAGTTCCAGCAAGCGGCTGTCGAGCATGTGACGTATATCCAAGGAGCAGTCGAGCAAAGCCGTCAAATTCAACGTTCCGTCGCTACGGCGATACCGCTCGAGCGCATGCTCGAGGTTGCTCAATTGTTTTTCGTGAATATCGCTGACCATCTCGGCAAATACACTGCCCTCCACTGGCAGGCCCTGGATCTGCAGGTTTTCCATCGCGAGGTATAGGCTGCGCTCGTCCAGAGACAGGTAATTGAGTAACTGGTCCTGGTAGTGGGCGGCTTTGAGCATGCTCAACAATGTTTTATTCAGGTCGTCGACGTCTTTGAGTACTTGCATACCCCCCGTTTGGGAGTAGAGGTATGCATGCTGGTCGCTGATCAACAACGTCGAGGCCAATTGCACGTGATGTTGATAGGGCGCGCAAACGCTGACTTTTTCGATGCGCAAGGCGTCATGCCAAACACTGCGTTCAGCTCTGCTGGGATGGAAGACGGCGAGTAAATTGCGCGCTTCCTCGGATGAAACAATTTCGGCGCGATTCTGGCGTTTGAGCAGCAGGTCGACGCGAAACTTGTCGCTCATGGCCTGGGTGAACAGATCCCTGCGCGACTGCCCTGTAGGCGACTTGCCTATGTCGAGGGGCTCGTTCCACCAGGTCTGCAGTAGGGCGTTCAGCAATCTGGAGAGGATTCCGGCGGTCTGCTCCACCACGCCCTCCCAGCGCTGTAAATCTTGTTGATGCTGGTGCTCGGTAAATGTGCTTTTGTCATGCCTGGGGTTGGTGAAAACGCGTGTTCGATCAGCCGGCCATGCCTGCTTCACGTAGTACTGGAGCAAGGTTTCCCCCAGGGTTGCCGACTCTACCCAACGGGCAATGCCGAGGCCGTTGTCATTCGTTGACGATATGAAACTGTTGACTCGGGTGTCCTGATGATCAAGGTCGGGGAAGTCGTCGTGTTTGAACGCATCCAGCACCCCTTTCATCAACATCGGCAACGTCGGGGTCGTGCGCAACTCTTCGAGCAGGCGTTGCACGTTGTGCGCCTGGTTGGCCTGAATGGTTGTTTCCTGAGCTTCGAAAACCCCGCCTGCAATCGTCGAAGTGGTCAGAGTGAAAGGGTCGGCGGGGTTGAACTTGTTGCGTTGATCTATTGATAAAAAGCTAAACAAATCAGCGAGTAAGGATGTATTTTTCAAGCGATTTGTAAGTTGTGAGAGGCAATCAGCACGGTCGAGGAATACCTCGATGCCGGCATAAGGGCTGTACAGGACAGTCTTTTTGTCGCTAGGGGATGGGCTCATCAGGAATGCACCTGCCAACTCTACCGCAGCCTCGCCCGGGCGATTCACATTCAGCGTTTCGACGACCATCGGCACGGTGCGGTTGCGGCGTCCGTGATCGCTTGCGGCAAATACCGTGTTCAGCCACTTGAGGTCTTCCAGGGTCAGTCCCAGTGCGCGCTCGCGCGCAGTCGGTTGCTTCCTGGATACCGGGCGGTAGTACTCGTCAAAAAAATACGGGGGATTAACGCTTGCCATGGACTGCTCTCTGTCTGGGCCGGAATGGCGCTGTATTGAGCGGCAGGTTAGACAGGGCAGATGCAGGCTCGGCGGTAGATAGCTGGTGCAAAAACGACCTTACCTGCAAACGCCGATTGACAGTGGACGGCGGGCGCGTTGTTTAATCACAGGTCTGGGTTTCTCGTCTTGTCGCGCCTTCCAATCATAAAATCGGAGCTTCAGATGTCTACGCCGTCCAAGGTAGTTGAGGGTTCTCGTGTCTCCATCGGCTTTGCTGACCTGGAGGCGCTACTGCAACAGGTGTTTGTGCGGCACGGCACTTCGCCTGCGGTCTCTGCAATCCTCGCCCACAATTGCGCCAGCGCCGAGCGCGACGGCGCCCACAGCCACGGCATTTTCCGGATTCCGGGTTATCTCAGTACCCTGGCCAGTGGTTGGGTGAATGGTCGTGCAGTGCCCCAGGTCACCGACGTGGCCAGTGGTTTTGTGCGAGTGGATGCCGGCAACGGCTTTGCCCAGCCTGCGCTGGATGCCGCCAGGGCGCTGTTAGTGGAAAAGGCTCGCAGTGCCGGGATCGCCTTGCTGGCGATTCATAATTCCCACCACTTTGCGGCGCTGTGGCCGGACGTCGAACCCTTCGCCGAGCAAGGGTTGGTGGCGTTGAGCGTGGTCAACAGCATGACCTGCGTGGTGCCCCACGGCGCCGATCGCCCACTGTTTGGCACCAACCCGATTGCCTTTGCCGCCCCGCGTGCCGATGGCTTGCCGATTGTGTTCGACCTGGCCACCAGCGCCATTGCCCATGGCGACGTACAGATTGCGGCGCGCAAGGGTGAACGCCTGCCGCCGGGCATGGGCGTCGATAGTCTGGGCCAACCGACACAAGACCCCAAAGCCATCCTGGAAGGTGGCGCGTTGCTGCCGTTCGGCGGGCACAAGGGCTCGGCGCTGTCGATGATGGTCGAGTTGCTCGCGGCGGCGTTGACGGGCGGTAACTTCTCATTCGAATTCGATTGGTCGGATCACCCGGGTGCGCGTACGCCTTGGACCGGGCAACTGCTGATCGTGATCGATCCGAGCAAAACCAGCGGCCAGGCGTTCGCCGAGCGCAGCCAGGAACTGGTGCGGCAGATGCATGCGGCAGGTCTGCGACGGTTACCGGGAGATCGTCGGCATCGCACACGGGCGAAGTCCGAGGAGGAGGGGATTGTGGTGGACGCTGAGGAGTTGCAACACTTGCGGGATTTGGCGAGCGCCTGAAACCGGCTGCGCCCTGGGCGCAGCCGAGCTACATCAGTTGCGGCGGCCCAACAACAGGCCGACTACCAGGCCAAAGCCGGCAGAAATCGCCACGGTCTGCCAAGGATGGCCACCGATATAGGTTTCGGTGGCGTCCACCACCGGTTTGCTGCGCTCGCGCACATTGGACACAGAGTCCAGAGCCTGCTTGAGTTTGATGGCGACCTGCTCGCGCAGGGTTTCGCCTTCCTCGCCCACCAGGGCGGCGCTGCTTTTAAGCAGTTTGTCCGATTCTTCGATCAGCGCCGTCAGTTCACTGAAGGCTTGATCCTTGATTTGTTCTTCGACGGCTTGGGCGGCAGATTTGCGGGCCATTGTGTGACTCCTTGCAGGTGAATGTGACAGTGAACAATGGAGTATCGGGCGCGGGCAAAAGTTGCAGTTTTTTTGCCGGCAGGCGGTTTCCAGCAAAATCCGAAACAGGAAATTTCGACCTACAGTGTAAGATGTCGCCTATTTGTGCAGCAGGTAATTCAACATGAGCTTCAATCTCGCCAACAAGACCCTCGCCGAACGCGCCGAGCTGGAAGATGAAAAGTCCCGCCTCTACGACCTGTGGCAAACCAACCTGGGCAAGGCCAAGGGCGAAGCGGCCCGCTTGTTCGGCGAGCGTGCCAAGCGCAAGGGCAAGTGGGCCGAGTGGGTGCGCGCCGAACTTGACGGCATGTCGCCGCCGGAGTTCTCCAACATGGTACGCAGTGAGGTCAACAAGCTGATGGCGGCCGCTAAGTAAAACTCGCCACAATGGCTTCGCGTACTTTCAGCAACATCGGATCCCGCTGCGCCTGGGTACGCCAACCCAGTTCCACCGGGTAGCGTGGCAGTGCCAGCGGGCAGGGCAACATCCGCAGGCCACTCATCTGGGCGATGGCTTTCGCGGCATGCCCAGGAATGGTCGCCACTGCCTGGCTGCCCTTGAGCAGATAAGGCAGCGCGGCAAAATGGCTGGTGGAAGCGCACACCTGGCGGCTCAAGCCTTGTGCCGCCAAGCCCTCGTCGGTAATGCCGATAAACCCGCCGGACGACACCAGCACATGCTCACGGGTGACGAACTCATCCAGGCTGATGCTGGGCTGGTCAGAGTCGACCAGGCAGCGGTAATCACCTTCCCCCAGTACCTGGCGACTCAGCCTGCTTTGCGCAAAACCACCTGCGGTGATGGCCAGGTCCAAGGTACGGTCGAGCAGGGCGCCGGCGACGATCTGGCTGTGGGTTTGACGGAAAATCACCCGAAGTTTAGGTGCGCGCCGGGCGATTTCATCCATCAGTGTGCGCCCGTAGGCAATCTCGAAGTCATCCGACAAGCCCAGCACCACGGAGCGGCCCTGGTACTGCTGGTTATCCGGGTTGACCATGGCCAGGCTTTGTCGGCAGCGTTCAAGCGCTTCGCTGATCACCGGCTTCAACTGGTTGGCCCGCAACGTCGGTGCCAGGCCGCGGCCCGTGCGCACGAACAACTGATCACCGTACACCTGGCGCAAACGCCGCAACCCTGCGCTGATGGCCGACTGCGTCACACCCAGGCGCAAGGCCGCACGGCTGGCGCTGGACTCGTCATGCAGGGCTTCGAACGTCTTCAACAGGTTGAGATCGATGTGGGCGATATTCATTTGGCTCATATCATTCAGCAGTGAGGTGGGCTTTATTCATGATCGAGGCTGGCGGGAGAATGGGCAACCCCCCTGACTTGGAGTGATCGTGATGCCTGTTTCTACCGTGGCGGCCCTGCAAATCGGTTCCCTGCCTGGCGGCAAGGGCGAGACCTTGGCGCAAATCTTGAGCTATGAGGCAGAAATAACCCGCAGTGGCGCGCAGTTGGTGGTCATGCCCGAGGCGTTGCTGGGTGGCTATCCAAAGGGCGAAGGCTTCGGCACCCAACTGGGTTACCGTCTACCGGAAGGGCGCGAAGCCTTTGCCCGCTACTTTGCCAATGCCATCGACATCCCCGGCGCCGAGACCGACGCATTGGCCGGCCTGTCGGCACGCACCGGAGCGAGCCTGGTGCTGGGCGTGATCGAGCGCAGTGGCAACACGCTGTATTGCACGGTGCTGTATTTCGAGCCGTCAGGCGGTCTGGTGGCCAAGCATCGCAAGTTGATGCCCACCGGCACCGAGCGTCTGATCTGGGGCAAGGGCGATGGTTCGACCTTGCCGGTAATCGACTCGGCGGTAGGCCGTATCGGCGGCGCCGTGTGCTGGGAAAACATGATGCCGCTGCTGCGTACTGCCATGTATGCCAAAGGCGTGGAGATATGGTGCGCCCCCACCGTGGATGAGCGGGAAATGTGGCAGGTGAGCATGCGCCATGTCGCCCATGAGGGCCGCTGTTTTGTGGTGAGTGCATGCCAGGTGCAGGCCTCGCCCGCGGCGTTAGGCGTGGAGGTGGCGAATTGGCCAGCGGAACGCCCGTTGATTGCGGGGGGCAGTGTGATTGTCGGGCCCATGGGCGACATCCTGGCCGGGCCGTTGGTGGGAGAGGCAGGGTTGCTGACGACGCAGATCGATACCGACGACCTGGTGCGGGCGCGGTATGACTATGACGTGGTAGGGCACTATGCGCGGCCGGATGTGTTTGAGTTGGTAGTGGATGAGCGGGAAAAGCCCGGCGTTCGCTTCATCACTGATTAAACGCCGTTCAAAATGTGGGAGCTGGCTTGCCTGCGATAGCGGTGTGCCAGCTTGCACATCCATGGCTGATAGACCGCCATCGCAGGCAAGCCAGCTCCCACATTGGATTTTTATGGTTTGGGGGATTTGGATTTTAGCCATTGCTCACGGGTCATCTCCCAAGTGTCCCGTGGGAAGGTGCCTTCAACAAACTCGCCTTCATCCGTCCTTACCAACCGCATCCCCTCACGCTCGGAGATCCGTCGCGAACCCAGGTTGGGGGCTGCCTTGGGCACACGCAATACCGGGCGTTCGAGCACGCCAAACCAGTAATCGGTCACCGCCGCACTGGCCTCGGTCATCAGCCCCAGGCCCTGCCATTGCGGGCCCAGCCAAAAACCACGGTTGTCGTCCACGGTATCCGACAGGCAGACGTTGCCGATCAACACCTCAGGTGCGCTCTTAAGGCGGATCGACCAATGCCATTCTTCACCGCGCGCCATGGCCGGCAATGCGACGTGCTCCAGATAGCTGCGCGCGCCGTCGGCCGGGTAGGGCCAAGGCACCACGGCGTTGAGGTAGCGCACTACTTCCCAATGGGGAAATTGCTGCTGGGTGGCCTCGGCATCGTCCAGGGTCAGTGGGCGCAGGATCAGTCGCTCGGTGTACAGCGTCGGTTGCATGGCGTTCACCAGGTGGCAGTGTTGGGCAGGTCCAGGGTGCCACGGTCGACAAAGCGCATGGTGCCAAACAGGCCACCGGCCAGTTTGCCGCGCAGTACGTAGGGCAGGTTGTTCAGGCTTTGTGTCTGGCTCAGGCCCAGGGTCTGGCGTAACACAGAGAACGCAGAAACGCTGACTGGCACCGTCAGCACCGCCTCGGAAAAACGTGGGATGGAGCCGCTTTGATCACTTACCCCCGACGCCAACGGCCGGCCATTGACGTCCAGGTCCATGGCCACGCCGTTGTAGTCGATGGCCGTTTCATTGGGGTTTTGCACCCGCAGTTTCACGGCAAAACGCACTTCCAGGTCCTGGCTTTGCAGAGGCTCGATGCCCACCACCGTGATATTTACCGGGTCGCGGTTGGGGAACAGCGCGCAGGCGCTCAAGGTCAGCAGCAGTAGCGATAGAACCATGAGCTTGCGCATATAAAAGGTGCTCCTATTTCGTGACGTCCGGGTCCTGCATCACTTTGAGGGTAGAGGACTCCGGATCAAATTCATCTTCTTCCAGCTCTATGAACTCTTCCGGCAGGAAAATGTTCAGCAAGATTGCACAGAACGCGCCCACGGTGATCGGCGATTCAAAGATGTTGTGCAGCGCCTTGGGCAGGTCACGCAGCACTTCCGGCACGGCAGCGACGCCCAGGCCCATGCCGAGGGAGATCGCTACGATCAGCACATTGCGCCGATGCAGCCCGGCTTCGGCGAGAATCTTGATTCCCGCCACGGCCACGGTGCCGAACATGATCAGGGTGGCACCGCCCAGTACCGGCTTGGGCATCAGTTGCAGCACTGCGCCGATCATCGGGAACAGCCCCAGCAGCACCAGCAGGCCAGCGATGAAGTACGCCACGTAACGGCTGGCCACGCCGGTCAACTGGATCACGCCGTTGTTCTGGGCGAAGGTCACCATCGGCAAGCTGTTGAAGGTCGCGGCCATTGCCGAATTAAGGCCGTCAGCCAACAAGCCCGACTTGATGCGCTTGATATAAAGCGGGCCCTTGACCGGCTGCTGGGAAATCATCGAGTTGGCCGTCAGGTCACCGGCCGCTTCCAACGGCGAAATCAGGAAGATCACCGCCACCGGGATAAACGCCACCCAGTCGAACGAGAAGCCGTACTTGAACGGCACCGGCACGCTGATCAACGGCACGTGGGGCAGCGCTGCCATGTCGACGCGGCCCATCAACCAGGCCACGACGAAGCCCAGGGTCAGGCCGATCACGATCGAGCCCAAGCGCAGGAACGGGTTGTTGAAACGGTTAAGAACCACAATGGTCAGCAGCACCAGCGCCGCCAGGCCCATATTGCTTGCAGCACCCAGGTCGCTGGCACCGAAGCCGCCGGCCATGTCGGTGACGGCCACCTTGATCAGCGACAAGCCCATCAAGGTGATGATGGTGCCGGTGACCACGGGAGTGATGAGCTTGCGCAGTTTGCCGATGAACTGGCTGAGCACCACTTCGATAAACGCCGCAAAAAAGCAGATACCAAAGATCGTCGAAAGGATCTCGTCGGTGCCGCCGCCGCGCGCCTTGACCATGAAGCCCGCGCTGAGGATCACGCTGATAAACGAAAAGCTGGTGCCTTGCAGGCACAACAGCCCCGAGCCGATAGGCCCGAACTTGCGCGCCTGCACAAAAGTACCCAGCCCCGACACGAACAGCGCCATGCTCACCAAGTAGGGCACTTCGCTTTCCAGGCCGAGTACGCCGCCAACAATCAGGGTGGGCGTGATGATGCCGACGAAACTGGCGAGCACGTGCTGCAGCGCTGCAAAAATTGCTGCGGTGAAGTGCGGGCGGTCTTCCAAGCCGTAGATCAGATCGGATTTATAGCGGGGGCGGGGGGCTTGAGCGTCAGACAAAATGCGGGCTCGGGTCAGAAATGGGAGGCGCAGGATGCCAGAAAGCGCCGATCGTCAGAAGTGTAAAAAAATATTTATGAGCGCCCTGCGCTAAACCGCAGCCCCTGCCGATATTGGATATAGGCCCACACTCCAACGACAACAGTGGTGCCAAAGGTCAGTCCGGCGCGTTGCCACCGGCTGATCGTTTCGCGGCAGGGACGCTCGCAAACACTACTTCTGAGAGCATCCCCTATGTCCCTCCGTCATCTGAATATTGCCCCGCGTGCGTTTCTCGGCTTCGCATTCATCGCGTTGTTAGTGGTTTTACTGGGGGTGTTTGCGGTCAACCGCATGACGCAGATACGGCAATCTTCGATAGACATGAGTGCGAACCAGGTGCCCAGCGTCACCTACCTGGGCACTATCACAGAGAACGTGCTGCGCTTGCGCATCCTGTCGTTCCGCGTACTGGTTAATCGCGAGCCTGCTGGCCTGCAAGAAGCCGAAATCCGCATGGGCGTGCTGGCCGATAAAGTGAAGACCGCCCAGGCCGGTTACGCAGCACTGCCTGCGGGTCCGGAGGAGGCGGCGCTGTACAAGACGTTTGTCAGTACGTTGGACAACTACCTCAAGGCCCAGTCCGAGATGCTAGCCCTCTCCAAGCAAGGCAAGGTCGAGGACATGCGCAGTCTTATCAACACCCGCATCAAGGATGGCACCGACTTGATGGGCGAGCAGTTGAACAAGCTGATCGCCATCAACGCGGCGGATGCCAAGGATGCCGACGCTGAAGCTGGCGAAAGCTATCAAGGCGCAATCACTGGTGTCATCGTCGTGTCGGTTGCTGCAGCATTACTGACGGTATTGTTGGCCTGGTTGTTGACCCGCAGCATCGTTACGCCATTGCGCAAAGCCGTGGAAGTGGCGCAGACCATTGCCGGTGGCAACTTGAGCAAAGTCATCGAAGACGACGGCAAGGATGAGCCCGCGCGCCTGCTCATCGCCCTGGCCGCGATGCAAGCCAACCTGCGCCAGACCATCCAGCACATCGCCGGCTCGGCCACGCAGTTGGCGTCTGCCGCCGAAGAGTTGAGTGCGGTCACGGAGGAGGCCTCCAAAGGTCTGCAACAACAAAACAACGAAATCGACCAGGCCGCCACAGCCGTCAACGAAATGACCGCTGCAGTGGAAGAAGTGGCGCGTAACGCTGTGTCCACTTCCGAGGCGTCTGGCCAGTCCAACCAGGCCGCACGCGAAGGCCGCGACCGGGTAGTGGAAACGGTCGGCGCGATCCAGACCATGACCCAGGATGTGCAAAACACCGCCGTGCTGATCGAAGGCCTGGCCACGCAGGGCCGTGATATTGGCAAGGTGTTGGACGTAATCCGCGCGATTGCCGAACAGACCAACCTGTTGGCGCTTAACGCAGCCATTGAAGCAGCCCGCGCCGGTGAAGCGGGGCGTGGTTTTGCGGTCGTCGCAGACGAAGTGCGAGCCCTGGCCCATCGCACCGCGCAGTCGACCCAGGAAATCGAGAAGATGGTTGCCGGCATCCAAAATGGTACCGGTGAGGCGGTTCAGTCCATGCAACAGAGCAACCTGCGCACCCAGAACACCCTGGAAATGGCCCGCGCTGCTGGTGTGGCGCTGGAGCAGATTACCCAGTCGATCAGTTTGATCAACGAACGCAACCTGGTGATCGCCAGCGCATCTGAAGAACAGGCGCAGGTGTCCCGTGAAGTGGACCGCAACCTGGTGAACATCCGCGACCTGGCCACCCAGTCAGCCGCGGGTGCCAACCAGACCAGTGCGGCCAGCCATGAGCTGTCGCGCCTGGCGGTGGATTTGAATGGGATGGTGGCGAGGTTCGTTATCTAACCATCACCACACAAAACCCCCTGTGGGAGCTGGCTTGCCTGCGATAGCAACCTGTCAGTCAATGCATCATTGGCTGATTCACCGCTATCGCAGGCAAGCCAGCTCCCACAGTTTTTTCAGCGGTGTGTCAGGGTTACTGAGTCCAGGCTGCTGGGTTCACCAGGTTTTGCGGCTTTTCCCCGGCCAACGCCTGCAATAGATTATCCACCGCACACTTCGCCATCGCCTCCCGCGTTTCATGGGTTGCCGAGCCGATATGCGGTGTGGCGACCACGTTGTTCAAGCGCAACAACGGTGAGTCGTGATTCAGCGGTTCACGCTCAAACACGTCCAACCCCGCCGCGCGAATGGTGCGTTGTTGCAGGGCCTCGACCAGCGCCGCCTCATCCACCACCTTGCCCCGCGAGATGTTGATAAAGATCGTCTCGGGGCCCATGAGCGCAAACTCCTCGGCGCCGATCAACTTCTCGGTTTCAGCCGTCAACGGCAACGTCAGGCACACAAAGTCGGCCTCTTGCAGCAACGCGTTCAGGCTGCGGTACTGCGCACCAAAGCGTTTTTCCACCAACGGCTTGGGCGAATGGCTGTGGTAGATCACCGGCATGCCAAAGCCAAAGTGCCCACGCTGGGCCAGCGCTTCACCGATACGCCCCATGCCGATGATGCCCAGGGTCTTGCCGTGCACGTCAGTGCCGAAATGCGAGGGGCCGATGTTTTTGCTCCATTGGCCGGCACGCACCATGTCGGCCAGTTCCACCACGCGGCGGGCAGTGGCCAGGATCAGCGCAAAGCCGGTGTCGGCGGTGGTTTCGGTGAGTACGTCCGGAGTGTTGCTGAGCAGAATGCCGCGCTCGGTCAGGTAGTCGATATCGTAGTTGTCGACCCCCACGGACACGCTGGCCACTGCCTCCAGTTGCGGCGCCAGGTCAAGCAACTTGGCGTCCAGGCGCAGGCTGGCGCCCAACAGGCCGTGGGCACCGGGCAGGGCCTCGCGCAGCTTGGCCAGGCCGCTTTCGTCCAGCGCCTCGATCAACGTGACGTCCGCCTGTTCATGCAGGCGAGCCATCAGCGGCGCGGAGAGTTTCTTGTACAACACGACAGACTTTTTCATGCGGTCTTGACCTTCAATTCGAGGGTGGGCGTCGGCGAGCGGTCGCTGGCGCCGGGCTTGAGGAAAATGGTCAGCACCACCGACAGCAGCAGCGCGCCGCTCATTAATAAGTAGGAAGCGCCGGGCGAGCCGGTGCTGCTGTTGAGGTAGCCCACGAGGTAGGAGCCGCCGAACGAACCGAGGGCACCCATGCTGTTGATCAGCGCCATGGCGCCTCCGGCAACGTTGGCGGGCAGGATTTCTGGAACGATGGCGAAAAACGGGCCGTAGGGTGCATACATGCAGGCCCCGGCGATCACCAGTAGGGTGTAGGACCACCAAAAGTGTTCAGCCCCGAGCGCGTAGGAGCCATAGAACGCAATGGACGCGATCAGCAACGGCGGCCACACAAAGCGCTTGCGCTTCTGCAGCTTGTCCGAGCCCCAAGACACCACGAGCATGCCGATCACCGCCGCCAGATACGGCAGCGCCGACAGCCAGCCTGCTTCGACCATGTCCATCTTCAACCCGGCCTTGAGGATTGATGGCAGCCACAGCACAAAGCCGTACACGCCGATGCTCCAGCAAAAGAACTGCAACGCCAGCACGATCACCTTGGGCGAGCGGAAGGCCTCGGCGTAGTTTTTAACCGCCTTGATGCCCACCTGTTCGGCAGCCAATGCGCTTTCCAGCGCGGATTTTTCGTCGTCGCTTAGCCACTTGGCGTCCTTGGGACGTTCATCTGCCAATTTCCACCAGATAAACGCCCACAGCACGGCGGGCAGGCCTTCGATGATAAACATCCAGCGCCAGCTGAAATGCTGCACCAGATAGCCCGACACCACCGACATCCACAGCATGGTCACCGGGTTGCCGAGGATCAGGAAGGTATTGGCACGCGAGCGTTCGGCGCGGGTGAACCAGTGGCACAGGTACACCAGCATCGCCGGCATGACCGCCGCTTCGACCACGCCGAGCATGAAGCGAATCACGATCAGCATATAGGCGTTGGATACCACGCCGGTGAGGGTGGCCAGGCCGCCCCACAGGATCAGGCTGACGAAAATCAGCTTCTTGACGCTGCGCTTCTGCGCATAGATCGCCCCTGGCACCTGGAAGAAAAAGTAACCGAGGAAAAACAGCGCCCCCAGCAGCGACGACATGCCGGGGGTGATCATCAGGTCTTCGGCCATTCCTGAGGCGGCGGCGAAGCCATAATTGGCGCGGTCCAGGTACGCCAGGCTGTAGGTGATAAAAACGATGGGCATGATGTACCACCAACGGCGGGTGGCGAGTTTCACGGTTTCCATGGGGTTGCTCCTGAGCTTGTTGTAGTTGTGGCAACAGGTAGTGGGTTATGCGACGTTGGTGGTGGGTAATTCCCGGCGAGTGGGCAAACCCTCCATGTCCCCGCGGCTTTGCACGGCGCGGCTGCCGATCCAGTTGCCGCGCTGTACGGCTTCGGGGAAGCTGGCGCTTTCCAGCAGCGCACTGATCATGCCTACCGCAAAGCCATCGCCGGCGCCGACGGTGTCGACCACTTTGTCCACGCGGACTGCGGCGACATAGCCTTGATCCATCTGGGTGCGGTAATAAGCGCCATCCGGACCGAGTTTTATCGCGACGGCCTCGGCACCCTGGTCGAGGTAAAACGCGGCGATATCGGCCGGGTCATCAAAACCGGTGAGCAAACGGCCTTCACCCAGGCCTGGCAAGACCCAGTCGGCGTGGGCGGCGAGGGCGTTGATTTCGCGAATCATTGTCTGCTGGTTGGCCCACAGCGACGGGCGCAGGTTCGGGTCGAACGATACGCTGCGCCCGGCCTTGCGCATTTGCGTCATCAATTCGGTGGACAGCTCACGAGTAGCCTCGGACAACGCGGGCGGAATGCCAGTGGCATGCAGGTGGCGGGCGTTGAGCAGCGCCGGGCTGATCGCCGCGATAGACAAATGACTGGCCGCCGAACCCTTGCGAAAGTATTCCACCTGGGGATCAGCGCCAGCCTCTTCGCGGGACTTGAGCTGGAAGCCGGTGGGATGCAACGGATCGACTGCCACATGCCGGCAATCCAGGCCTTCCTTTTGCAACGTGTCGATCACAAAGCGCCCAAGGGAATCATTGCCCACTCGGCTCAGCCAGGTGACGTTAAAACCCAGCCGCGACAAGCCAATGGCAACATTGCTGTCAGCACCCGCAATACGTTTATGAAACTGTGCAACGTGGGCCAGATCGCCCGTTTGCTCGGCGACAAACATCGCCATGGTTTCACCGAACGACAGGATATCGATCTCAGACATGAGCGTTCTCCACACGTGGCTGGCCCAAGCGGGCGAGGGTGTCGACCTGCTGCGCGGTGACCTCCACCAGGTCATCGCCTTGCAACGGGAATTCCACTGCCCGGGTAATCCCTTGAGTCATGTGCTTGAGCAGTTGTTCCCACAGATGCAGGTCGGTGGCGCCAGGCGGTAGCGCGACCAATTTGCCGTCTGCACGCCTGGCCACGGCCTTGCAGTGCAGATAGTCAACGTGTCGGCCCAGCAGGCGCGCGGCGGTGAGGGCGGATTGGTCTTGCCACTGCCAGTTGCCGATATCGAACGTCATCTTCACGGGTAGGCCCAGGCGTTCCACTTCAGTGAAAAAACGCTGCATCGGTTCAATGCGTCCGCCGTGCAGGGTCTGGTCGTTTTCTACCAGCAGTTGCACCGGGTGTTGGGCGAGCAGGGCATGCAGGCTTTCCAGGTCGTTTGTGTCGGTAAAGTAGCCGAGGGAGACTTTTAGCCAACGGGCACCAAAGGCCTGGGCGCGGTCCAGGGTAGCGGCGAGTTCGGCATTGGGTTGCGCGCGGCCGGCCACCCACAGCTCCAGGGGCGATGAAAACACCGATTCCAACTGGTGTTGCGCAGCGGCCTGGGCCAGTTCGGCCGGGCGCTCGGTGGTCAGTAATTCTTCACGCCACTCGATGCGCTGGGCGCCGGCGGCCTTGAGCAGCTCGACAAAACTGAGTTGGCCTTGCTGGCGAACCACGTCGGCGCCGTAGCTGGAAAGACTGATAGACACGGGGTATTTATGCATTGTTATTTACCTCTGAAACCGGTTTCATTTTTGTGCGTGATTCAAAACCTGAGGGCAAGCCCGCTCACTACTTGGTTAGGGCTCCCACAACGGTTTGTGTTGAACCCCGGATAATCAATTGGGGCAGGAAATCTAGAGTGCGCGTCGGTTCAGTATCGCCGCGCAGGCGCTTGAGCAAACAGTCGAAGGCTGTGGCGCCAATGGCCTCGGTAGGTTGGGCGAGGGCGGTGATACCCGTGCCCACCAGCGGGTACCAATCCAGGTCATCCAAGGCGATCAGGCCGACATCTTCAAACAGGTTGCAGCCCAGGTCTTTGAGTGCGCGAGTACAGGCCAATGCTGCAACACCGTTGGCGCAGAACACCGCCTTGGGGCCGGTTTTGGCCAGGAAGCGTTGCAGGTGGTGTTCCAGTTCGGCGTTCAACTCCAACACGGCGCCGGCCAGCTGCGGGCGGCTGGTAATTTCATGCTTAAAGCTTTCAATACGTTCCAACCGCGAACTGGTGCCATCGGTCGCTTCACTCACCAGCAACACTTCGCGATAACCCTGTTGTTGCAGATGCTCCACCGCCATGCGCACAGCCGCCGGGTTATCCAGACCCACCAAGTCGCTGTGCAGCGGCTCGACCTTGCGGTCTACCAGCACCAGAGGCATTTCCCGTTGCAGTTCCAGCAATTGGTCCAAGTGATGACCGAGCGTATTCACGATCAACCCTTCGATGTTGTACGAGCGCAGCGCAGCCAAGTGCTGGCGCTCTTGCTCGTCATCACGGTCGGTGTTGCATACCACCAGGCTGTAGCCGTGCTGGCGGCAGGCGGTTTCGACGCCGTGCATCACGGCAATGGAATAGGGGTTGCGAATATCGGCCACCAGCATGCCAATCAAGCGCGTGCGCCCACGTTTGAGGCCGCGGGCCATTTGGTTGGGACGATAGCCGAGCTGTTCGATGGCGTGTTCGATGCGCAAGGCAATCGCATCGGAGAGCAGGGCGCGGTCGTCGCCGATAAACCGCGAAACACTGGCCTTGGAGACGCCGGCGTGGCGGGCCACATCAAGCATGGTCACGCGGCTGCGTTGGGCGACGGAGAAGGAAGTCATGTGGCCTGGCCTTTCTTATTGGAAGTATGAAACCGGTTTCAGAAGACACCAGATCAAAAAATTCGTCAAGGTGCGTTTCGTCAGGTGCACAAGCCATCTGTGATTTCTGACAGTTACGCCTTGCCGGGCATGCTGCTTAACCTGTGTAGCAATCCCCTGGGAGATGTTCAGATGACCATCGTCTTTTTTGACCCACTGAAGCAACCGGGTTGGGATAACCCCAATCTGAAACCCGCGCTTTTTCCCCAGGCGCTCAACAGCGTCGATGACCTGCTGTACAGCCCCTATTTGATCAACGCGGGTGAACTGTTGCTCATGTGTGCTCTGTGGGACGGTCCGCGGGACCACGACCTTTTGCTATGTGAGGTGCAGCCAGCGGGGACTTCATTCTGGATCCGACTGTACGACACCTATTTTGAGACAGCGCCCACGGCTCCCTCGGTAGCGGTCAAGATCCCACTGAGCGTCTTGGCGCACGGCAGCTTTGGCCTGCGGTTCAAGGTGCGCTCGGGGGATGACGGTGACTACCGCAACTTTTCCCAAGAGAGCCGCATGGACCTGGACTTTTACGCGCCGTATCAGGATGTCGCTGGCTCGACCCAGCCCCCCGAGGCCGACTACCCAGCGGAGCTGCCTGCGGGTGTCGATATCAACCAAGCCACCCTCGATACCAACCCTGGAGGCTTTAACTTTGTGATCCGCAGTCACATAGCATGGGCGGCAGGAGATGCCATCACCGGTATCTGGTTCAGCACCGTTGCACCCCTTGGGAGCGAGCCTTCCCTGGATAGCTTGCCGCTGGACGCAGTACCTACAACCTTCAATTTGCCAGTCCGAGCGTTTGAAGGACTGCCCAATGGTTTCTATCGCTTTTATTACCAACTGACGGACTTTGCCGGGAACAAGAGCTTGATCTCGGTGGCACTATCGGGCCGTAATTTCCAGCGTTAGGCCGCACACCTGCTAAAGCGTCTTACTTGGCTGAACGCCGCGTCACTCGCCGCCTTCGGATAAGTCTTACTTATTCAGGCCTCAATGAATTGTACCGTCGAGCCCTCTTTAACCCCCGGCACTTCGCCTATGGACAGAGGGTCACATCATGTCGACACTGTTTCGTTTCAAGCCATCCCCTTTATCCCTGGCAATCAAAGTGCCGACGCTGACCTTGTTGTTGGCTGGCGCAATGCCCGCACAGGCCCTGCCACAGATCGTCAATCCAGGTGACACCTACACCATTGAGGCGGGTGATCCTACCCATGATTGGATGGTGCTCTCTGGTGCGAACCTGATCGTCAACGGCGCCTCGGCGGGTTCTATCAGCAGCAGTGGCGCCGCCATCACCGTCAACGCTGGCAGTACTGTCGGGCCGATCCGCGCACAGGACGGTTCTACGGTCGACCTCGCCGGTGCCGAGGTTACTGCAACAGCGCCAGGCAGTGTCGCGATGGAACTCACCAATGGCACAGCAACCATTGCAGGCAGCCGCATTCAAAGCAGCTCCAGCATCGGGTTGATGCTCAATCGGGCCGCAGGCAGCCTTGGCGGTTCCCGTGCGAATGTGTTTGGCAGTGAGATTTATGGTGCCCTGGCGGGTGCATCAGTCAGTCAATTGAGTGAGTTGCACCTCACCGATTCGTGGGTCCAGGGTACTGCGACGGGTAGCACCGGCTTGCTCCTGGCCCATGGCGCCGCCTTCGCCGAGGGAAGCACCCTCATAGGGGAGCAGAACGGCGTGCGCATGACGGGAGTCGCTGGCAGTACCGGTGGCGCCTCGTTGGTGCTGGACGGCTCTACCGTTCAAGGAGAATCGGGCGCGGCCATTGTCGTGGCTGGCGCGCCAGGACGCGACCCCCAAGCCACTATCCAGGTCAACAACGGTTCCAGGCTGATCGGGGGCAATGGCAACCTGCTGGAGGTCACCGGCAGTGCCACCGCCAATATGACGGTCGATAACAGCCACCTACAGGGCGATGTAATCGTCGAGGCGGGCAGCACGGCCAATTTGAGCCTTCAGAACCGCTCGTCCTTGATTGGCGCCTTGTTGAATGTGAATGAGCTGAGTATCGGCGACCAATCCAGCTGGACCCTGACCGGCAACAGCCTGGTGGGTGCCATGACCCTGGCCGGCGGTACGGTAAAGTTCGGCGAGTCGGACGCCTTCTACCAACTCAATGCCGACTCACTCAGCGGCAATGGCACGTTCATCATGGGCGCCGATTTCGCCCGTGGCCTGAACGACTTCCTGAACATTGCAGGCAACGCCAGCGGTAACCATGACGTGCTGATCGCTGCCAGTGGCACTGAGCCTGTTTCCCCTGGCGATGTGCATATCGTGCATACCGGTGGCGGTGATGCGCAGTTCGCACTATTGGGTGGTTCGGTGGATATCGGCGCCTGGTCCTACGGCCTCAAGCAGGTAGGTAACGACTGGTTCCTGGACCCCAATCAGCGGGTCATCAGCCCCGGCACACGCTCGGTGTTGGGCCTGTTCAATGCCACGCCGACGGCCTGGTATGGCGAAGCCACTTCGCTGCGCACCCGTATGGGTGAACTGCGCCACAACGACGGCCAGGCGGGCGGTTGGATTCGCAGCTATGGCAACAAATATGCGGTGGAAGGTGCCAACGGTGTGGGCTACAAACAGCTGCAACACGGGTTTTCCCTGGGTGCCGATACGTCCCTGAACAACGGCACCCCCTGGCTGGTGGGCGTCATGGCAGGGCACAGCACCTCCGACCTCGATATGGCCCGCGGCACCACCGGTACGATCAAAAGCTATTACGCGGGCCTCTATGCAACGTGGCTGGATACCGACACCGGCTTCTACTTCGACGGTGTGATCAAGGCCAACCGTTTTGAAAGCAGCGCCAAGGTCGGCCTCAGCGATGGCAGCCAGGCCAAAGGCAGCTATGGCACCAACGCAGTCGGTGTCTCTGCCGAAATCGGCCAGCACCTCAAGCTCGATAACGACCTTTTCGTCGAACCCTTCGCCCAGGCTTCTGCGGTGGCCGTAGGGGGCAAGGACTATCGCCTGGACAACGGCATGCAAGCCAAGGGGCAGAACACCCATTCCTTGCAAGGCAAGGCGGGTGTGACCGTCGGGCTGGATATTGTGCTGGACGACGGCAGCTTGGTGCAGCCTTACCTGCGCACGGCGCTGGTACATGAGTTTGCGAAGAACAACCAGGTATCAATCAACAACCATAAATTCGACAACGACCTGTCCGGCTCGCGCGTCGACTTTGGCGCTGGCGTGGCGGTGTCCCTGTCTCAGCACCTGCAACTGCATGCCGATTTCGAGCATGCCAAGGGCGAGCGTGTGGATCAGCCGTGGGGTGCAAACGTAGGGGTGCGTTACAGCTTCTGATGGATAGAGCCCAAGGGCGTGGCACGGGCCGGCCACGCTCATGGGCCTGTTCAGGGCAGTTTGAAGGATACGGATTCCAGGTGAAGTGTCGAAGGCGAAGTCATTTGCACACGCAGTGAAGTCGTGCCTGTAGGCACCAGAACGTCTTGCTGGAACAGCGTGAATGAATCCGCCCCTGACATGTCGATACGCAACAGTTCATTGCCTAGGTCGTTTGTGTCAAACAGCCGCGCTACCCCGGATCCGGAGAAGGGTGTGCGGGCCAGCAAGCGGAACCTGTAGGTCTTGCCTTCCTCGACGAGGATGTCTTGGTACAGCGTGCCACCCAGGGTCACCTGACAGTAAGTCGAGATGATGGTGACCGTCCCCGGAGGCGCCAGAACAGTCCAGTCATTGAGTTGCTCATCGAATTCGGGGTTTTTAATCAGCTCCGGGTCCGGGGGTAACGTCACTTCCTCGAAATAAAACTCATCAAAACACACCTCGCCCGCGCTGCCGATCAGCCGCAGCGTGAGGTTACTCGTGCCCGCTGGCACGTCGTACGTGAGCTCCCGCTTTGCCCAAGGGTGAAACGCGGTATAGGCCCAATGCTGCGCGACCGCGGGGGGCTCAGGCTGGATCACCAGCTCGCCACTGCCCTTGAAAATGACTTGGGTGTAGAAGCGCAAACGGTACGAAGCCAGCGGCGTGACGCTGACGCTTTGCGACGCCTGGCCGGTGATGATTCGGCAGTAGTGGCGGGTGTAGTCGACGGTGCCTTCGGTGTTCCAGCCTTGGTCTTGTTGGCTGAAAGTGGGGTTGCGGACTGGCATGGGGTTGTCACTCGTTTAGCGCTGCTTCTGATGACCTCACCGCAGTGTGCTCATCGGTCTTTATCATGCCCGCCTCCAGCGCTATGACGAGTGCCTGCCAGCGGGTATGCACGCCAAATTTTCGACGAATATTGCAAAAGTGATAGTTCACGCCTGCTTCGGTGCAGTTGAGGATCTGACCAATCTCCCAGGATGATTTGCCCAGTGCGCACCAGTGGAGGATTTCGCGTTCTCGGGTGGATAATGACAGTGGCAGCACCTTGGCACTCATGTCGTGGGTGTGGGAAGGGCTGTAGCCTGGATCTGAGCGTGTTGTGAACATGGCTGGGGCCCCGATGATCCCTGGTGTTTTTCTTGGGAGATGGACAAGTCTTATAGCGTGATTTGGAGTGGTTGAAACCTGTGAAAAATAACAGGTTGATTGTGGCGTGATTCTCGCGTGCGGCCGAGAACGCTACCCCGACTAGCAGAGTTGCTAGTGTACCCAACGCATTATTTTGTGAATGATTAGAGGGGCAAAACAGGCGGTTATTTGTTTTATAACGATGCGTGTGGAGAACTGACATGGTTATGAAAAAAAGAAATGATCCTGGTAGTGCCAGAAAGCACTCAGGTTCATTTGTTCTTGAGCCGGCGATGGCGGATTTTATAAAAGAGGCGAATCAGAAAACTGCTCATGTTGTCGCAACGGGACTATATCTCAATCAGTTGGACCATGGTGAAACTTGGGTGGAATTTGAATACGGAGGTGACGACTCCATCTATGAGGTTTATATGGTTACTGACGTAACGCTGCCAGAGCCATCAATGCCAATTGTGGGGAGATGGTCTACCGAGTTGAATACATTTGTATACGAGGGGCTCCATAAAAATAGGACATACAGACTCAAGGTGACAGCCTTTCCAATCTTAGGCGGGGGGCCACGTGAGGCATTTTTTGAAGTTAAAACACGGGAGACCTTCAAGCCAATAGCGCCGAGCTTTTTTACTGAGTATGGCCAAACTGATACTCAGGTTTCCTTTTTTTGGAATGATGGCGTAGTTGAAATAGGGCGTCCTCGTTACGAATTGCGCCGAGACGGTCAGTTGCTGGATACTCCTTCTGCCCCGCCTTATACCGATACCAGCCCAGAACAAGGCAGAACACATCAGTATTGTATTCGTACCTTTGATGAGCAGTTTCATTTTTCTGATCCTACTTGTATTGAAGTCAGCTTTCGGGATTTTACTGACCCCACCAAACCCACAGACCTGCGCATCTCCAACGTTGGCGCAATCATCAGCTGGGATCCGTCTTACGACAGCTCTAGGGATATTACTTATCACGTTGATCAGGGTGTCGGCGTTGAATTGGGAACCACCAAGGAGACCCAGTTCGCAGTGACAGATCTTGAACCGGGTGTTCGGTATACCTTCGGAGTCCGGGCTGTTGACGCGACGGGGAACTCGTCCGACCGCGAAACCATCCAATACCCTCCTATAGGAATCCCGTTCAAGCGCTAGGTTGCACCGTCAAGCCATTGCCTCAATGAATCCCGATGCGTCTGCATCGGGATTTTTTTTGCATGTGGCCATGCCTCCCTTTCCTCAGGGCGCCTTTGTAGGCAATTTCCGACAGCTATTGGTTGATGCGGCTGTAGGTTTGTTCGCCTGAAGCGTTGGGAAATTCAACATCTCTGCTGCCGAAAAAAAACCAGAATTCATATTTCTTGGGATTAGTCCTACGTCCATGTCGGACTATGCCTATGCGTGCGTTCCAAAAAATATCAGAAGATGCGCCCCGTTGAAACGCAATGACCTCCCGGAAGTTGTTCAACGTTCCAGTGCCGAACTTTTGTCAGTGTGGCTAAAGTGTGCACTCTTACTTAACTGTTATTTGATGGTGAAATAAATGTTCAAGCAATTCGCAATGACGTCTTCGGTACTGGCGCTGGCAATCGCTTCTTCGGCGGCTATGGCAACTCCACAGACTCATGATGTTCAGGTATTCGCTGACATCCCAAGCACTGATTTTTATGTGCAACCTGTTGATCACGGCACTGTAACTATGCCTCAACAGTTGATCTGGAATGATGCCGCTCAGAAACTGGATAGCACTACCCGTAACTTCAAGGCCAAAAGCTCTGCTGCGGGCGCTACTGGCAACCCCGCCATTACCGCCACCTTGCAGGATCCGGTTGGCATGACTGCAGGTAGCGAGTCCATCGATCTGAACATTAGCTTCAATGGTGTAACTCTTATTAAAGATACCGCTGTGTCGGTAGTTGCCGCTGACGCTGCAGTGACTGAAATCATTGCCCCTATGCAAATCACCCCGGTTGAGCCAGCGGGCGGCTACAAAGAAGGTAACTATACCGGTGTTGTGCGTGTGATGTTCGACGCTTCTTGATAGTCGTTAAATAATAAAACTAAGTCAGTGTTTTTATTGTGCGACCGCGCCTTTGTACGGTCGCATTCTTATTTGCACGCGCAAGCGTTAACTCGAGATATCTTCATGTTTTCGAAAACTCCAATTGCGGGGGCGCTTGCGCTAATTTTTTGCGCCGGCGCGTTCGCCGAAGAATCCAAAACGGCGGTTAAATCCGTTAGTTTGTTGCAGCAGGCCGAAGGTCTCCCCGCAGAGTTTCACGAGTTCTTTTTTGATGTGCCGTTGGCTGTTCGGGTGGAAGTCGATCAACAGTTTCTCGGCGAGGCAATGATTTTGTTGTCCCGCGATGAGCGGGTGACTTTGGTCAATTTCACCGATGCTCGCGACAGTGATGTGCCGCCCGCCGAACGCGACGAGTGGTCGGCGTTCCTGAGCCAAGGCGTGGTGCTGGGGACGTGCAAAAGTGGTTGCCCCCGCCAGTTGCTGAGCGTGCACTACAGCCTGGAAGACTCCATGGTGTCTTTGGTCACGGCCAATGCTGAGCGTAGCTCTCAGACCAAACAGTTCCATGATCAGCCCGAAGACGGCAGTGTTGGTTTGATCGTGCGCAACCAGTTGAACATCAGTGGTGGCCAGCAGCAGAACCCCGCAGGGCGTTATGGCCTTGAGGCGAGTGCGAGCCTGGGGAATTGGACACACACCTTTAATGCACAAATCTCGCGTATGGCGGGGGTGAGCACCGGTGTGAATCACGCTGTGCACGAGTTGCATGCGCAACGGGAAATGGCCGGTACTTTTGTGCGTGCCGGTTACTTCACCCCGACTACCCAAGGCTTGACCCGGCCAGCCCGCACACTCGGCCTGGGGCCGGACACAGTGCTTGGCGTAATGTACGGCAGTTCCGACAGCCTGGTCGTCGACATTCTGCAACCCAGCCTGTACCCGATTACCGTAACGCCCAACCGTCAGGCCGTAGCAGAGATCTACCGCAATGGCATGCTGATCAATAGCCAACAAGTCGCCAGTGGTTTGCAAACCTTGGATACCCGGCCCTTGCCTGGCGGAATTTACGAGGTAGAAGTCCGTTTGCTGGAAGACGGCCAGGTCATCTCCAGTACTTCCGAGCTGATCTACAAGCCTGCCAACTGGGGTAATCCGGAGAATCGCTGGCGTTACAACCTGTTTGCCGGGCGCGAAAGCCGTTTGCTCAGCAATTGGCAGCAAGATGATGAAGGTGCCCCGACTGCCGGTGCTGCATTCAATTTCCTGTTGCACCCGCGTGTTGTACTGGGGCTGTCCGCTCGGCAGGTCAAGGACCAGTTGCAACTGGGCACCTCCGCCGAATGGACGGCGAGCGACAAAACCTCGCTCTATACCAGTGTTTCCCAGACGAAAGGCGAGGGGACGGGGATTGAGGTGCAAGGCGTGCATCGGTACGACGGTGGCAGCCTGGTGCTGCGCCACCAGCGTAGTTGGCTGGACACTCGCAATACATACGAAGTGCTGCCTGACGGTACGCAAACCCGCACCCGTAATACCTTCAATGGGCAAACCAGTAGCACTGCGTTGTCGCTGAACCAGCGAATAAGCAGTAAGAGTTCGGTCAGCGCGCAGGTTTCCCATAGCCAGGGCTACAGCGAGGGCGTGGGGGTGGACTTGAGTTGGACGCGTAACACGCAGTTGTTTGGTCATCAGGCAGACTGGCGGGTGGCAGTGTTTGATCGCCCGGGTACCGTGGGTACCGCGAATCAGCGCGATCGCGGAATTGACCTCAGTGTGCGCATGGCATTGGGCTCGGACGGTCATCAGCTTTCCGGCAGCGTTGGTTCCCGCACCTCGCGCGAAGGTGCGCGCGACGCGAATGCATCGGTGACCTATCGGCGCGACCTGAAGGATCATGTCCTGCAAAGCGTTTCCGCAACGGCCAGCAGCGATACCTATGGCACCGGCCTGGCAGGTACTGCTGACTTCAAGACCGCCAAGGTCAGCGGTTCGGCGCACATGCAGCAGTCTTCCTACAATGGTGCGGTCACGGGTGGGCTTAACCTGGATAGCACCTTGGCCATCAGCGGCAAAAACGTCGTGTTCAGTAGCCAGAGCTCGACGGGTGAGGCGGGGATGATCGTCGATGTAGAGAGCGATCTGGATGACATTCAGGTACGTGCCGATGACTTCAATGGCACTAACGCCATGTTGCGCCCCGGACGTAATTTCATCCCGGTTTCGGCATACAAAAGTGGCACGGTGAGTTTTGATTTTGAGGGTAATGACGTGCCAGCGGCTTCGATTCAGCCAGCGCGTACGACTTACCACTTGAATAAAGGCGGGGTGGAGTATCGCAAGATACGCATCGTGAAAACGGTGACCGTAATGGGGCGTCTGCTGGATGCTGGCGGTAAACCCTTGAAGGGCCATCACGTAATCAACCATGCGAGCCGCGGGGTCAGTGAGGTCGACGGGTTCTTCTCCCTGGAGATGAGCGAGAGTTCTCCTACACTTGAGGTACGGCACAACAGCCAGTTGTTATGCCAGTTCCGGCTCGATCCAGCCAACCAGCGCCGAGAAAATGATGTGTTGATGGTGGGCGATCTGCGGTGTCATTCAGACACCTTGGCCGATGCTGCTTATAAGACTGAAAACGCCAGTTGAACGGGCCTTATATAACAGTGCCCAGCGTGCTGCTGTGCATAGGAAGGTAATATGACCAAGTTAATGAACCGGCTGGTGTTGATCTCGGCACTCACTGGCCTTTATACCGGTGCGGCCAGTGCATTGGATGTGCAGGCCGAAATTAAACCTGACCCAAGCAATCCCTCTATTGCGCAGATTGTTAACTTGACGCCGCAAAGTGGATATTGCACTGAGGCTGCGTTCAGTGCGCAGTGCAGTTCCCGAGGGATTCGCAGTAATAGTTTCCCTATTACCCTGACAGGGCCGGTTGCTCAAAATCAGGTGATTCCGTTTGGTATACCGGCCAATTGGAGTACGTTTACTGTTCAACACGACACTATCCCTGGCGAAACCGCAGAGATTAGGATTCGAATTGCGGGTGTTGGTACGCGCTATCGTCTGAACGCAACGGCGCAAAGCATTATCGGCGCTCCTAATTTCTCAAATTTCGATGCACACGCCTTCTTGATGACCCCGTCATGGTCCACGGGCACTGGAGCTTGCCAGAGTATTGCCGGCAGCTCCCAGGCGGGAGCGTTAGATGGCCAGCGGTTTGCGGCATTCTGGTTATCACCGCTGAACGTGACGACATGCCCGCGAGATTCAGATTACAACATCCCCAATCTGACGCTTGAGACGCTTGATGTTCACTACATGTTGGAGGCTGTTCGACCGGAAAAGCTGATCAGTGGCGGATATCACGGGTCATTTTCCTACACTGTCGGCGGCGCCGGCAGCGACTTCAACATGGGTAGCCTGACACCCAGTTCGTCGTTGATGACGTTCGATCTGAACTTGGCCGTGAAACAGGACGTCAAGGTCGACATGTCCGCTGACAGGGTCCACTTGGCACCCAAGGGTGGCTGGTTGGAGTGGATCAATCACGGGCGACAATCCGAGAAATTACTGGGCGACCTGCGGTTTTTCATTTTGACGTCCAGCCCGTTCAAGATAACCCTTACATGCGAGCATCCAGGCACCAATACCTGCGAGATAAACAATGGTACGCACGCAGTACCAGTGAACATGTCCGTCAGTCTGGCCAGCCCTTGGGTAGACGGGGTGGGCCTGCCTGTGGAACGGCGCGCCTTGACACTGGATGGGATGCAGACACAACGCTTCTCACCCACGGGTGCGATTTCACGAGCGCCCAGTGTGGTGCACTTTGAAGTACCAAGCGCCCACGTAGACAGCATGGCCAGTGGGTCCAGTTATCGCGGTACTGTCTATATAACATTTGATTCGGATATTTGATGGCCGTAGCAAACCTGAGGCTTATTCAGGTGGGTTGAGCAGAGGTTGTATCCCATGAAGTTTATTTACGTTGTGATTGGTACCTTGTTGTTGAGCTTGAATGTTTACGCAGGCCCTAGCCTGCAGATTGGTCAGTTCTATGACTTTATGCCGGGTAGTCAAAGTAGCTTTCTCAAGCGCATTCATAACTCCGGGACGTCAACGGCATTTGTGAAAATCGAAGTGAAAGAAATTTTCTACGAGAAAGGTGGCGCTCGTGAAGAGCCGCTGAAAGTGGTTGAAGGCAGCACCCGAGACGGTTTGGTGGCGAGCCCGGCGCGTTTGATAGTGCCGGCAAAAGGCACGCAGGGTACCCGGTTGTTGTACACCGGTGATCGCAGTAAAGAACGCTATTTCCGGGTTCGTTTCCTGCCAGTCGTTCCTGAGAAGGAGGATAAGTTCGCGGTCTCTGAGGCTGAGCGTGAAACCTACGAAAAAAACATGTCGGCGGGCTTCAATGTGATGGCTGGCTACGGGATGGTGTTCTTCGTTCGCCCGAGTAACACGCGGTTTGAGACTAAGATCGATGACGGTGCCAAGCGTTATATCATCAAAAACAACGGCAACAGCGTCGTGGTGATTGAAGGCCTCAAGGATTGCTCAGCCAGTGACGAAGACAAGTGCGCTGCTACAAGGAAAGTGCATTTGATTCCGGGGCTTGAATACGCTTTCGATAAACAGCCTGGCCGGGTTTATCGCTATAACCTGATTGAGGGAGATAAAAAAACTCCGGTGAGCGTCAAGGGGCTTTGAGCACATACCGTTTCAACCAAACAACCCCGCCGCAATATTGATCGAAAAGCCAAGGATGGCTGTATTGAACAAAAAACCGATCAACGACTGCCCCAGCACCACCTTGCGCATACTACGGGTGGCCACGCCGACGTCTGACGTCTGCACCGCCACGCCGATGGTGAACGAAAAGTACAAAAAGTCCCAATAGTTGGGCGTCAGCAGCCCCTCGGCAAAGCGCAGCGCCGGCTCCTTGCCGTCCCAGGTGTAATACAGGCGCGCGTAATGCACGCTGAAAATCACCCCAATCAACAGCCATGAGCCGATCACGGTCAGCCCGGTGAAGCCGTAGTGCAGTAGACGCTCGGTGGCGGGCAGGTCCTTGCTGCCGACCAGTTCGAAGGTGATGGTCGCCAGGCTGGCGATGGCCGCGATGCACACCACAAACAGCACCAGGCCAGCGTTTTCATCCTCGATCTCGGCAATGCGTTTGACGTCCGGCGCCTTGGCGCTGATGGTCAGCCAGAGCATCAAGACCAGGTAGGTCCACACGCCGGCATTCCAGCCAATGAGGATTTTGCTGACGAGTGTATCGGCCGGGACCAGGATGCCGATGGCAAGGCCCAGTACGGCGGCGCAAGAGAGGCGAGGGTGGGTGCGGGCTAGGAACGACATAAGTGCTCACAATTGGCTGACTGTGAGCACCATAGCCTATCCGGTTGTAAGTGGTCATGAATGCAACACATAACCCTTGCCGGAGCGAGTTTAGCTCGGGTTTTTCCTGACCAGCTTCATGACAACCACAAAGAACACCGGCACAAACACCACCGCCAGTGTCGCGGTGATCATCCCGCCAATCACCCCCGTGCCAATCGCCTGCTGGCTCGCCGAGCTTGCTCCGGTGGCAATCGCCAGTGGCACCACGCCGAGGATGAACGCCAGCGACGTCATGATGATCGGCCGCAAGCGCAGCCGCGCGGCCTTCAGGGTAGCGCTCATCAAGTCTTCACCCTGGTCATACAGGTCCTTGGCGAACTCGATGATCAGAATCGCGTTCTTCGCCGACAGGCCGATGATGGTGATCAATCCCACCTTGAAGAACACGTCATTGGGCATGCCGCGCAAGGTCACGGCCAATACCGCGCCGAGCACACCCAGCGGCACCACCAGCAACACGGAGGTAGGGATCGACCAGCTTTCATACAGCGCCGCCAGACACAGGAACACGATCAGCAGCGACAAGCCCAACAGCATCGGCGCCTGGGAGCCGGACAAACGTTCCTGCAATGACAAACCGGTCCATTCCTGGCCTAACCCCGCCGGCAATTGGTTGACCAGCCGCTGGATCTCGTTCATCGCTTCACCCGTGCTGTGGCCTGGCGCCGCTTCGCCGCTGATGGCAATCGCCGGGTAGCCGTTGTAGCGCGTCAACTGCGCCGGGCCCTGCGTCCACTTGGCCTCGACAAACGCCGACAACGGCACCATCTTCCCTGCGTTGTTGCGCACGTGAATCTTCATCAGGTCTGCCACTTGGCTACGCTGGTCACCTTCGGCTTGCACCACCACCCGCTGCATGCGGCCCTGGTTGGGGAAGTCGTTGATATAGGCCGAGCCGATGGCCGACGACAGCACGTTGCCCACATCCGCAAACGAGACGCCGAGTGCGTTGGCTTGCTTGCGGTCCACCTCCAACTGCACTTGGGGGGCTTCGGCCAGGGCGCTTTCGCGCACGTTGGCCAGGATCGGGCTTTTCTCGGCGGCGGCCAGCAGCTCGGTGCGCGCAGCCATCAAGGCCGCGTGGCCGACGCCGCCACGGTCTTGCAAGCGGAACTCGAAACCACTCGAAGTGCCCAGGCCGTCTACCGGTGGCGGCAGAATGGCGTAGGCAATCGCATCCTTGAGCTCGCTGAATGCAGCGTTGGCACGGTCGGCAATGGCGGCAGCCGAATCTTCACTGCTGCGCTTTGACCAGTCCTTGAGCGTGGTAAATGCCAGCGCCGCGTTTTGCCCGGAGCCCGAGAAACTGAACCCCATGATCATGGTGGTATCACCCACCCCAGGCTCCTCGGCGTTATGCGCTTCGATCTGCTCGGCCACCTGCACCGTGCGGTTCTTGCTGGCGCCAGGCGGCAACTGGATATCGGTAATGGTGTAACCCTGGTCTTCCACGGGCAGGAACGAGGAGGGCAGCCGACTGAACATCAGTCCCAGCCCCACCAGCAGCACCAGGTAGATCAGCAGGTAACGGCCGCTGCGCTTGAGGGCATAGGCGACCCAGCCTTCGTAGCGATCGGTGAACTGTTCAAAGCGTTTGTTGAACCAGCCGAAAAAACCGCCCTTGGCGTGGTGGTCATCCTTGGCGATGGGCTTGAGCAAGGTCGCACACAGTGCCGGTGTCAACGTCAGCGCCAGGAACGCAGAGAACAGAATCGAAGTGGCCATCGACAGCGAGAACTGCTGGTATATCACCCCCACCGAACCCGGCATGAACGCCATCGGCAGAAATACTGCCACCAGCACCAGTGTGATGCCGACGATAGCCCCGGTGATCTGGCCCATGGCCTTTTTCGTCGCGTCCTTGGGCGACAGGCCCTCGGTGACCATGATCCGCTCGACGTTCTCCACCACCACAATCGCATCGTCCACCAGGATGCCGATGGCCAGCACCATGCCGAACATCGTCAGCACGTTGATCGAGAAACCCAGCAGCAACATGGTGGCAAAGGTGCCCATCAACGCAATCGGCACCACCAGCGTGGGGATCAACGTGTAGCGCACGTTCTGCAGGAACAAAAACATCACCGCAAACACCAGCGCCATGGCTTCGAGCAGGGTGTAGACCACCTTGGTGATCGAGACCTTCACGAATGGCGAGGTGTCGTACGGAATCTTGTATTCCACGTTGGCCGGGAAGTAGCGCGACAGCTCATCCATCTTCGCCCGTACCAGGTTGGCGGTATTCAGCGCATTCGCGCCCGGTGCCAATTGCACGCTGACAGCAGTGGAGGGCTTGCCATTCAGGCGCGTGGAGAACTGGTATTCCTGGCTGCCGATTTCTACCCGCGCCACATCGCCGATGCGCACGGTAGAGCCATCGGGGTTGGCCTTGAGCACGATATCGGCGAACTCCGCCGGGGTCGAGAGCTGGCCCTTGACCAGGATCGCCGCGGTGATTTCCTGGGTGTTGGTGCCCGGCAAATCACCGATGCTGCCGGCTGACACCTGGGCATTCTGCGCGCTGATGGCAGCGTTTACATCGGCGGGCGTGAGGTTGAAACCGATCAGCTTCTGCGGGTCGATCCAGATGCGCATCGCACGTTCGGCACCGTAAAGCTGCGCCTTGCCCACGCCGTCCAGGCGCTTGAGTTCGTTCATCACGTTGCGCGCCAGGTAATCGCTGAGCGCTACATCATCGAGCTTGCCGTCACTGGAGGTCAGGGTGACCAGCAACAGGAAGCCGGCGGAGACTTTCTCTACCTGCAAACCTTGCTGCGTCACGGCCTGGGGCAGGCGTGGCTCCACGGCCTTGAGGCGGTTTTGCACGTCCACCTGGGCCATTTCCGGGTCGGTGCCAGGTTGGAAGGTAGCAGTGATGGTCGCGGAACCCAGGCTGCTCTGGGATTCGAAATACAGCAGGTGATCGGCGCCATTAAGCTCCTGCTCGATCAGGCTGACCACGCTTTCGTCCAGGGTTTGCGCGGAAGCACCGGGGTACACCGCATAGATCTCGACTTTAGGCGGTGCAACGTTGGGGTACTGGGCCACCGGCAATTGCGGGATCGCGAGCGCGCCGGCCAGCAGAATGAACAGGGCCACCACCCAGGCGAAGATCGGGCGGTCAATAAAGAACTGCGGCATGGCGGGTTATTCCTCTACCTGGACTTTTTCACCGGGGCGCGCATGTTGCAGGCCTTCGACGACAATGCGGTCACCGGCTTTCAAGCCGCTGCTGACCACCCAGCGGTCTTCGACCACCGCACCCAGTTCAACCGGTTGCTGGCTCACGGTCTGGTCGGCGTCCACCAGCAACACCATCGGGATACCCGCGCTGTCACGGGTGATGGCGCGTTGCGGCACGCTGATGCCTTGCTTGTCGACCGCTTGTTCCAGTCGCACCCGTACAAAGCTGCCGGGCAACAGGTCGAGGTCGGGGTTGGGGAATTCGCTGCGCAGGATGATCTGCCCGGTGCCGGGGTCGACGCTGATCTCGGCGAACAGCAGTTTGCCCGGCAGCGGGTACAGGCTGCCGTCGTCCTGGATCAACGTGGCCTTGGCCTGGTCCTGGCCGACCTGTTTCAAGCTGCCAGCGCGAAAGGCGCGGCGCAGGTCGTTGAGTTCGCGGGTGGATTGGGTCAGGTCCGCGTGGATCGGGTCCAGTTGCTGGATGATTGCCAGCGGGGTGGCTTCGTTCTGGCCCACCAGTGCACCTTCGGTCACCAGCGCACGGCCAATGCGTCCGGAGATCGGCGCAGTGACGGTGGCGTAGCCCAGGTTCAGCTTGGCGCGTTCGACAGCGGCCTTGTTGGCGGCGACTTCGGCGTTGGTCTGGCGCACGGCGGCGCGGGCGTTATCGTAGTCTTGGCCGCTGATGGCCTTGTCTTCCACCAACTGGCTGTAGCGCTGCTCTTGCAGGCGCGCCTGGAACGCATTGGCTTCGGCTTTGCTCAGGTTGGCTTGGGCGCTGTCGAGGTCGGCCTTGAAGGGCGCCGGGTCGATACGAAACAGCACGTCGCCCTGTTTCACGTCATGGCCTTCCTTGAATACCCGTTGCATCACCACGCCAGCCACTCGCGCGCGCACCTCGGCGATGCGCGGCGCGGCAATGCGCCCGCTCAGCTCGCTGCTGATGGACAAAGGCTTGGCTTGCAGGGTTTCGATACGCACTTTGGCCAGCGGCGCTTCCGGCGCCTGGGCTGCCGATTTGTCGCAAGCGCTGAGGGCGAGGGTCAGGGCCAGCAGGCAAAACGGCGCAAACAGATTCTTCGACATGCTCTTATCCCAATAATGACTGGCGCATCCTAAAGTCACCTGCGCCTTGGTGCTGTGAAGCTGTGTAGGTGGTGTGTGAAGAAATGTAAGGTGCGGCGCATAGTGCGCCGAGGATGTATATCCTTACAAAAAAACTGCAAACACCAAAGATACAATGTGGGAGCGGGCTTGCTCGCGAATGCGGTGTTTCAGTCGATACAGACTTCACTGAACCAGCGCATTCGCGAGCAAGCCCGCTCCCACATTGGATTTGTGTACTGCCAATAATTGTATTTTTCTGGAAACACCTTCATGCCCAACATCCTCCTGGTGGAAGACGACGCCGCCCTGTCCGAGCTGATTGCCAGCTATCTGGAACGCAATGGCTACCACGTCAGCGTGCTCAGCCGTGGCGATCACGTTCGCGAACGCGCGAGGCTCAACCCGCCGGACCTGGTGATTCTCGATTTGATGCTGCCGGGGCTCGACGGCCTGCAGGTGTGCCGTCTATTGCGTGCAGATTCGGCTGGCCTGCCGATCCTGATGCTCACCGCCCGCGACGACAGTCACGACCAGGTGCTGGGCCTGGAAATGGGCGCCGACGACTATGTCACCAAACCTTGCGAGCCGCGTGTATTGCTGGCGCGGGTGCGCACGTTGTTGCGCCGTAGCAGCTTGTCCGAACCTCAGGTGGCCAACGACCAGATCATCATGGGCAACCTGTGCATCGACTTGTCCGAGCGCACAGTGACCTGGCGCGAACAGCCGGTGGAACTTTCCAGCGGCGAATACAACCTGCTGGTGGTGCTGGCGCGGCATGCCGGCGAAGTGCTCAGCCGCGACCAGATCCTGCAACGGTTGCGCGGTATCGAGTTCAACGGCACCGACCGCTCGGTGGACGTGGCCATTTCCAAGCTGCGCCGCAAGTTCGACGACAACGCCGGCGAGGCGCGCAAGATCAAGACCGTGTGGGGCAAGGGCTACCTGTTCAGCCGCTCCGAGTGGGAATGCTGATCGATGTTTCGTGTACTGCTGCGCCTCTACCTGATCACCATCATCACCTACAGTGCGGCGATTTTCCTGATCCCCAAGTTGGTGATCCAGCTGTTTGAACACCGTTACCTGGACTACAACGTCGAGCAATCGCGGGGCATGCAGAAGCTGATCGTCAAGCAATACCAGCGTGCGCCAGTGTCGCGCTGGTCACAGGTTACCGAGCAGTTGAGCCAGGATTTTGCCCCGCTCAAGGTGCAACTGCTGCTGCGCCAGGACGCCAGCTATACACCACAGGAGGAGCAACTGCTGGCCCAAGGCAAATCGGTGATCCGCCTGGGGGAGTGGGGGTGGGCAGAGGACATCAGTTCGCCGATCAACGAGCAGTTCGTGGTCAAGCTGACCGTGCCACCGGACCCGTTGGACATGAACCTGTTGTACTGGTCGATGAACGTGCTGATCGGTGCGGCGCTGCTCGCGTGTCTGCTGGTGTGGTTGCGCCCGCATTGGCGTGACCTGGAACGTCTCAAGAGCACGGCCGCGCAATTGGGCCGTGGCAACCTGGAGGCGCGCACGCAGATTCCGCCCAGCTCGAACATCGGCAGCCTGGCGTCGGTGTTCGACACCATGGCCGACGATATCGAGACCCTGCTCAACCAGCAGCGCGACCTGCTCAATGCGGTGTCCCATGAGCTGCGCACGCCCCTGACGCGCCTGGATTTCGGCCTGGCGCTGGCACTGTCCGAAGACTTGCCGCAGGCCAGCCGCGAGCGCCTGCAAAGCCTGGTGGCGCATATTCGCGAGTTGGATGAACTGGTGCTGGAGTTGTTGTCTTACAGCCGCCTGCAAAACCCGGCGCAGCTGCCAGAGCGGGTGGAAGTGGTGCTCGATGAGTTTATCGACAGCGTGCTCGGCAGTGTCGACGATGAACTGGAACACCCCGAGATCGTCATCGATGTGGCGCTGGACTGCGCCGTCGAACGCTTCAGCCTCGACCCACGCCTGACCGCCCGCGCCCTGCAGAACCTGCTGCGCAACGCCACGCGTTATTGCGACAAGCGCATCCAGGTGGGGGTCCAGGTCGGCGCCCAGGGGTGTGAAATTTGGGTGGACGATGACGGTATCGGCATTCCGCTGGATCAGCGCGAGCGTATCTTCGAACCGTTCTACCGCCTTGATCGCAGCCGTGATCGTGCCACTGGCGGTTTCGGCCTGGGCCTGGCCATCAGCCGACGCGCGCTGGAAGCCCAGGGCGGAACGTTGACAGCCTTGGCGTCGCCGCTGGGCGGTGCGCGTTTCCGGGTGTGGCTGCCCAACGTCGGTTGATCACAGTACCTTGACCGCACGGCCAATGGCCTGGATCGGCCCGGTGGGTTTGCCGGTGGGTGAGCCGCGCGGGTCTTCCAGGGTCAGCTCGAACAACTGGTTCGGCGTGAGCGGCGGCAGTTTATCCAGCGGCACCGACAGCGTCTGCCCAGGCTTGACCAACCCGAGAGACACCGGCCCCTGCCAGCCATCACCCTTGGTCCAGAACTGCAAGGCTTTGTCGGCCGGGACTTCCATCACCCCCAATGGGATCAACTGAATCTGCTGATGGTTACTGGCCTGGATCACCCAGCCGGGCGCCTTGTCCTGCGGCGCGACCAGCACCACCACAAAGCTGGGTTCGGTTGTGGGTGGACGGGTCAGCAATAGCGCGGCGAGCACCAGTGTCGTTAGCAGCCCGGCGCCGGCCAGGCCACGCCAAACGGCGAGCAGGTCCCACCAGGGAGTGCTGCGGGCGCTGGCGGTGCTGCGTTCGATGCGCCGCCACAGCTGCGCCGACGGCGGCACGGGTTCGGCCAGCGCGGTCAGGGGTAACAGCCGCTGTTCCCAGGCGTCCACCGCTGCACGTAGCTCGGCATCATGCTGGAGGCGTTGCTCCACTTCGTTGCGTTGTTCGGCGGGCAGGGTGCCCAAGACGTATTCGCTGGCCAGTTCGTCGAGTGTTTCACTCATGCCATGCACTCCCGCAGCGCGGCGAGGCTACGTTTGATCCAGGCTTTGACGGTCCCCAGCGGGGTGCCCAGTTTTAACGCGATTTCGCTGTGGGAATAACCGTCGACATACGCATGCAGGATGCACGTGCGACGAGCCGGGTCGAGCTGCTCCAGGCAGGTGTGGACCTGCCCGGTGCGCGCGCTGAATTCAAAGGTGTCAGTGGCGCCTTGTTCGTGTTGGTCGTCCAGCGGCACTTCGCGGTACCCGTTGCGCACAAGGTTGAGCGCCAGGTGGCGAGTCACGCTGAAAACCCAGCCACGGGCCGAGCCGCGACTGGGGTCAAAACTGCCGGCACCGCGCCAGATCTTGATAAACGCGTCATGCACGATATCTTCGGCCAGGGCCCTGTCTCGGGCGATACGCAAGGCCACGCCGAGCAGATGGCTGCTTTCCTGCTCATACAAACGGCGCAAGGCCTGTTGATCGCCACGGGCACACGCCAGCAAACAGGCTTCATAATCAAACACGCACATCCCCCAAAGACCAACGCACCACAGGAGGGTAGCCGACTATGCTCAGTTGGCGGCCCAGAAGATGTAGTCGGCCTGGTACTTCACCACTTCCTGCTTGCCCTTGTTGGCCAGGGTGCAGGCGCTGCTCGGTGCAACACCGCCCTTGAGCGCAACCCGCTGGACATAACTCACGCCACTCATCGCCCCCTTGCCTTCAGCCGGGTTGGCCTTGACCAGTTGATAGGGCAGGTTGCCCGGGCTAGACGGCGCCACGGCCAATTGAGTACCGGTGATTTTCGAACCGTCCTTGGCCTCCCAGGTGGCCGGCGGGCCAAAGTAGGTGCCTACTGGCTTGCCGCTGCGGTCATTCAACACGGCTTTCGGGCCGACAAACGTCCACTCGGTCTGGCCAGCGGCGTTGGCCTTGTCACGGCATTCGTAGGTGATTTCGCCGACGCCGGTGGTTTCCAGTGTGACCTTGTGGCCGTCGGGCACCTTGATGTTGTCGGGCAAGCCGGTCTGGGCAAACGCTGCGGGTGCAGCAGCGAGCAGGGCGGTGAGGCAGAACAGTGCTTTAGCGTTCATGGGTATTGCTCCATTTCAGTAAAACAGCGGGATAACTGAAAGGACTACCCAGCGCGTGCGGGATTGGATGCACCGATTAGAAAATAAATCTGTGAGGGCGCACACTGTGCCCCCGCTTTACCCGAGGAGAGATTGGCAATGACCGGTGTTCATACGTCTGCTCAACAAGGTTTCTCGACCCAGGCCGTGACCTACGCCCAAGGCCGACCGGATTACCCCCGGCAACTCACTGGCTGGCTCACCGACACGCTGCGCATTGATGCGCAATCAACGGTCATCGACCTGGGGGCTGGCACCGGCAAGTTCACCCGCCTGCTCAGCACCCTGGCGACGACCTTGATTGCCGTCGAGCCGGTGACGCAGATGGGCGCGCAGTTGACCCGGTTGCTGCCGGATGTGCGCTTGCTTGAGGGCACCGCCGAAGCGATTCCCCTGCCGCCTGCCAGTGCCGATGCACTGGTCTGCGCGCAGGCCTTCCATTGGTTCTCCACCGAGGCTGCGCTAGCGGAAATCCACCGCGTACTCAAACCCGAAGGGCGCCTGGGGTTGGTGTGGAACGTGCGTGATGAATCCGTGGGGTGGGTGGCGGCGATCACCGAGATCATCACGCCCTATGAAGGTGATACGCCGCGTTTTCATACCGGGCGTTGGCGCGAGGCCTTCACGGGCCAGTATTTTTCCGACCCTGAAATGACGTGTTTTCCTTATCACCATGTGGGCAGCCCACAGGAGGTGATCATGGATCGCTTTCTCTCGGTGAGCTTCATTGCCGCGCTGCCGGCGGCGCAAAAAGCCACGGTTACCGCGCAATTGCAGGCGCTGATCGATACCCACCCGGAGTTGCGCGGGCGTGACACCGTGGCGTTTCCGTATCAGACCCAGGCCTATGTTTGTCAGCGACTGACGTAAAAGGCATAAAGTCAGATCATATTGATATAAGTCGTTATAAGAAAAATCGCTATCCTGCGGCCAGAAATTTATAAGGCCGCAGGTAGCAGTAATGGATGTGGGTAACGTTGGTTTTGTAGTTGCGGGCCTGATCGTTGGTTTTATCGTGGGCATGACCGGTGTGGGTGGGGGCTCGTTGATGACCCCAATCTTGTTGTGGTTTGGCATCAACCCGGCCACCGCCGTGGGCACTGACCTTTTGTACGCGGCCATCACCAAGTCCGGTGGGGTGCTGGTGCACAGCAAGAACAAGAATATCGACTGGACCATCACCGGCTGGCTGACCCTGGGCAGCGTGCCCGCCGTGCTGCTGACCCTGTGGTTCCTCGCCAGCCTGCACACCGACCCCAGCGCCATGAACACGGTGATCAAGCAAGCCCTCGGTGTGGTGTTGCTGCTGACGGCGTTGGCCATCCTGTTCAAGAAAAGCCTGTTGGCCTTCGCCCAGCGCCATGCCGGCGATGACTACCACATGAGCCCGCGTAACTTGAATGCGCTGACCGTGGTGACCGGTGCGATCCTCGGCACCATGGTCGCGTTGACCTCCATCGGCGCCGGCGCCCTCGGCACCGTGGCGTTGTTTATCCTGTACCCGTTCCTGGCCACCCGCCGCCTGGTCGGCACCGAAATCGCCCACGCGGTGCCACTGACCCTGGTGGCAGGCCTGGGCCACGCCAGCATGGGCAATATGGATTGGCACCTGTTGGGCTTTTTGCTGATGGGTTCGTTGCCGGGCATCTACCTCGGCAGCCACATGACCGGCAAAGTCCCGGACGGTGTGTTGCGTCCGTGCCTGGCGATCATGTTGATGACCATTGGCTACAAACTCGCCTTCTAAGGCGATTAAAGTGTGGGAGCTGGCTTGCCTGCGATGCAGGCACCTCGGTGTATCAGGCAGACCGAGGTGAGGCTATCGCAGGCAAGCCAGCTCCCACACTTCAGGCTTTTGTTGGGCCATTTCCGATCTGCCACACAAACGGCGGCTCGGCCGCATTGATCACCCAATCCCCGACAATGCGCGCCTTGTAGATCACTGGATTATGCGACGACACGGTCCGCGCATTGCGCCAGTGTCGGTCGAGGGATTTGCCCTGGCGCACATCCGAGGCTCCCAATGCGTTGAACAGTTCGGTGGTGGCACGCTGGATCAACTCCGACACCACCACCTGCGCCGTGGCCGATTCAATTTCTGCGGCCACGTTGGCTTCACGTTCAACCGCCTCATCCCCACCAAATCGCGCCACGTACGCCCGTTGTGCCGGCTCCGTTGCCTTCAACGCGCTGGCTTGCGCGGCATAGACCAGTGCGGCGACTTCGCCTACCACTTGTTGGATCTGCGCATCCTGGCTGACATGCGAGGCGTTGCCATGGCTGTAGATACGCTTGCGGCTGCGCACCTGGTGAGCCACGTCCCTTACGGCTGCGCGGCCGATACCTGCCAGACTGGCCAGCAGCACCAACTGGTAGAACGCGGTCTGGTATTTGAAGCGGGTGGCAAAGTCGATTACGTTTTCTGCTTCCACCACTGCGTCGGTGAAACGCGAGGTGCCGCTGCCGGTGGTGCGCTGGCCGAAACCGTCCCAGTCATCGCTGTGCACCACCCCAGGCTGGCGCGCGCGGGTTGCGGCAATGACATCGCCGCCGGTGTCGCTGCGCTGGGCGTACACGTCGATCCAGTCAGCGAAAATGCTGCCGGTGCTGTAGAACTTTTCACCGTTGAGTGTCCATTGGTCGCCGTCCGGGCTGACCTGGGTCACCACATCGCCGATCGCGACATTACCTATTTCGGTCCAGGCGCAGCCAACAATGTCGCCGTCAACGAAGCGCTTGAACCACAGGTCGCGACCGGCGCCGGGTAGCGCATTCAGGCGGTCTTCGACAAAGGCAAAGTGCCCGCGCAGGGCCTGGGGCACGTTGGAATCCGCTTCGGCCAACTCGATCAACAGTTCAAACAGCTGGGGCAGCGAGGCGCCGCCGCCACCGTATTCCACCGGCACCCGCACCGCGCCAAAACCCGCTTCTTTGAGCCACAGGATGGGCTCATGGGGCAGGGTGCGGGTCTGTTCGCGTTCTACCGCGCCATTGGCGATACGCTGGAATATCGGCCGAAAGCGCGCAGCCAGTGCGGGGTAGTCGACGCCGGTGGACAGCGGGTTGATGACGTGGTGTTCGGTCATGGGTGACGGCTCCTGGGCAGTGATCAATGACAGGAGCTATTGCACAGTCCGTGCCGGGCGCCCGGGCGCCTGTTTACGAGGGATTCACCCTGTCAGCTGTTGCCTGGGCAACAGTGGATGGACAAACCGACGCAATCCACGACATCTGCGCTCACGGCTTTATGGCGGCGGTTCTTCTCGGCGGGCCCCGTGGCGCGGGCGTTTGCCCCGCACTGGCACACTTGCTGCTCAAGCTCCCCGTACATTCCTTATGTGTGAGGTACCGTCCGATGAGTCAGCAGCCCGTGAAATTTGCCTATTGGGTGCCCAACGTTAGCGGTGGGTTGGTGGTCAGCAAGATCGAGCAACGCACCCATTGGGGCATCGACTACAACCGCAAACTGGCCCAACTGGCCGAAGCTGCGGGCTTCGAGTACGGCCTCACCCAGATCCGTTTTACCGCCGGTTATGGCGCCGAAAACCAGCATGAGTCCGTGGCGTTCAGCCATGCACTGCTGGCGGCAACCACCACGCTCAAGGTGATCGCGGCGATCCTGCCCGGCCCCTGGCAACCGGCGCTGGCGGCCAAGCAACTAGCGACCATCGACCAGCTCACCAACGGCCGTATCGCGGTGAACATTGTCAGTGGTTGGTTCAAGGGTGAGTTCCAGGCCATCGGCGAACACTGGCTGGAACACGACGAGCGCTATCGGCGTTCAGAGGAATTCATCCGCGCCCTCAAAGGCATCTGGACCCAAGACGATTTCACCTTCAAGGGCGACTTCTACCGCTTCAACAATTACACCCTCAAACCCAAGCCGCTCGGCCAGCCGGAAGTGTTTCAGGGCGGCAGCTCGCGTGCGGCGCGGGACATGGCTGCACGGGTGTCCGACTGGTACTTCACCAACGGCAACACGCCCGAAGGCATCAAGGCCCAAGTCGATGACATCCGCGCCAAGGCGGCGGCGAACAACCATTCGGTCAAAGTCGGCGTCAACGCGTTTGTGATCGCCCGCGACACCGAAGAAGAGGCTCGCGCCGTGCTCGCGGAGATCATCGACAAGGCCGATCCGGAAGCGGTCAACGCGTTTGGCGATGCGGCCAAACAGGCGGGCAAGGCTTCACCGGAAGGTGAGGGCAACTGGGCCAAGTCCAGTTTCGAGGATCTGGTGCAGTACAACGACGGCTTCAAGACAAACCTGATCGGCACGCCGCAACAGATCGCCGAGCGCATCGTCGCGCTCAAGGCCGTGGGCGTGGACCTGGTGCTGGCGGGCTTCCTGCATTTCCAGGAAGAAGTGGAGTACTTCGGCAAGCGTGTATTGCCGTTGGTGCGTGAGCTGGAAGCCAAGGCCGCGATCAAGCAGGTGGCTTGAACAGCACCACCGCCGCCCGCAGCTTATTGTTGCCAAACCGGCACATGCGCTCGAACTCCCCATGGCTGACCGGCAGGTGCTGGCAGTCGAGGGGCTGGCGATGCTGGCTGTGGTCCACGTCGGGGTCGTGCAGGTAGACAAAGTCGTCGTCGCAGTCGGTGACTATCACCCAATGTGGCGATTTTGAGCGCGTGAGACGGTAGCTGCTGATCAATACCAGCGGCTGTCCGCCGTCCAGTAGCACTTGGGGCAAGTCCAATGCGCCGCCGAGTATTTGCTCGACATCGCTGCCCGCCAACTCTTCTTCGAAGGCTTCGTGCACCACACGCATCACCTCTTTTTTATGCTGGTCGCGCACGCCATCGAGAAACAATGGCCCGCGCACATTCACTTGCATGCGTACCTCAAACCCTCGGCGCCAAGCCGCCAACGCCAAGCCTTGCGGGCTGCAACCGCCATGGCCGGCGGTCATGAATACGGTGGTGGCTTCACGCCAGATCTGCAGCTCTTCGCGGCGCATTGTCGCGCGGTCCGGCACCAGAGCGCCCATGGCCATCAACAGGCATGCGGCGCCGCAGGTGAAGTCGGTGGTCTGTTGGTAATACGGCACGCTTTGCGGACGCGCCGCCTGGTGTTGGAGGATGCGTTTTTCCAGGCGCAGGGCGGCGGTGTGGTCTTCGTAGTAGTCGTTGATCAGGGCGAAGCGGCGATAGCCATTGCGCTCGTAAAGGGCCAGGGCACTGGGGTTGTCGGTGCGGACCTCCAGGCGCAGGTAGGCGCAATCGTGATCCAGGGCGATGGCTTCGATGCGGCTGAGCAACTGTTTGCCCAGGCCCATCCCCCGTGCGTGTTCGGCGATGGCGATAGAGTACAGGCGCGCCAACGAGGTACCACGGTGGAACAGCACCAGCGCATAGCCGAGCAATTGCCCGTCATTGTCCGCCACCAGCAACTGGCCGTGGGCGCGGCTGACCATCCACTGAAAGCTGCGGGTGGAGAGCCGGTCAGTGGTGAAACAGTGTTGTTCCAGTGCCACCAATTCGGGCACATCGCTGAGGGTTGCAACGCGAAAGAAAAGAGCCATATGACCGCCGTAAAAGTTGCGTAACGAAACGGGACTTCTCTAAAAGATCGTGCTTAATAGAAAAGGTCGAGTTCTCTAAAGCGGATCAAATATTATGTCGGCGGTTCAAGGTCATTGGCGTGAAGTATCCGAGCAAACCGTCGCGGCGACAATAACTTCCAAAGGTTATTTTTCTGCGTCGCCCCGAAGTTCGAGTCAAGTGGTGATTATTGTCGAGCGCAAGGAAGATTGGGCTTCCTACTTCCCCAGCGAAGACATCGTCACTGCCCAGGAATACCTGGAGCAGACCCGCGAAAGCGAGAGTGGCAAGCGTGTGCAGGTGATCAACCTGTGCCGCAGCTACAAGTACCTGGGGCACGGCTACTACTGCTCGCTGCTGGCCGAAGCGCGTGGGCACAAGGTGATTCCGTCGGTGCGCACCATCAGCGAGCTGACCAAAAAATCGCTGTACGGGCTGGCCCTGGATGACCTGGATAAAACCCTCGATAAAGCCTTGAGTCATCACCTTTACAGTAATACCGAAGGCTTTACCCTGACACTTTATTTTGGTCGAACCAATATAGAGCCGTTGCAGGACTTGGCCCGTCAGTTATTTGAAACGTTCCCGTGTCCGATCCTGTTAGTTGAGTTCAGAAAGAATAACGGCTGGCACATCGAAGGCGTCAAGTCTGGAGTGTTGCACAAGTTGCGTGACGATCAGGAAGATCAATTCGCCCACGCCCTCGACAACTTCAGTCGCAAGATCTGGCGCCAGCCGCGCTCACGTCGGCTGGCCCGTTATGACCTGGCAATCCTGCACGATCCCCAGGAACAACTGCCGCCGTCCAACGCCAAGGCGCTGGAAAATTTCGTACGGGTTGGTAAAGGTTTGGGTATCGATGTGGAGCTGATCGAACGCAAGGACTACGCCCGTTTAGCCGAATACGACGCCTTGCTGATCCGCGAGACCACCAGCGTCGACAACCACACCTACCGCTTTGCCAAGAAAGCCGAAAGCGAAGGGCTGGTGGTGATGGACGACCCGGCGTCGATTTTGCGCTGCACCAACAAGGTCTACCTCACCGACCTGCTTAACAGCCATCAACTGGGTATGCCCGCTACCGAGATTCTGTACAAGGAGCGCCCGGAAGATTTTGAACGGGTTGGCGAGCGCCTGGGGTTTCCGCTGGTGTTGAAAATCCCCGACGGTTGCTTCTCCCGTGGCGTGATCAAGGTGGAAAGCCAGGAGGCGTTGCTTAAAGCCACTGCCGAGTTGTTCGAGCATTCGGTGCTGTTGCTGGCGCAGGAATTTTTCTACACCGAGTACGACTGGCGTATCGGCGTGCTCAACCGCAAACCGATCTTTGCCTGCCAATACTTCATGTCCAAGGGCCATTGGCAGATCTACAACCACAAGGCCATCGGCCAGGACATCAACGGCGAATGCCGCACCCTCGCTGTCCACGAAGCACCCAAGGCCGTGGTGGAATTGGCGGTAAAGACCGCCAACCTGATTGGTGACGGCCTCTATGGCGTGGACCTCAAGCAATCCGGCGACAAGGTGGTAGTGATTGAGGTCAACGACAACCCCAACATGGATGCCGGTATCGAAGATGCCTACCTGCAAGACGACCTGTATGCGCTAGTACTAGAGGAGTTTGTACGGCGCCTGGAACTCAAGCGCCAAGGCCAGGTTTGGTAGCTGGACGAGCAGACGCTGAGGATCAAGTGTGGGAGCTGGCTTGCCTGCGATGGCAGCGGCGCGGTGCACCAGGAAGACCCCGTCGCACGCATCGCAGGCAAGCCAGCTCCCACATTAGGCTCTGGTTTGCAGCGTCAGCACCTCAAAACCCTGCGCCGTCACCGCCACGGTATGTTCCCACTGCGCCGACAGGCTGTTGTCCTTGGTCACGACCGTCCAGCCATCCTTCAAGCTGCGCACCTTGGAACTGCCCTGGTTGAGCATCGGTTCGACGGTAAACACCATGCCTTCGCGCAGTTCCAACCCGGTACCGGGCCGGCCGAAGTGCAGCACTTGGGGTTCTTCATGCATCTGTCGGCCGATGCCGTGGCCGCAGTATTCACGCACCACACTGTAGCCATTGGCTTGCGCGTGGCTCTGGATCGCATGGCCGATATCTCCCAGGCGTGCGCCGGGCTTGACCTGGCGGATACCGGCCCACATCGCTTCGAAGGTCTGCTCGACCAGGCGGCGAGCCTTGGGCGCGACGGTGCCGATCATGTACATCTTGCTGGAGTCGGCGATGTAGCCGCCTTTTTCCAGGGTAATGTCGATGTTGATGATGTCGCCGTCTTTGAGCACTTCCTTCGCGCTGGGCATGCCGTGGCACACCACCTCGTTGATCGAGGTATTGATAGAGAAGGGGTAGTCATACTGGCCCAGGCTGGCGGGGCGGGCCTTGAGGTCATTGCGGATGAAGGCTTCGACGGCGCTGTCCAGTTCCAGGGTGGAGCGGCCGGCGGCCACAAAACCGTCGAGCATGGTGAACACTTGGGCGAGCAGGCGCCCGGATTCGCGCATCACGGCGAGTTGTTCGGCAGTCTTGATCATCAGGTGCGCCCCCGGATCAGGTCGGGTTTGTCGAGCAACAGTTTGTTGATCAATTCGTTGTAGGGCAGGCTGGGGTTCAGCTCCGCGAGCAGGCCGATCTTGATCCAGAATTCGGCCTGGGCGTTGATGGAACGGTCCATCGTGGCGCTGGCCAGGCGCAATTGTTCATGCAGTTGGTCGGTGATCTTGACGATGCCCATGGGATTCACTGTGGGATATTGGTATACAAAGCGTATATGTTTCGTATATCCATCGTAAACCCCCAGCCGCTAAATGGCGCTTGGCCATTGACTTGCCCGTCAATCGCCGGTTAATTTCGTGACATGACATTTCAAGCATTCCGTAGCCAGCCGAGCATTATTACCGCCATTCCTCATTTGGCGGGATAGCGCACGGCTGCACCCAAACCCGCCCTAGAGGCGGGTTTTGTTTTTCCGTCTCCAGCGCCCTTTACACGAAGCCAGGAGACACCCATGAGCACCTGTCCCACGCCCCGAACCGCCGGCACGGAACTGCTTGAACACTATGTGAAAAAGATCCTTGCTGCGCCGGTGTATGACCTGGCGGTGCGCACGCCCCTGCAAGCAGCGCCGGCGTTGTCGGCCTTGCTGGGCAACACGCTGCTGCTCAAGCGTGAAGACCTGCAACCGACGTTTTCCTTCAAGATTCGCGGCGCCTACAACAAGCTGGTGCAACTCAGTGATGCCGAAAAAGCCCGGGGCGTGGTCACGGCCTCAGCGGGCAATCATGCCCAAGGCGTGGCGCTGGCGGCGCGGGAATTGGGGATCAAGGCACGTATCGTCATGCCGTGCAGCACTCCGGAACTGAAGGTATTGGGTGTGCGTTCCCGTGGCGCCGAAGCCGTGTTGCACGGGGAGAGTTTCCCGTTTGCCCTGGCCCATGCATTGCAACTGGCGCAGACATCGGGGAGCACCTTCGTGTCGCCTTTCGACGACCCGGACGTAATCGCCGGCCAAGGCACAGTGGCCATGGAGATCCTGCGCCAACAGCAGGGGCCACTGGATGCGATCTTCGTGCCGGTGGGTGGCGGAGGGCTGATCGCGGGAATCGCCGCTTACGTCAAATACCTGCGCCCCGAAGTGCGCATCATCGGTGTCGAACCCGAAGGCTCCAGTTGTCTGCTGGCGGCAATGCGCGCCGGCGAGCGCGTGGTGTTGGCGAGTGTCGATGGGTTTGCCGATGGCACCGCAGTCGCGCAGATCGGCGCCTATGGGTTTGAAATCTGCCGCGACTGGGTGGATGAAGTGGTGACCGTGAGCAACGACGAACTGTGCAGCGCCATCAAACTGATCTACGACGACACGCGGTCCATCACCGAGCCCTCAGGCGCGTTGGCGGTAGCGGGCATTCGCAAGTACGTGGCACGTGAAGGTGTTCATGGGCAGACCCTGGTAGCGGTGAATTCCGGTGCCAATATCAACTTTGATAGTTTGCGACATGTTGCTGAAAGAGTCGCAGCCAGTGCAGGGTTAAACGTTTAATCCCGGCTGTTCGACGAGGATTAACTCATTGGGTGCTTAAAGCGTCTTTAGATATATAACAACTGCAGTGACTTATGAGGAAAGGTTACAACGACATCGAATTTTGCCGAGTAGGCTGGGTCTTGCAAGCGTCTACCAAGGCTGGCAAGACGCGGTGGGCAAGTGCCCGCCAGACTCACAAAAATCGATTGGCAGTCTCATGAAAGGAGAGGTCGGCCATGCTTTCGGAACTAGAACTACGCGGCATTATTGAAACCAGTTTCCTGCCCAAACGGTGCGAGTGCACCAAAGCCGAAGATGCTTCGTTGACGATCAAGGTGTATGACGACCGCGACCGTGACCGAGTGGATTTGGAAGTCAAAGGTATAAACGCCGATAAACTCGACAGCAGTCGAGCCATTTGCAACCTGATTACCGGGTTGCGCGAAGACCTCAAGCACACCCATGCCCCCGCCCTGCGAAGAGCGGCAGGGCGAGCCTACTACTAGGCCGAAGCTTGAGTTTGAGTTGCCGATGACCTGTGGGCCTGGATAAACGCCAGGCCCAATACGGTTTCTGTTGCCACCGCCAGAAGAATGCCGGGGCCGGCATTGCCATTGATCCACTCACTGAACCCCAATACCGCCAACACCAGGCAACCGGTAATAAAACCGGTGGTCATGGCGCGTCGTGCGTCGGAGGGAGGCGTGTGGCGGGCGCGGTAGAACATGATGCCGATGGCCAGGAACAGTGCGGCGTTGCGCCGAGCGACCAGGCCCGTGGCGCCTGAGTATTCCACGCTCCACATCCATAGCAGCCAGTCGGGACGCAGGCCCCACACCAGGGCGAGGGCGAAGCAGAGCAGGGCGGTAAAGAGGGCGAGCGTATGAAAGCGCATTGCGGGGCGAATCCTTTCAGCCGTTTGACAAGCTTGCAAGGATACCGCGTGCGCAACCATCGCGCTGCCCTTTGTCTGCACCGTTTTCAGTTCTGAAACAGTCAGGCGTCCACGCTTGAACGTGGGTTTCCCAAGGTGTTCTCCGGATTTACTACAGGCTCAATTCTGGAAGTCACACGCTTCAGACATCTTGCGATAGCTGACGTCCTCCACTTTGCCCGCCTTGTCCACAAACTTGATGTCCGCGTTGATGACTTTGCAGTCGTTGGTCTGGGCTTCGTTCATCGAAATGACTTTGGCGATATTCATCGGCATACCGTACTGGTAAGGCACGGGTTTGATGTTGGTCTGTTGGCTGTCGGCCTGGGCCAGGCCCGAGACTGCTGCAAGGGCCAGTGCGCCGCCAAGCATTAAAGTGCGCAGTTTCATGAGGGTGCTCCGCAAGTGGGTACAACTTCACTGTCGACTTGCGGGATTAACCATCGATTAATTTTTACCTGGCTGACAAAACCTTCATAAACGTGGCGTTCAGTCCAACTGACGACGATACGGCAAGTCCGGTCCGGTCTTGGTGCACGTCAGTGCAGCGGCGCGGACCGCGAAGGCCAGCATGGCGTCGATCTGCGCCCGCGTGAGCTGTTGCAGGCCGTCCACTGAGTCAAGCTGCTGCTCGGTCAGCCAGGCAATCAACGCGGCCTGGAAGGTGTCGCCAGCGCCGACGGTATCCGCCATCACCACCTTGACCGCCGATGCAGACCAACTGCCATGTTGGCGGCTGAACACGGTGGCGCCGTCGCCACCACGGGTGAGGAACACCAATTGGCAACGGTGCTGCAGCCAGCCTTGCAGCACGCTCTCCGGCGCTTGGTCGGGGTAGAGCAAGTGCAAGTCTTCGTCGCTGACCTTGATCAGGTCGGCATGCTGCACCAACTGGGCGACGCGGTCGCGCCACAGCTGGATATCCGGCTGCGGGTTCAGCCGCACGTTGGGGTCGAGGCTGATCAGGCGCTTGCCGCTTTCACGCTGGACCAGGGTGAGCAGGGTGTCGCCAACCGGCTGTACCACCAGGGAGAACGAGCCGATATGCAGGCCGCGAATGTCATCGCCCAGTTCGGGCAGGTGGGCGACTTCCAGCAGCCGGTCGGCACAACCTTCACCGCGGAAGTTGTACTGTGGCGAACCGTTGGCGCCCACGGCGACCATCGACAGGGTGGTAGGCGCGGCGAATTCCACCAGGAACCGTTCGCTGACGCCTTCATCCTTTAATACCTGCAGCAGGCGACGCCCCAGGAAGTCGGTCGACAAGCCACCCAACAGCCCGGCCTCAACACCCAGGCGGCGCAAGCCCACCGCCACGTTGAACGGCGAACCGCCGGCAATCGCTTTGTAATTGACCTTGGAAGCCTGCCCGCTGGCATCTTCCTCGCTGAAAAAATCGAACAGCGCTTCACCACACACCAGATACATAGTCATTCGCTCTTAAAGGGTTGCCACAAGCTGCTGATAGCGCTCGTAAGCCTGTTGATAGGCGCCGACATTGGCCGCCACCGGCAGGGTCCGGCTGGCCGGGTCGACGCTCACGCATTTGTCGCACAGGCTGGCCAAAGACTCGCCGGACTGGCTCCACGCCGCCTGGATTGCCGCGCCCAGCGCAGCGGCTTCGCTTTGTTCGGTGCAGATCACTTCGGTGTTCATGATATCGGCGACCATCTGGCGCCACACTGGGCTTTTCGAGCCGCCGCCGATGAGCCGGATACTCTGGCTCTGCAAACCCGTCTGGCGCAGCAGGTCGAGGCCGTAGCGCAGGCCGAAGGTGGTGCCTTCGACCACGGCGCGGCACAGGTTGGCACGGGTCAGGTTGGTCATGGTCAGGCCGTGCACGCTGCCGGTGGCGTGGGGCAGGGCGGGTACGCGCTCGCCGTTGAGGAACGGCAGCATGCTTACGCCCTCGGCACCGACGGGTGCCTGGTCGATCAGCGCGTTGAAGGCGTCAAGGTCCAGCTCGAACAGCTCGCGGATCACCCCGGTGGCGTTGGTCAGGTTCATGGTGCAGATCAATGGCAACCAGCCGCCACTGGATGAGCAGAACGTCGCAACCGACGCTTGGGGGCTGACGTTGGGTTGATCGGAAAACGCATAGACGGTGCCCGATGAGCCCAGGCTCATGGTGATTACGCCCGGTGCGATATTGCCGGTGCCGATGGCGCCCATCATGTTGTCGCCGCCACCGCTGGCGACGATCGCGTTGGGGTTGACGCCTAAGCGTTCGGCGATGGCCGGCAGGAGCGTGCCGACACTTTGATGCGCTTCGATCAGTTGCGGCAGCGCTGCTTCAAGACGCCCGCTGGGGTCGATGTGCTTGAGCAGGTCCACATCCCATTCACGCGTGCGTACGTTGAAATAACCCGTGCCCGAGGCATCGCCGTATTCGGCGACGGCGCGGCCGGTGAGCCAGTAGTTGAGGTAGTCGTGGGGCAGCAGGATATGCGCAATGCGCGCAAAAACGTCGGGGTGTTGTTCGCGGGTCCAGAGCAGCTTGGACACGGTATACCCTGGGGCAATCGCTACACCGAGGCGTTCCAGCGAACCGCTTTCGCCGCCCAGGTGTTGCAGCAGGCGGTCGTTCTCGGGGGCGGTCTCGGTGTCGCACCACAGTTTGGCCGGGCGCAACACCTGGCCCTGTTGATCCAGCAGCACCAAGCCATGTTGCTGGCCGGAAACACCGATGCCGAGGATGTCCTGGCCGTCGACGCCCGCCTGTTGCAGGGCGCGGTGGGTGGCCTCGGTAAAGGCATCCAGCCATTCCTGGGTGTATTGCTCGCGACGGCCGTTGGCGCCGCTGATCAGGGTGTGCGGGGCAGCGCCCAGGCCCAGCACCTTGCCGCTGGTGGCGTCGAGGACGATGGCTTTGGTGCCTTGGGTCCCGCAGTCGATGCCGAGGAACAGGTTTTGCTGGGTCATGAGGGTTTGCTCAGCATTATTGTTGGAATGAAATACGGTCAATGTGGGAGCTGGCTTGCCTGCGATGGCGGTGGTTCAGTTAGCCAAGTTGTGACTGGCAGGCTGCAATCGCAGGCAAGCCAGCTCCCACAGTTTTTAAGCCGGTTTCTTCAATAAGGTTTGCAGGGTTGCGGTGACTCCGTTATCGCGCAAGCTCACAAAACACCGCTCAAACGCTGCCACAAACTCAGCCGACTGGGGAATAGCCGTACCAAAAATTTCCTCCACCCCCAGCAGGCGCTTGCTGATCAACGCGTCATCACTCACCAGCCCCTGGCAAAACTCCGCTCGCGGGTCCGGGATCTTGTAGCTCACGCCGTTCTCATCCACGCCCTTCAAGTACAACGCCCAGGCAGCCACCACCAGCGCCGCACGCTCTGTCTCGCGACCATCGGCAATCAACCGGTTGATCGTCGGCACCGTGAACTTGGGAAACTTTGACGAACCATCGGAACATACGCGCTCCAACTGATCGGCAATCGCCTGGTTGGAGAAGCGATCCACCAGCGTCTGCTTGTAGTCCGTCAGGTCGATACCCGGCACCGGCGCCAGGTTCGGTGTGACGTCCAGGTCCATGTAGGCACGCATATACGCCACGAACACCGGGTCGTTCATGGTTTCGTGCACAAACCGGTAACCCTTGAGGAACCCCAGGTAGGTCAGCGCCAGATGGCTGCCGTTGAGCAGGCCGATCTTCATTTCTTCATAGGGCGTGACGTCGTCGGTGAATTGCACGCCGACGTTTTCCCACGCCGGGCGTCCGTTGACGAACTTGTCTTCCAGCACCCACTGCACAAAGGGTTCGCACACCACCGGCCAGGCATCGTCGATGCCGTGTTCGTCGTGCAATTGCAGGCGGTGGGCGGTGCTGGTCATGGGCGTGATGCGGTCGACCATGGCATTCGGGAAGCTCACATTGACCTTGATCCAGTCATGCAGTTCGGCGTTGTGCAGGGCGGCGAACGCCAACAGCGCCTTGCGCGTCACGGCGCCGTTGTGCGGCAGGTTATCGCAGGACATCACGGTAAATGCCGGGGTGCCGGCGGCGCGGCGCTGGGTGAGGGCGGCGCAGATAAAACCGAACACGGTCTTGGGTGCCTTCGGATGCGCCAGGTCGTGCTGGATCTGCGGCAGGTGGGCCATGAACTCACCGTTGCTGTCGTCGATGCAGTAGCCACCCTCGGTAATGGTCAGCGAGACAATGCGGATGTCGGGGCTGGCGAGTTTGTCGATCAACGCTTGCGCGCTGTCTTCGGCCAGCAGCATGTCGCTGATCGAGCCGATCACGCGCACTTCGGTGTCGTCGGTATCGCCCAGTTCATACAGGGTGAACAGGTAGTCCTGGCCCGCCAGGTCGTCGCGGGCCTTGCGGTCTTCGCTGCGCAGGCCGACGCCGCAGATGCTCCAGTCCAGGCCGACACCGGTATTCATCAGTGCATCGGTGTAGTACGCCTGGTGTGCGCGATGAAAACCCCCGACGCCGATATGGGCAATGCCCTGGCGAGTGTCGGCAATCGCGTAGGCCGGCAGCTTCACTTCCGGCGCCAGTTGGGTGAGGTTCTGTTTATTCAGTTTCATCAGCAAACTCTCGCGAAATCAGGCGGCAGCGCGCAGTGGGCGGGCCACGGCTTTGCCTTCGGTGTCGAACAGATGGCAGTGCGCCGGGTCCAGGTGCAGCTGCAGCGTCTCGCCGTATTGGCTGGCCATATCGCCGCGAATCCGCATGGTCAGCGGCTCGCCGTTGGCGGTGATGACGTGGCAGAAGGTGTCGCTGCCCAGGCGCTCGCCGACGTCGGCGGTGACGGTCAGGGTGGTCTGCCCAGGGCTGGCGATTTCCAGGTGTTCCGGACGAATGCCCAAGGTCACTGCGCTGCCGACGCTCAAGGTTGCACCGCTTAGCGGCAGGCTGACGGTGGTGCCGGCGTCCAATTGCACTTCGCAGCTCTGGCTGTCGACGCGCGTCACCTTGCCCTTGAGAAAGCCCATCTTCGGCGTACCGAGAAAACCCGCCACAAACAGGTTGGCTGGCTGGTGGTACAGCTCCAGCGGCGAGCCGACCTGCTCGATACGACCACTGTTGAGTACCACCACCTTGTCGGCCAGGGTCATGGCTTCGACCTGGTCGTGGGTCACGTAGATCATGGTGGCTTGCAGTTCTTTATGCAGGCGCGCAAGTTCCAGGCGCATCTGCACGCGCAAGGCGGCGTCAAGGTTGGAGAGGGGCTCGTCGAACAGAAAGATCTTCGGGTTGCGCACAATGGCGCGGCCAATCGCGACACGCTGACGCTGGCCGCCGGACAACTGCTTGGGTTTGCGCTCAAGCAGCGGCCCCAGCTCCAGGATGCGCGCCGCTTCGCTGACCTTGCTCTCGACCAGTTTCTTGTCGACGCCGGCCAGGTCCAGGGCGAACGACATGTTTTTGCGTACGCTCATGTGCGGGTACAGCGCATAGGTCTGGAACACCATCGCCAGGTCGCGCTTGGCCGGGGTTACTTCGGTGATGTCGCGGCCATCGAGCTCGATGGTGCCTTCGCTGACTTCTTCCAGGCCGGCGATCAGGCGCAGCAGGGTGGATTTGCCGCAGCCCGACGGGCCCACGAAGACCACGAATTCCTTGTCATTCACTTCCAGGTCGATGCCTTTGATGATCGAGAAGCCTTCGAAGCCTTTTTGCAGATTCTTGATTTTCAGGTTGGCCATGATGGGCCTCCACTTGGAATTATTATTTAACGGCGCCGAAGGACAAACCGCGTACCAGCTGTTTCTGGCTGATCCAGCCAAAGATCAGGATCGGCGCGCAGGCCAGGGTCGAGACGGCAGACAATTTGGCCCAGAACAACCCTTCGGGGCTGGAATAGGAGGCGATCAGCGCGGTCAGCGGCGCGGCGCTGGACGAGGTCAGGTTCAACGACCAGAACGCCTCGTTCCAGCACAGGATCAGCGACAGCAACACCGTGGACGCCAAACCACCCTTGGCAATCGGCAGCAGCACGCGAACCATCTCCTGCCACAGCGTGGCGCCATCCAGGCGGGCGGCTTCGAGGATGTCCTTGGGGATGTCCTTGAAGTAGGTGTAAACCATCCACACCACAATGGGCAGGTTGATCAGGGTGTAGATGATGATCAGCGCGATGCGCGTATCCAGCAGGCCAAAGCTCTTGGCCAGCAGGTAGATCGGCATCAGCACGCCCACTGGCGGCAGCATCTTGGTGGACAACATCCACAGCAGCGTGCCCTTGGTACGTTGGGTTTCGTAGAACGCCATGGAGTAGGCGGCCGGTACCGAGATCAGCAGGCACAGGGCCGTGGCACTGAACGAAATCACCACTGAGTTCCAGGCGTAGGCAAAGTAATTGCTGCGCTCGTTGATGTGCAGGTAGTTCTCCAGCGTCGGCGTGAAGATGAACTGCGGCGGTGTGGCGAATGCGTCGATTTCGGTCTTGAAGCTGGTCAGCACCATCCAGAAGATCGGGAAGAAAATCAGGATCGCGATGGCCCAGGCCAAGGTGCCGAGCAACAGGCTTTGCAGGCGGCGAGATTGTTGAAGCGTCATGGCGCGGCCCTCAAGGCTTGTCAGTCAGGTTTTTGCCGATCATCCGCACCAGGATGATCGCCGCGATATTGGCGATGACCACGGCAATCAAGCCGCCGGCCGAGGCCATGCCCACGTCGAACTGCACCAGCGCCTGGTTGTAGATCAGGTACGCCAGGTTGGTCGAGGCGTAGCCCGGGCCACCGTTGGTGGTGGTAAAGATTTCGGCAAATACCGAGAGCAGAAAGATCGTTTCGATCATCACCACCACGGCAATCGGGCGGGCCAGGTGGGGCAGGGTGAGGTGCCAGAAGATCGCGATGGCGCCGGCACCGTCGAGGCGCGCGGCTTCCTTTTGTTCTTGGTCGAGAGACTGCATGGCGGTCATCAGCAGCAAGATGGCGAAGGGCAGCCATTGCCACGACACAATGATGATGATCGACAGCAAGGGGTAGTGCGCCAGCCAGTCCACAGGCTCGGCGCCAAACAGCTTCCACACGGCGGCGAGAACCCCGGACACGGGGTGGAAAATCAGGTTTTTCCAGATCAGCGCACCGACGGTGGGCATGATGAAAAACGGTGAAATCAACAACACCCGCACCAGGCCGCGACCGAAGAACTCACTGGCCTCCAGCAGCGCGCTGATCAACACGCCAAACACCACGCTGATCAGCAGCACGCTGCCCACCAGCAACAGGGTGTTGGTGGCACCCGGCAGGAAGCCCGAGTCGGTGATGAAGTAGGTGAAGTTCTCCAGCCCCACGAATTGGTTTTCGCCGGGGTAGAGCAGGTTGTAGCGGATCAAGGAGAAGTACAGCGTCATGCCCAGTGGCACGATCATCCACAGCAGCAGCAAGGCCACCGAAGGGCTGACAAGGAACCAGCCAGGGTTGGCCAGGCGGTTTTTGGGTGTTGTATTCATGGTATTCAGAACCAGTCGATTACAGGCAGAACCAGAGTCGGAGCGCGATCAAATGTGGGAGCTGGCTTGCCTGCGATAGCGGTGTGTCAGCACACAAATGCATCAACTGACAGTCCGCTATCGCGGGCAAGCCCGGCTCCCACATAAAGCGGGTTCCCACATTTACAGGGGTGAGTCAGGCCTACTTGGGATAACCCGCCCGCTTCATTTCCCGCTCAGTGGTGGTCTGCGCGGCAGTGAGCGCCGCATCAACCGTCTGCTGACCGGTCAATGCACCCGAGAAGAACTTGCCCACCTGCGTACCAATCGCCTGGAACTCAGGAATGGTCACCAACTGGATACCGATATACGGCACCGGCTTGAGGGTCGGCTTGGTCGGGTCCGCAACTTTCAGCGATTCCAGCGTCACCTTGGCAAATGGTGCAGCTTTCATGTACTCATCGCTGTAGGTGGACTTACGGGTACCCGGCGGTACGTTGGCAACGCCGTCAGTCTTGGCCACCAGCTCGCCGTATTCCTTGGAGGTTGCCCAACTGGTAAACACCTTGGCGGCGTCCTTGGCCTTGGAACTGGTCGGGATCGCCAGGCTCCAGGAGTACAGCCACGAGGTGCCCTTATCGGTCTTCTCGTGGGGGGCAAAGGTGAAGCCGACGTGGTCAGCCACTTTGCTCTGAGTCTTGTCGGTGACGAACGAGCCGGCGACGCTGGCATCGACCCAGATCGCGCACTTGCCGCTGTTGAACAGCGCCAGGTTTTCGTTGAAACCGTTGCTGGACGCGCCCGGCGGGCCGGATTTCTTCATGTTGTCGACGTAGAAGTTCAACGCGTCCTTCCATTCCGGACCGTTGAATTCAGGCTGCCACTTCTCATCGAACCAGCGCGCCCCGTAGCCGTTGGCCAAGGTGGTGATCAGCGCCATGTTCTCACCCCAACCGGCTTTGCCACGCAGGCACAGGCCGTATTGCTCTTTGGTCTTGTCAGTGAGTTTGCTGGCGAATTCGCCGATCTGCGTCCAGGTCGGGTGCTCAGGCATGGTCAGCCCGGCGTCCTTGAACAGGTCGGTGCGATAGTAAGTGATCGAGCTTTCGGCATAGAACGGCAGGGCGTACAGCGAGCCCTTGACGGACAAACCGTCACGCACCGAAGGGAACACATCATCGAGGTCGTAGGACGCCGGCAGGTCCTTCATCGGTTCCAGCCAGCCTTTTGCACCCCAGAGTGCAGCTTCGTACATGCCGATGGTCAACACGTCGAACTGTCCACCTTGGGTGGCGATGTCGGTGGTCAGGCGTTGACGCAGCACGTTTTCTTCGAGCACCACCCAGTTCAGCTTGATCTCCGGATGCTCGGTCTCGAAGGTTTTCGAGAGCTTTTGCATGCGGATCATGTCGCTGTTGTTGACGGTGGCAATGGTCAGGGTTTGCGCGCCAAGGCTGACGGCGCTGAGGGTCATGCAGGTACAGGCAAGCAGAGCTTTTGCTGTGAACTTCATCGCGCACTCCGTTTCCGCGCCCAGGGGGCTACAGAAGGACAGTTATTGTTGTTGTGTCTTCCTACAAGGAGTCAGGAAGAGTGTGCGGTTGATTACAGCCTTGAAATGGGGTTGTGACAAATCCTTGGGCGCACTTGGACTGATACTTTTTTGTACTCGTGGCAGCAATGCTTAAACGATTTATGTGGGCAGGGCTACACAGGGCCGTTTACCTGGATCGTTTGGATAACCATTTTCTGGCGGGTCGCAAAGTTGAACTGCACGGAAAACTCGCCTGCCGGTGTAGATCTCAGGAAAAACTCATAGAGTGCCGTTTTTACAGGTTCTATATTGTGTATTTCCTGAATGATCCCGTCAGGCCCGCTGCCTTGTAGGGTTTCGCGGGGCAATTGGCCGCGCAGGCGAATGACCACCCTGACAGTGGTCTGCCGTGAAAAGGGGTTGCCAAAGTCCCTTTTGACACCTGTCGAAAACCAGCGATTTACCGGGCCATTACCGTCAGGGTCATCTGGCAGTATTTCCCCTTCACCGGTCCAGCCGCGAGTATCGCCAGGGGTATCGAAGAAGGCGATTTCGTTAATGGCATTGGTGCTTGGATCGGGCTCGTTATTCATGGCGAAACACTCCATCACGTAGAAGGTTTCAGCATGCTCGCTGCCGATCGGTTAGGACACTGTAGGAAATGACAGTTTGGATGAACGGTAGCGAGGTGGCTCAAGCCAAGTTCTGCTCCGTCAAGCGCTGCACCACCAGACGCCGATAGTGGGAAGGGGTCATGCCCTTGAGCTGTTGAAAGCGCCGGTTGAAGTTGGAGATGTTGTTGAAACCCGACTCAAAGCACACATCTGTCACCGCTTTATCACCGTCCGCCAGCAACTCGCACGACTTGCTGATACGCAGCCGATTGACGAACTCGATGAACGTGCGTCCGGTGGCCTGTTTGAATACACGCGAAAAATACGTCGGCTTCATGCCCAGGTGTTCCGCCACTTCTTCCAGCGGTAATTCCCGTGCGTAGTGGGCAAAGATGTAGTCCACTGCGCGGTTGGTGCGGTCAATGCTGTGTTCGTCGGCCAGTTGCGGTGTGGTTACGCCCGACAGTAACTGGTAGTCCTCGCAGGCGCTGAGCACTTCCAGCAGGATAAAAAAGTGCCCCAAGCGCGCCATGCCCTGGGCGTCCTCGATGCGTTGCATCAGCGTCATGGCCTGGGCGATAGTTTTTTTGCAGCGAAACTCGATGCCGTATTGCGCGCGTTCCAGTAGCGGTGACAAGGACTTGAGTTCGGTGAAGATCTGGCTACCGCTGTCGAACAGCTCATCGGTGAAGTTCACCAGCATGTCGCGCTTGGGCACCACCTCGTCTTCATCAACCTGGCTGATCCAGTTGTGGGGCAGGTTGGGGCCGGTGAGGAACAGGCTTTCGGGGTAGAAGTTGCCGATGTAGTCGCCGATAAACACCTTGCCGGAGCTGGCGACGATCAAGTGCAGCTCGTATTCCTTGTGGAAATGCCAGCGCACCAGCGGGCAGGGGAAGCCATGCTGGCGATAGATGATGGACAGACCGTTGTGATCGTCCATCAACTCGTAGGAAGGGTCGGTGATGCGCGCTGCTCGGGTCATGCTGCCGTCGCTTTATTGTTGGTTGCAAACCGAATAATGCCCCCTTGTGCGTGACCCTGCCAGCGCCGGTGTCTAGAGGCTGCGGTTTTTTGCCTCGATCCATTGGGACATGTACTGCGTACTTTTATGTGCGTGGTGGCGCAGCATGCTACCCGTGAAGTTGTCCCGGCGGTGAGCGGCCAGGTTGCCGCGACAGTGCTCCAGGCACTCCACCAATGCCGGGCCGTGGATAGCCTGGTCGTAGCGACGGGCCAGCAGCTGGCGGCCGTCTTCCTGGGCCTGGGTCCAGCGGGAGCGGTCCTGGTACAGCGCGACGGCGGCAGCGGCTAGCGCCGGGGCGCTCTGTTCGATCGCGCCCGGCCACGGCTGATCATCACCCATGGCTTCGGCGCCGATAGGGGTGGTGATATTCGGCGTGCCACACAGCATCGCGTCCGCCAGTTTTCCCTTGATACCGGCGCCGAAGCGTAGCGGCGCCAGGCAGATGCGTGCGGCGCTCATCACCTGCAACGCATCCTCGGCCCAGTTCATCACATGAAAACCCTGTGCCGGGTTGTGCAAGGCGGTGGCCTTGGGCGGGGTGTAGGCGCCGTAGATGTGCAGTTGCGCACCAGGCAGTTGTTGGCGGATCAGCGGCCACAGGCTGTTCTTCATCCACAGCACCGCATCCCAGTTGGGCGCGTGGCGGAAGTTGCCGATGCTGAGGAAGTGCGCACGGTCTTCAAACGGCGCGAACGCTTCGGTCGGCGGTGCAAGCATCAACGGGCACCAATGCAGCAGGGCGGGCGGCACCTTGAATTGCTCGGTGAGCAGGTGGATTTCCACGTCGGAGATCATCAGGCTGATGTCACAGCGGTAAATGGCGGCGATCTCGCGCTTGGCCAGGTCGGTGTCCGCCATCAGCTGGAATTCCTGCTTGAGAGCCGGGGCAAAGAGCGGGCTGAAGTCGTCACTGTCCGGGTGAGCCTTGAGGTGCTCCTTGAGGCGCTGGTGACGCGCGTCGCGCAGGCTTTGCAGGTCGGATGTTTCCAGCACGCGCAGGGCGTTGGGGCAGCATTTCTCGACGCGCCAGCCGAACTGTTCTTCCATCATGAAGCGGTCGAACAGCACGATGTCCGGGGCCAGTTCGCGCACAAAATCATCGAAACTGCTGTTATTGAGCTCGATGGCGCATTCTTTGACGCCCAGCACCTGCAAATCTGCCTTGTGCTCTCCAAGTGCGGCCGGGCTGCTGAAGGTAATGTCCCAACCTTGCGTAAGAAAAGTTTCGAGTATTTGCATCATATGCCCGCCTGCAGCCGAGGAGCGGGGCTCCGGCCAGACATAACCAATGACCAGGACTTTGGTGGCAGGCAGATTCATCAACAACGGGTTCCTTGAAGGGCAGGGCGGAAGGCGCGCAATTAAACCATAACGGCGACATGACAATTTATGTCTGGCGGTAGGTAGCCACCGTACTTTGTGGTTAACTTCCGCCTCTCGAATTCGTTTAACCCAATACAGCAGAAGGATTCCGTTCATGGCTCAAGTCACCCTCCGTGGTAACCCTGTCCAGGTTGAAGGCGAATTGCCGCAAGTCGGCAGCCAGGCACCTGAGTTCACCCTGACCGCCGGCGACCTGTCGGACGCAACCCTGGCTACCTTCGCCGGCAAGCGCAAAGTGCTGAACATCTTCCCAAGCGTCGACACCCCGACCTGCGCCACTTCGGTACGCAAGTTCAACGCCCAGGCCAACGAACTGAACAACGCCGTTGTGCTGTGCATCTCCACCGACCTGCCATTCGCCCAAGCCCGTTTCTGCGGCGCCGAAGGCCTGGAAAACGTGAAGAACCTGTCGGACTTCCGCAGCGCCGCCTTCGCCGTCGACTACGGCGTGGCAATCGCTGAAGGCCCGCTGAAAGGCCTGACCGCCCGCGCCGTGGTGGTGCTGGACGAAAACGACAACGTGCTGCACAGCGAACTGGTCAGCGAAATCGGCCAAGAGCCGAACTACGAAGCAGCCCTGGCTGTTTTGAAGTAACTGTTTCTGCGCATTACTGTCGTTTTGCAGTAACACGCTTGATGCATGATTGCGGCCTGGCCTAGTCCAGGCCGTTTTTATTTGTCGCTCAGAGGGTTAGCCCAATAGCGAATGGACTAAGGTCAGAAGTTAAAAGTTGTAAGTCCAAGGTAAATAGCCGGTAAAGGCGCTTTTCTTAATGCGCCCCAGTGCTTATCTTTCAGCCTCCCAAAGTAGAAGCTCTCGCGCCCAATGGTTGATCAATCCATGCAATCGTCCCCTCGTAAATCCCGCCGCTGGCTGTTCGGCCTGCTTGTGCTGCTGATTATTGCCGGCCTGTGCTGGAAATTCTGGCCTGGCAGCCATAAGGAGGCTACCGCGCAAAAGCCCGCGGGGCGTGCCGGCAAGTCGGGGATGATGCGCCCGGGTTTCGGTGGTTCCACCGGCCCGATTCCCGTGCGCGTGGCGCCGGCGGTGCTGGGGGAGTTCCCGGTGTACTACAAGGCCTTGGGCACGGTGACCGCGCTCAACACCATCAATGTGCGCAGCCGGGTTGGCGGGGAGTTGGTGAAGATCGCCTTTGAAGAAGGGCAGATGGTCAAGGCCGGCGACCTGTTGGCCGAGATCGATCCGCGCAGCTACCAGAACGCGTTGCTCCAGGCGCAGGGCACCCTGTTGCAGAACCAGGCCCAATTGAAAAACGCCCAGGTCGACGTACAGCGTTATCGCGACCTGTATGCCCAGGACAGTATCGCCAAACAGACCCTGGACACCGCTGAAGCGCTGGTGCTGCAATACCAGGGCACGGTCAAGACCAACCAGGGCGCGGTGGATGACGCCAAGCTCAACCTCGAATTCACCAAGATCCGCGCACCCATCAGCGGCCGCGTGGGCTTGCGTCAGGTCGACGTTGGCAACCTTGTGGCCGCCAACGACACCACCTTCCTCGCCGTGATCACCCAGACCCAGCCGATCAGCGTGGTCTTCACCCTGCCGGAAAACACCTTAGACACCGTCCTCACTCGTTACCACGCCGGCAACAAGCTGCCCGTGGAAGCCTGGGACCGTGGCGACGTGAAAAAACAGGCGGTCGGCGTGCTGCAAAGCCTCGACAACCAGATCGATGTCACCACCGGCACCCTGAAGTTCAAGGGCCGCTTCGATAACAAGGACCAGGCGCTGTTCCCCAACCAGTTCGTCAACGTGCACCTGCTTGCCGATACCCTGCATAACGTGGTGCTGGCGCCGTCCGCCGCGATCCAGTTCGGCAACAACGGCACCTTTGTCTACAAGCTCGATGGCGACAAGAAGGTCAAGGTCCAGCCCCTGGTGATTGGCGACACCGATGGCGACAACACCGTGATCAAGCAAGGCCTGGTCGCCGGTGACCGCGTGGTACTGGAAGGCACCGACCGCCTGAAGGACGACAGCGAGATCGAAGTGGTCAATGACAGCAGCGAAGTACCGACCACCCCGACCGAACACCTGCAAGGCAAGCCCGCCGCGAAAGGGGAGACCGGCGTCAACGCCGGCAAGGCGCAAAAGGTCGGTTCATGAACCTGTCGCGGCTGTTTATCCTTCGCCCGGTCGCCACCACGCTGAGCATGCTGGCCATTGTTTTGGCCGGCATCATCTCCTATCGCTTGCTGCCGGTGTCGGCCTTGCCCCAGGTCGACTACCCGACCATCCGCGTGATGACCCTGTACCCAGGCGCCAGCCCGGATGTGATGACCAGTGCGGTCACCGCGCCGCTGGAGCGCCAGTTCGGCCAAATGCCCGGCCTTACCCAGATGGCGTCCACCAGTTCCGGCGGTGCCTCGGTACTCACTCTGCGTTTTAACCTCGACATCAATATGGATGTCGCCGAGCAACAGGTGCAGGCCGCGATCAACGCCGCCACCAACCTGTTGCCCAAGGATTTGCCGGCACCGCCGGTGTACAACAAGGTCAACCCGGCGGATACCCCGGTGCTGACCTTGGCCATCACCTCCAAGACCATGTTGCTGCCCAAGCTCAATGACCTGGTCGACACGCGCATGGCGCAAAAAATTGCGCAGATCAGCGGCGTCGGCATGGTCAGCATCGCCGGTGGCCAACGCCAGGCCGTGCGTATCAAGGTCAACCCTGAAGCCCTGGCGGCCAATGGCTTGAACCTGTCGGATGTGCGCACCCTGATCGCCGCTTCCAACGTCAACCAGCCCAAGGGCAACTTCGACGGCCCCACGCGCGTATCGATGCTCGACGCCAACGACCAGTTGGTCTCGCCGCAGCAATACGCCGAGCTGATCCTGGCGTACAACAACGGCGCGCCGCTGCGCCTCAAAGACGTGGCGCAGATCGTCGATGGCGCTGAAAACGAACGCCTCGCCGCCTGGGCCAACGAAAACCAGGCTGTCCTGTTGAATATCCAGCGCCAGCCGGGCGCCAACGTGATCGAGGTGGTGGACCGCATCAAGGCGCTGCTGCCGAGCATCACCGATAACCTGCCGGCAGGCCTCGACGTGACGGTACTCACCGACCGGACCCAGACCATCCGCGCGTCGGTGACAGACGTACAACATGAATTGCTGATCGCCATTGCCCTGGTGGTCATGGTGACGTTCCTATTCCTGCGCCGTTTCAGCGCGACCATCATTCCGTCCATCGCCGTACCGCTGTCGCTGGTGGGCACCTTTGGCGTGATGTACCTGGCCGGTTTCTCCATCAACAACCTGACGCTGATGGCGTTGACCATCGCCACCGGCTTTGTGGTGGACGATGCCATCGTGATGCTGGAGAACATTTCCCGTTATATCGAGGAGGGTGAGACGCCGATGGCGGCAGCGCTCAAGGGCGCCAAGCAGATCGGCTTTACCCTGGTGTCCCTGACCCTGTCGCTGATTGCGGTACTGATCCCGCTGCTGTTCATGGCCGACGTAGTGGGGCGCCTGTTCCGCGAGTTCGCCATTACCCTGGCGGTGGCGATCCTGATTTCCCTGGTGGTGTCCCTGACACTCACGCCGATGATGTGCGCGCGATTGCTCAAGCGTGAGCCCAAAGAGGAAGAGCAGGGCCGTTTCTACAAGGCCAGCGGTGCCTGGATCGATTGGTTGATCGAAGCCTACGGGCGCAAGTTGCAGTGGGTGCTCAAGCACCAGCCACTGACGCTACTGGTGGCTGTGGCGACCCTGGGTTTGACCGTGTTCCTGTACATGGTGGTGCCCAAGGGCTTTTTCCCGGTGCAGGACACTGGCGTGATCCAGGGCATTTCCGAGGCGCCGCAGTCGATCTCGTTCGCTGCGATGAGCCAGCGTCAGCAGGAGTTGGCCAAGATCATCCTTGCCGACCCGGCCGTGGAGAGCCTGTCTTCCTATATTGGTGTGGATGGCGATAACGCCACGCTCAACAGCGGGCGCTTGCTGATCAACCTCAAGCCCCACGGCCAGCGCGACTTGAGCGCGGCCCAGGTGATCACGCGCCTGCAACCGGAAATCGACAAGCTGGTAGGCATTCGTCTGTTCATGCAGCCGGTGCAGGACCTGACTATCGAGGATCGCGTCAGCCGCACCCAGTACCAATTCAGCATGTCCTCGCCGGACGCCGACCTGTTGGCGCTGTGGAGCGACAAGCTGGTACACGCCTTGAGCCAATTGCCGGAACTCACCGACGTCGCCAGCGACCTGCAGGACAAAGGCCTGCAAGTGTTCCTGGTGATCGACCGTGACGCTGCTTCGCGCCTGGGAGTCAGCGTGTCGACCATCACCGACGCGCTGTACGACGCGTTCGGCCAACGGCAGATTTCCACGATCTACACCCAGGCCAGCCAGTACCGCGTGGTCTTGCAGGCCCAATCGGGCGAAACCCTTGGCCCGGCAGCGCTGAACCAGATCCACGTGAAAACCACCGATGGCGGCCAGGTGCGCTTGTCGAGCCTGGCCCGTGTGGAACAGCGCCAGGCGCAGCTGGCGATTGCGCATATTGGCCAGTTCCCGGCGGTGATGATGTCGTTCAACCTGGCTCCCGGCGTTGCGCTGGGCAAAGGTGTGGAACTGATCAACCAGACCCAGAAAGACATCGGTATGCCGGTGGGCGTGCAGACCCAGTTCCAGGGTGCTGCCCAGGCGTTTGAGGCGTCGCTGTCGAGCACCTTGCTGCTGATTTTGGCGGCGGTGGTCACCATGTACATCGTGCTCGGCGTGCTCTACGAGAGCTATATCCACCCGATCACGATTCTCTCGACCTTGCCGTCGGCAGCGGTAGGGGCCTTGCTCGCCTTGCTGCTCAGCGGCAATGACCTGGGCATGATCGCGATCATCGGCATCATCTTGCTGATCGGTATCGTGAAGAAGAACGCGATCATGATGATCGACTTCGCCCTCGATGCCGAACGCAACCAGGGCCTTGACCCGCAGACCGCGATCTACCAGGCGGCGCTGTTGCGCTTCCGCCCGATCCTGATGACGACCTTGGCTGCACTGTTCGGCGCGGTGCCGTTGATGCTGGCTACCGGCTCTGGCGCCGAGCTGCGTCAACCCTTGGGCCTGGTGATGGTCGGCGGCTTGTTGGTGAGCCAGGTGTTGACCCTGTTCACTACGCCGGTGATCTACCTGTACTTCGACCGCCTTGGCCGTCGCTGGCGCAAAGAGCCGCAAAGCCTGGAGCCGGTTGAGTCATGAACCTGTCCGGACCTTTCATTCGCCGGCCGGTAGCCACCATGCTGCTGAGCCTGGCGATCATGTTGCTGGGCGGCGTGAGCTTCAACCTGCTGCCGGTGTCGCCGCTGCCACAGATCGACTTTCCGGTGATCGTGGTCTCGGCCAGCCTACCCGGTGCCAGTCCCGAGGTGATGGCGTCTACAGTGGCCACGCCACTGGAGCGCTCGTTCGGCGCGATTGCCGGCATCACCACCATGAGCAGTTCGTCGAGCCAGGGCTCCACGCGGGTGATCCTGGCGTTCGACTCCGACCGCGATATCAACGGCGCCGCGCGAGAAGTGCAGGCGGCAATCAACGCTTCGCGCAACTTGTTGCCCAGCGGTATGCGCAGCATGCCCACCTACAAGAAGATCAACCCGTCCCAGGCACCGATCATGGTGCTGTCGCTGACGTCGGATGTGCTTCAGAAAGGCGAGTTGTACGACCTGGCGTCCACCATCCTGTCCCAAAGCCTGTCGCAGGTACCGGGTGTGGGCGAAGTGCAGATTGGAGGCAGCTCCCTGCCGGCGGTGCGCATCGAGCTGGAGCCCAAGGCCCTCGACCAGTACGGCGTGGCCCTGGACGATGTGCGTAACACCATCGCCAACGCCAACCAGCGTCGCCCCAAGGGGTCGCTGGAAGACAGCGAGCGCAATTGGCAGATCCAGGCCAACGACCAGTTGGAAAAGGCCAAGGACTACGAGCCGTTGCTGATTCGCTACCAGAACGGCGCGGCGCTGCGCCTGGGCGATGTGGCGAAGATCAGCGACGGCGTGGAAGACCGCTACAACAGCGGCTTTTTCAACAATGACTCGGCGGTGCTGCTGGTGATCAACCGCCAGTCCGGCGCCAACATCATCGAGACCGTCAAGCAGATCAAGGCGCAGTTGCCGGCGTTGCAGGCGGTGTTGCCGTCCAGCGTCAAGCTCAACCTGGCCATGGACCGCTCGCCGGTGATTACCGCTACCCTGCATGAAGCCGAGATGACCTTGCTGATTGCCGTGGCCCTGGTGATCCTGGTGGTGTACCTGTTCCTCGGTAACTTCCGTGCGTCGTTGATTCCTACGCTGGCAGTGCCGGTGTCGCTGGTGGGTACCTTTGCGGTGATGTACCTGTTTGGCTTCTCGCTGAACAACTTCTCGCTGATGGCGCTAATCCTGGCCACCGGCCTGGTAGTCGATGACGCCATCGTGGTGCTGGAGAACATTTCCCGGCACATCGACGAGGGCGTGCCGCCGATGAAGGCCGCTTACCTGGGGGCCAAGGAAGTCGGCTTTACCCTGCTGTCGATGAACGTGTCGTTGGTGGCGGTGTTCCTGTCCATTCTGTTTATGGGCGGGATCGTCACCAACCTGTTCCGCGAGTTTTCCATCACCCTGTCGGCTGCGATCATCGTCTCGCTGGTCGTGTCGCTGACCTTGACCCCAATGCTCTGCGCGCGTTGGCTCAAGCCCCATGTCAAAGGGCAGATGACCGGTCTGCAGCGCTGGAGCCAGAAGGTCAACGACCGCATGGTTGCCGGCTACGCCACCAGCCTCGACTGGGTGCTGCGCCACCGCCGACTGACCTTGCTCAGCCTGTTGATCACCGTGGGCGTGAATATTGCGCTGTACGTGGTAGTGCCGAAAACCTTCATGCCGCAACAGGACACCGGGCAATTGATCGGCTTCGTGCGCGGCGATGACGGGCTGTCGTTCAATGTTATGCAGCCGAAGATGGAAACCTTCCGCAAGGCCGTGCTCAAGGACCCGGCGGTGCTTAGCGTGGCCGGCTTTATCGGCGGCAACAACGGCACCAACAACGCGGTGATGCTGGTGCGCCTCAAGCCGATCAGCGAGCGCAAGATTTCGGCCCAGGCGGTGATCGAGCGCTTGCGTAAAGAGGTGCCGCTGGTGCCGGGCGGGCGTCTGTTCCTGATGGCCGACCAGGACCTGCAATTTGGCGGCAGCCGCGACCAGACCAGCGCGCAGTACTCCTACATCCTGCAAAGCGGCGACTTGGCCGCGTTGCGTCTGTGGTACCCGAAAGTGGTCGCTGCCTTGCGCGAACTGCCGGAGCTCACCGCCATCGACGCCCGCGAAGGTCGTGGTGCGGCGCAGGTCACGCTGGTGGTCGACCGCGACCAGGCCAAACGCTTGGGCATCGACATGAGCATGGTCACGGCGGTGCTTAACAACGCCTACAGCCAACGGCAGATCTCCACCATCTACGACAGCCTCAACCAGTACCAGGTGGTGATGGAGGTCAACCCCAAATACGCCCAGGACCCGATCACCCTCAACCAGATGCAGGTGATCACCTCGACCGGTGCGCGGGTGCCGTTGTCGACCATCGCCCATTACGAGAACAGCCTGGCGGATGACCGTGTCAGCCATGAAGGCCAGTTCGCCTCGGAAAACATTGCCTTCGACATGGCGCCCGGGGTGACGGTGGAGCAGGGCACAGCCGCTATCGAGCGGGCGATTGCCAAGGTCGGTTTGCCGGAAGACGTAATCGCCAAGATGGCCGGTACGGCGGATGCATTTGCCGCGACCCAGAAGGGCCAGCCGTTCATGATCCTCGGCGCGTTGGTGGCGGTGTACCTGGTGTTGGGCATTCTGTATGAAAGCTATATTCACCCGTTGACCATTCTGTCCACGTTGCCATCGGCGGGTGTGGGCGCGTTGCTGTCGATCTATCTGCTGGGCGGTGAGTTCAGCCTGATCTCGTTGCTGGGCCTTTTCTTGCTGATCGGGGTGGTGAAGAAAAACGCAATCCTCATGATCGACCTTGCGCTGCAATTGGAGCGCAACGACGGCATGAGCCCACTGGAATCGATTCGCAGCGCTTGCCTGCTGCGCTTGCGCCCGATCCTGATGACCACGCTGGCCGCGATCCTCGGCGCCTTGCCCCTGTTGCTCGGCACCGCCGAAGGCGCAGAAATGCGTCAGCCGCTGGGCCTTACCATCATTGGCGGCCTGGTGTTCAGCCAGATCCTGACCCTTTACACCACCCCGGTGGTTTACCTCTATCTCGACCGCGCGCGCCATCGCTTCAATGCCTGGCGCGGCGTGCGGACCGATGCTGCCTTGGACACTGCGCTATGACCGATTCAACCAACACGGGTGTGAAGCTGCTGGTGCTGATGATGTGTGGTGCGCTACTCAGCGCCTGCGCCATCGGCCCCGACTACAAACGCCCCGACGTCACCGAACCGGTGCAATTCAAGGAAGCCCAAGGCTGGCGCCAAGCCACCCCAAGCGACTCCTTGGCGCGTGGCGCCTGGTGGGAGCTGTACGGTGACCGTCAGCTCAATGACCTGGTGGTGCGCCTGAACAACGCCAACCAGACCGTGGCCCAGGCTGAAGCGCGCTTTCGCCAGGCCCAGGCCCAGGTACGCAGTGCACGGGGCGCGTTTTTCCCCACCGTTGACCTGAGTGCCGGCAAGACCCGCGCCAGCCAGGGCACCGGCAGCAGCAACGCCAGCCTCAGCAGCTCCAGCAGCGGCATCCGCGACACCCTCAACGCGCAACTGGGCGTGAGCTGGGAGGCGGATGTCTGGGGCAAGTTGCGCCGTGGCCTGGAAGCCAACGAAGCCACGGCCGAAGCCAGTTCAGCGGACTTGGCGGCGATGCGCCTGAGCCAGCAATCGGAACTGGTGCAAGACTACCTGCAACTGCGGGTCATGGACGAGCAGACGCGGCTGCTGCAAGCCACCCTCGACGCCTATCAGCGCTCGTTGAAAATGACCGAAAACCAATACCGCGCCGGTGTCTCCGGCAAGGACGCCATTGCCCAGGCGCGAACCCAGTTCAAGACCACCCAGGCCAGCCTGATCGACCTGATCTGGCAGCGTGCGCAGCTGGAAAACGCCATTGCCGTGCTGATCGGCGAGGCGCCGGCCAACTTCAACCTGGCCGTGAGCAAGAACATTCCGGCACTGCCACAGATTCCAGTGAGTGTGCCGTCGCAGTTGCTGGAACGCCGTCCCGACATCGCCTCGGCCGAGCGCTCGGTGATCGCCGCCAACGCCAACATCGGCGTGGCCAAGGCGGCGTATTACCCAGACTTGAGCCTGAGCCTGGCCGGTGGTTATTCCAGCAGCACCTACGCCGATTGGATCAGCCTGCCGAACCGCTTCTGGTCGGTGGGGCCGAAAGTCGCCATGACCTTGTTCGACGGCGGCCAACGTTCGGCAGAAGTCGACCGTAGCATCGCCAGCTACGACGAGACCGTGGCCAAGTACCGCCAGACCGTACTGGATGGTTTCCGTGAAGTGGAAAACTATATGGTGCAGTTGAAGGTGCTGGAGGATGAAGCCGTGGTCAGCAACGAAGCGCTGGACGCCGCACGCGAATCTCTGCGCCTGACAGAAAACCAGTACAAGGCCGGCTTGATTGCCTATCTGGATGTGGTGACGGTGCAAGCCACGGCGTTGAGCAATGAGCGCACGGTGTTGACGCTGTTGCAGACGCGGTTGGTGGCGAGTGTGCAACTGATCGCAGCGTTGGGTGGCGGCTGGGACGGCCAAACAAAGGTGAGCGCGGACTAAATGTGGGAGTAAGCCCGCTCCCACATTTTGAACTGCGCCCGACTGCGGGTTCAGCGTGTTTTCAAGCCATTACGTTGACGTCAAAAAGCCAATGATGGCTATACGCTAATAATTCAACTGTACAAGAATTATTCTCGCTACAATCGCTCGCTTTGCCACCTGGCACGGGCTTTTCAGGCCCGTCAGTCTCGAGAAGTCCCATGCTCATCGGTAGCTATTCTCCCTCCTTGGTCGTGATCTCCCTGTTTGTCGCGATCCTTGCTTCCTATACGGCGCTGGACCTCTCCGGGCGCATTGCAACCGCCAAGGGTCGCGCCGTGTATTTGTGGATTGCCGGTGGGGCCATCGCGATGGGCATTGGCGTCTGGTCGATGCATTTCATTGGCATGTTGGCGCTGCGCCTGCCCTTTGCCCTGGGTTTTGACTTCGGCATCACCGCACTGTCGTTGTTGATCGCGGTGTTGTCCTGCGGCTTTGCGTTATGGCTAGTCAGCCAGCCCCGTTTGCCCGCCTGGCAACTGGCGTTTGGCGCGCTGATCATGGGCGCGGGCATCAGCAGCATGCATTACACCGGCATGGCGGCCATGCGCATGACGCCGGGTATCGACTACGACCCCACGCTGTTTGGCGCCTCGTTGTTGATCGCAGTCGGGGCTTCTGGCGCCGCGTTGTGGATCGCGTACAACCTGCGGCGCAACACGCCCTACGTGCGCCTGGCGCGTGGCGGAGCCGCAGTGGTGATGGGCTTTGCCATTGTCGGCATGCACTACACCGGCATGGCGGCCGCACAGTTTGCCGATGAAAGTTTCTGCGGCGCGGCACTCACCGGGTTGAGCGGCAAGGGCCTGGACAATCTGGTATTGGTCACCACCCTGGCCGTGCTCGCAATCGCGTTGTTGACTTCGCTGCTCGACGCACGCCTGGAAGCCCGCACCGCCGTGCTCGCCGATTCGCTGAGCCTGGCCAACCAGGAACTGACCCACTTGGCCTTGCACGACACGCTCACCGGCCTGCCCAATCGCACGTTGCTCGCCGACCGCATTCAGCAATCCATGCAGGCCGTCAAAGAGCAGGGCGGTTGTTTCGCGCTGATGTTTATCGACCTGGACGGCTTCAAGCCGGTCAACGATGCGTTTGGCCATCACATGGGTGACCAGCTGTTGCGCGAAGTGGGCCTGCGCCTGCGTGAAGACTTGCGCAGCCAGGACACGCTGGCGCGTATCGGCGGCGATGAATTTGTGTTGCTGGTGCAATTGAGCCAACCCGACGATGCCTTGCGCCTGGCCGAGCGCCAGGTGGGGCTGATCAACCGGGCGTTCAAGGTTGCCGAGCATGAGCTGAAGATCTCCGCCAGCGTCGGTATCGCGATGTTCCCAGGCAACGGTGGCAACCCGCAGGAGTTGTTGATGAACGCCGACGCCGCGATGTACCACGCCAAGGGCATGGGCAAGAACGGCTACAGTTTCTTTGATGTGTCAATGAACACCAATGCGCGAAAACAACTGCAATTGTTGCAAGACCTGCGCAGCGCCGTTGAGCATCAACAATTTCGCCTGTACTACCAGCCCAAGTTCGACGCCGTCAGCGGTATTCCGGTAGGGGCCGAGGCGTTGTTGCGCTGGGAGCATCCGCAGCAGGGCTTGCTGCTGCCGGCCACGTTTATTGAGTTGGCGGAAAAGACCGGCCTGATCATCCCCATCGGCGAGTGGGTGCTCGATGAAGCCTGTCGGCAGATGGCCCTCTGGTACACGCAGGGCTATGAGGATTGGCGCATTGCCGTGAACCTTTCGGCGTTGCAGTTCTGCCATGCCGGCTTGGTCAAGAGCGTGGCCACGGCACTGGAACGCCACCAATTGCCGGCCAACAACCTGACCCTGGAAATCACTGAAACCACCGCCATGAGCGATGCCGACGCCAGCATGACGGTGTTGCAACAGCTTTCGGACATGGGCGTCGACCTGTCCATCGATGACTTCGGCACGGGCTATTCCAGCCTGATGTACCTCAAGCGCCTGCCGGCCAACGAGTTGAAGATCGACCGTGGTTTCGTGCGCGACCTGGAGCACGACAGCGATGACGCCGCCATCGTCTCGGCCATCGTCGCCCTCGGCCAGGCCCTGGGCCTGCGCATTGTCGCCGAAGGCGTAGAAACTGATGTGCAGCAGAATTTCCTCACACGCCTGGGCTGTAACTCCCTGCAAGGTTACTTGCTGGGGCATCCGTTGCCGGCCGATGGCTTCATGGCGGATATCCAGCGCGCCGAAGATGCAGTCGCGCCTGACAAAAGCCGTGCGTGACGGGTATTCTTGGATCCAGCCATAAACATCAGGTTGAACCAGGAGACCGCACGCATGGACAAAGTCGTCATCATCACCGGTGGCAGTCGTGGGATTGGCGCCGAGACGGCATTGCTGGCCGCCCGCCAAGGCTATCGCATCTGCATCAACTACCAGTCTGACGAAGAGGCTGCCCACCGCGTGCTTGAACAGGTTCGCGCGTTGGGTGCCCAGGCCATTGCCGTGCGTGCGGACGTGAGTATCGAAGATGAGGTGATCGCGCTGTTCAGCCGCGTCGATGCCGAGTTGGGCCGTGTCACGGCGCTGGTCAACAATGCCGGTACCGTGGGGCACAAGTCGCGAGTGGACGAGATGTCCGAGTTCCGCATCCTGAAAATCATGAAGACCAACGTGCTGGGGCCGATCCTGTGTGCCAAGCATGCGGTGTTGCGCATGTCGCCCAAGCATGGCGGGCAGGGCGGCAGCATCGTCAACGTCTCCTCGGTGGCGGCGCGCCTTGGCTCTCCAGGTGAGTACGTCGACTATGCCGCGTCCAAAGGTGCGCTCGATACCTTCACCCTGGGCCTCTCCAAAGAAGTCGCGGGCGAAGGTATTCGGGTGAATGCGGTGCGCCCTGGCTACATCTTTACCGATTTCCATGCACTGAGCGGCGACCCGGATCGGGTCAGCAAGCTTGAATCAGGTATCCCCATGGCACGGGGCGGGCGCCCTGATGAGGTGGCGGAAGCGATTATCTGGTTGTTATCGGATAAGGCGTCGTATGCCACGGGAACATTTTTGGACTTGGGTGGCGGCCGTTGAATAGGTAGTGCCGCGCACTACGCCTTCGCGAGCAAGCCCGCTCCCACATTTGGAATGCATTTTAATGTGGGAGCGGGCTTGCTCGCGAAGGCGTCAGAACACACAACTCGATCATTCAGAACGACCGCACAATCCGCCCCAACGTCTCCATCGCTTTCTCTGACGCTTCAGTCCACGGGCTGCCGTAGTTCAGGCGAATACAGTTCCTGAACCGCTGGGTCGCCGAGAAGATCGGCCCCGGCGCAATGCTGATGCCTTGGGCCAGCGCCATCTGGAACAACTTCAACGAGTCGGTCTGCTCCGGCAGTTCCAGCCACAGGAAATACCCGCCTGCCGGCTGGCTGACCCGGGTCTGTGCCGGGAAGTAACGGGCAATCGCCGCCAGCATCGCGCTTTGCTGTTCTTCCAGTGCATAGCGCAATTTACGCAGGTGCCGGTCATAACCGCCGTGCTGCAAGTAGTCGGCAATTGCTGCCTGGGCCGGCATCGACGGGCACAGCGAGGTCATCAGCTTCAAGCGCTCGACCTTCTGCGCAAAACGCCCAGCGGCCACCCAACCGACGCGGTAACCCGGCGCGAGGCTCTTGGCGAACGAGCCGCAATGCATCACCAACCCTTCGGTGTCGAACGCCTTGGCGGGTTTGGGGGCCTGTTGACCGTAATACAGCTCGGCGTATACATCGTCTTCGATCAAGGGCACTTGGTGGCTGCGCAGCAGTTCCACCAACGCTTGTTTCTTGGCTTCGGGCAGGGTGGCGCCCATGGGGTTCTGGAAACTGGTCATGGTCCAGCAGGCCTTGATCGGGTAGCGCTCCAGGGTTTGTGCCAAGGCGCCGAGATCGATGCCATCGCGAGGGTGCACGGGAATTTCCACGGCTTTGAGTTTCAGGCGTTCCAGCACTTGCAGGCAGGCGTAAAACGCCGGGGCTTCGATGGCCACCAGATCGCCCGGTTCAGTGACGGCTTGCAGGCACAGGTTCAGGGCTTCGAGGGCGCCGTTGGTGATCAGCAGCTCTTCCATCGGCAGCATCAGGCCGCCGACCATGTAGCGCAGCGCAATCTGGCGGCGCAATTGCGGGTTGCCCGGTGACATGTCGGTGACCACCATGCGCGGGTCCATTTCACGGCCGGCACTGGCCAAGGAGCGGGCCAGGCGCGGCAACGGGAACAGCATGGGGCTTGGGAATGCCGAGCCGAACGGTACGGTGTTCGGGTCCTTGATCGAGTCGAGTACCGAAAACACCAATTCGCTCACGTCGACTTCGGTGGACTCATGCACCTGTTCGCTTACCACCGGCTCGGAAAACGGACTGGGCGCGTGGGTATTGACGAAGTAACCAGAGCGCGGCCGCGCACGGATCAGGCCGCGGCGCTCCAGCAAGTAATAGGCTTGGAATACGGTGGATGGGCTGACGCCGTAGGTCTGGCTGGCGTAGCGCACCGACGGCACACGCTGGCCGGGGCCGAGTACGCCGGAGCGGATCAATTCTGCAATGTCGTCGGCGAATTTTTCGTAGCGTTTCATGGCAGCTCAGTCATTTTCTCAAAGGGTACGCGGAACTCAATGTGGGAGCTCCAGTGTTTCAGCGGTTCAACGGGGCGACGAAGCGGCTATCGGCCGCGCTATAGACCCACGGTTCATCCACATCCGTCACCTTGAAGCGCAAGGTCTGCGAACTGCTCGCTGGCTTGTCCGCCAGCAACGCCACCGACACCGGCACATCGCTGATTTCTCCCGGTGCCAGGCTGATCTCGGTTTTGCCGTGCAGCTGGAAGTCGTGCGCATCCACCAGTTCCAGACGGTAATCCTGGCGCTGCTGGGTCTTGTTGATCACCTTGAGGCTGTAGATGTTCTCGATCTGCCCTTGGGCATTTTCGCGGAACATGCCCCGGTCCTTGGTCACGTCCAGCGACACCATCGGCCGTTCCACCAGCGCCACTACCAAGGCGGCCATCATCACCAGCAGCACGGCACTGTAGCCGATCAGGCGTGGCCGTAGCAGGTGGGTTTTACCACCTTGCAATTGATGCTCGCTGGTGTAGCTCACCAGCCCACGGGCGTACCCCATCTTGTCCATGATCGAATCACAGGCGTCGATGCACGCCGCGCAGCCGATGCATTCCATTTGCAGGCCGTCGCGGATGTCTATGCCGGTGGGGCAGACCTGCACGCACAGTTGGCAATCGATGCAATCACCCAGGCCGACGGCGGCGGGTTTGACCTCGCGTTTGCGCGGGCCACGTTTTTCGCCGCGAGCTGCATCGTAGGAAATGGTCAGGGTATCTTTATCGAACATCACGCTTTGGAAGCGCGCGTACGGGCACATGTGCATGCACACTGCCTCGCGCAGCCAGCCAGCGTTGATGTAGGTGGCGGCGGTGAAAAACAGCACCCAGAACAGGCTGACGCCGCCTATTTGCCAGGTCAGCAGGTCGGCGACTAGCGGGCGAATGGGCGTGAAGTAGCCAACAAAGGTCAACCCGGTCAGCACGCTGATGCCCAACCACAAAGTGTGCTTGGCCGAACGCCGCGCCAGTTTGTTCAGGCTCCATGGTGCGTTATGCAGTTTGATGCGCTGGTTGCGCTCACCCTCGGTGACTTTCTCGCACCACATGAACAGCCAGGTAAACGAGCTTTGCGGGCAGGTGTAGCCGCACCACACGCGGCCGGCGAATACGGTAATTGCAAACAGGCCGAAGGCGCAGATGATCAGCAACGCGGACAACAGGATGAAGTCCTGGGGCCAGAAGGTCGCGCCAAAAATATGGAATTTGCTTTCAGCCAGGTCCCACAGCACGGCCTGGCGTCCTCCCCAGTTCAGCCACACGGTGCCGAAAAAAGCCAAGAACAGAAAACCCGCGCCGGCCACGCGCAAGGTGCGGAACAGGCCGGTGAAGCTGCGGGTATGGATCAAGTTGTCGCTGGATCTGGCCTTCACCTTCTTTGGGTGAATGGGCACAAAGGTTTCCACGGTAGGGATTCGTTCGCTCATGGTCGTTCGCTCATCAGCCTCCATCAGGCCGATGAACTATGCGCGTGGCTCTGTTTGCATAACAGACTCAGCTATGGCGATAAAAAGCGGATCAGATGGGGCGTGCGCTTACCACTGCGACAATGTGCTGCACCCCGTTTTCAAAGGGATGCAGCTAGATTTTTTGCGGTGCTGATACAGGTCAATCAAATCGCCGAACCAGGCTCGGTGACCTTCTTGTGCTGGCGTCCATCGATGGCGCCGGCCACGGTCAAGGCATCGGCTTCCTGTTCAGTGATGTAGACCCGATCTGCGTCCAGTTGCACATAGGACATGGCCTTGGGAATGTCGGTGCTGACGGTGACGTCGGCCGCCTGCAGGCTGTGTTCCTGGCCGTCTTCGTTGACCTTGAAGTAGCAGGTCTGATTTTCGATGCGTACCGGCATGACGCTCTCCTTTTTATGGGCTGGTAAAGGTTAGGTTCCCCTTGCGCATCAACTGTTCCAGGCAACTGACTGACGGTCGGCGCTGTCCATCGTTTACCAACAACGACAAAGGACGGCTCTCATGGACGCTTGGTGGCATGAAGTGTGGCAAACCCTGCAGGCTGAATTCGCCGATATCGGTGATGCGAAGCAACTGACGCAGATCACCGTGCGCTTGCTGATCGCCGCCGTGCTGGGCGGCATCCTGGGCTTTGAGCGCGAGAGCAAGGGCAAGGCGGCAGGCGTGCGCACCCACATGCTGGTGGCGCTGGGTGCTGCGTTGTTCGTGATGGTGCCGCAGATGTCAGGCAACCAGGCCGATGCCATGAGTCGGGTAGTGCAGGGGGTGATCGCCGGGATCGGCTTTCTGGGGGCCGGCACCATTATCAAGGGCAAGGACGATGAGGAAGGCCATGTCAAAGGCCTGACCACCGCCGCCGGGCTTTGGATGACCGCTGCGATTGGGGTCTCGGCCGGGTTGGGCCGGGAATCGACAGCGGTGCTGAGTACCTTGCTGGCGTTGGCGGTGTTTAGCCTGATGCCGCGGATCGTCAAGCTTTTTGAAAAACCCCATTGACAGGGTCAAGCCACCAGATCGGTTTCCCTGAACTTGCCAACTATCTTTGCGACAAATGCAGGGTCGCCCTGGTTGCCGGAAATCACCAGGACGCTTGCATCGTGGGTGGGTGAATACTTCAATTGCATTTCGCCACTTGCTCCGGACAGTTGGTTGACCCAGTGCAGTTTTTTGTTGAGTTGCTTGCGTATGCCTGAAACGTCCAGCTTGTCTCGGCCATGTACAAAGTCCCTGATTTCGCTCGGAGCGTCGAGGCTCGACTCTCGGGTGTTCAGGTAGCGGTAGATATTGGCTGGCGGCGCGCTATCCGGCTCGTTTCGACGTCTGTCCCAGTCATCTGGGTGCGAGTATTGCAGTGATTCGTTAACTCTTTTGACCTCGGCGGCAATGTTGAAGAGGTTTGTTGCGGTGGTCCCCAAGCCCCCCAGGCGGCTTTCAATGTCAGTCAGGGCCCCCTGTTTATTGCCTGCGAAACGACGTACAAGATCAAAGCGCGCGCCAACGGGGGCGCTGAACAATTGGTACTTCAAGCCGAACAGCGCAGAGTCGACGCACTTTCGGTAGGTTTCGATCTGCTCTGCCTCAAGGGGAGACAGCACCGCGTTGATCGTGTCGGTGTTCAGGTGGGTGCCGATCTCACTGAGGACTGCGGTTTGAGCCTGGGCCGGGGGGCTACGCAACAAGGTGTCGACGTTTTCTTTCGTGAATACCGTATTGAGGGTGCTGATGAAAGCGGCGGATGAGTTGGCGTTCGGGTCGCACAGCGCGCGCCTAACCGTTGATTTGTCTGTGCGTTTGAGGTCGGCGAGGCCTTGCTCCAATGTCGACCTATCGCCAGGTTGTACCTTGTCATCAGGTTTCTTGGCTTCCCGGGCGGGATCCGGTGGTGAATGGAGCAGCGCGTCCAAGGCTTCGGGCGAGACTATCGTGGGTGGCGGCAGAGCGCTCGTGGGTGGCGGCAGAGCGCTGGGCGTAGCGAGACCTTGGCCAGCAGCCAAGGCGGTTGGGGTGATTGAAATGGGGCTGATGGTTGGCATGATATTCCTCGCGAACAGAGGGCTGAGGACTTCTTCCACAGTCCGGAAGTTGATCTCCATGAACGTTCAATATCACCACTATCAACGCCGCTGGGCGTACGGGATTTCCCCGGTGATCAGGTAGGAAGCTTCGGTTATTGGGCGTCGCGTGAGGGCAGTGGTTCTTATAATTCACTGCCCGTGCGCCCGCGCATTAAAGCTTCGTTCAGACGATCACCGGAGGCATGGTCGTTGGGGGTTCCTCGACCGGTGGCGGCAGGTTTTCCGGCGGTTCTTTCTCTGGAATCGGCTCCGGTTCACTGGGCGGCAAGGCCGGATTGTCGATATTTGGGTCCGGGGTTTCAGCCGGGATCGGGATATTCATCGGTGTGGCCTCCTTTGTGCTTTGCTCTATCGGTGGACAGCCGCCGAGGCGAATTGATTCCCCGCCCAATGGCGGCACATCCACCTGAACTTTTAACCGGGGCCTGGGCTCGGACCTATTACGGCCCTGCTCAGGGAGAGCGGCGCCGTATCAGAATTCGGATCAAGCAAAGAGCGTCCACAGGGCGTAAGGGGAAGATGCTCGATGACTGCTGAAACACTGACTCCAGATCAATCGTTATTGCCGCTGTCCCAGGCGTTGTTGCTGCCCAGGATCGCCATTGAAAGCACCACGCCCGTGATCGACGGCGGCGAATTCGCCGTAAAGGCCGTGGTTGGCCAGCGTATTACTGTCACCAGCAAAGTGTTCGCCGACGGCCACGACAAGCTCGCCGTGCTGATCCGCTGGCGTCCGTTGGCCGACGAAAGCTGGCACAGCGTGGTGATGACCGATGTGGGCAACAACGGTTGGGAGGGCGCGTTTACCGTCGAGGCCATTGGCCCTCATGAATATTGCATCGAAGCCTGGATCGATACGTTCGCCAGTTTCTGCTACGAACTGCGCAAGAAACACGAGGCCGGCGTGCCGGTGAGCCTCGAATTGCAGGAAGGCCGCAGCCTCGTGCTACAGGCCGCCGAGCGCAGTGACAATGAACTGCGTGACCGCCTGATGCTGTTGCATCACGAACTCTCCGGCCTGCTAGAAACCGAGCAAGTTGCGTTGTTCCTGCACGAAGACAGTGCACACCTGATGACCCAGGCCGATCACCGCGCCTACTTGAGCATCAGCACCGTGTACCCGATCGATGTGGAGCGGACGGCGGCGCTGTTTGCCAGCTGGTATGAGCTGTTTCCGCGCTCGATCACCGACGATCCGGCTCGCCACGGCACGTTTAACGACGTGCACTCGCGCCTGTCGATGATCCATGACATGGGCTTCGACGTACTGTACTTCCCGCCGATCCACCCCATTGGGCGCAGCCACCGCAAAGGCCCGAATAACTCCCTCACTGCTGGTCCGGATGATCCGGGCAGCCCCTATGCCATTGGCAGCGAGGAGGGCGGCCACGAAGCGATTCACCCACAACTGGGCAGCCGCGATGATTTCCGCCGGTTGGTGCAGGCCGCCGCTGACCACGGCCTGGAAATCGCGTTGGATTTTGCCATCCAGTGCTCACAGGACCACCCGTGGCTCAAGCAACACCCCGGTTGGTTCAACTGGCGCCCGGACGGCACGATCAAATACGCGGAAAACCCGCCGAAAAAGTATCAGGACATCGTCAACGTCGACTTCTATGCGGCCGACGCGATTCCCAGCCTGTGGACCGAGTTGCGCGACATTGTGGTCGGTTGGGTGGAAGAGGGCGTGAAGACTTTTCGTGTCGACAATCCCCACACCAAGCCGCTGCCGTTCTGGCAATGGCTGATCAGCGATGTTCGCGCCAAACACCCGGAGGTGATCTTCCTCGCTGAAGCCTTTACCACCCCGGCCATGATGGCGCGGCTGGGCAAGGTCGGTTACTCCCAGAGCTACACCTATTTCACTTGGCGCAACACCAAGGCCGAACTGAGTGAGTATTTCACCCAACTGAATGAATCGCCGTTGCGCGAGTGCTTCCGCCCGAACTTCTTCGTCAATACGCCAGATATCAACCCAGGCTTCCTGCACGAGTCAGGACGCCCGGGCTTCTTGATTCGCGCGGCGCTGGCCACTATGGGGTCGGGGCTGTGGGGCATGTATTCGGGCTATGAGCTGTGCGAAGCCGCGCCCGTGCCCGGCAAAGAGGAATACCTGGATTCGGAGAAGTATCAGATCCGCGTTCGCGACTTCACTGCGCCGGGCAACATCATTGCTGAAATCGCCCAGCTCAACCGCATCCGCCGGCAAAACCCGGCGTTGCAGACGCACTTGGGCCTGAAACTCTACAACGCCTGGAACGACAACATCCTGTACTTCGGCAAGCGCAGTGACGATGGCAGCAACTTCATCCTTGTTGCAGTGAACCTCGACCCCTACAACGCTCAGGAAGCGAATTTTGAGTTGCCATTGTGGGAATTGGGCCTGCCGGACGATGCCCAGACCCAGGGTGAAGACCTGATGAATGGCCATCGCTGGACCTGGTATGGCAAGACCCAGTGGATGCGGCTGGAGCCACATACGCCCTTTGGTATTTGGCGCATCACCCATTCCCAAACCTGACGCAGAGCCCTTGTGGGAGCTGGCTTGCCTGCGATAGCGGTAAGTCAGCCGATGTTTTTGGCGCTGATACACCGCTATCGCAGGCAAGCCAGCTCCCACATTGACCGAGTTTCTTCAGGCAGAAGTTCACGTATTCCAGGAGTTTCCAATGGCGAAGAAACCCACTCCAGCCACCTTCATCAAAGACCCGCTCTGGTACAAGGACGCGGTGATCTATCAGGTTCACGTCAAATCCTATTTCGACTCCAACAACGACGGCATCGGCGACTTTCCCGGCCTTATCGCCAAGCTTGATTACATTGCTGACCTGGGCGTGAACACCATCTGGCTGCTGCCGTTCTATCCCTCACCACGTCGCGACGACGGCTATGACATTGCCGAATACCGAGGTGTGCACAGTGATTACGGCACGATGGCCGACGCCAAGCGCTTTATCGCCGAGGCTCACAAACGCGGGTTGCGGGTGATTACGGAGCTGGTGATCAACCACACCTCCGACCAGCACCCGTGGTTCCAGCGGGCGCGCAAGGCCAAGCCCGGTTCGGCAGCGCGGGATTTTTATGTGTGGTCCGATGACGACCAAAAGTACGACGGCACCCGCATCATCTTTCTTGACACCGAAAAATCCAACTGGACCTGGGACCCGGTCGCCGGCCAGTACTTCTGGCACCGTTTCTATTCCCACCAGCCGGACCTGAATTTCGACAACCCGCAAGTCATGAAAGCCGTGCTGTCGGTGATGCGCTATTGGCTGGACATGGGCATTGACGGTCTGCGCCTGGACGCCATCCCCTACCTGATCGAGCGCGACGGCACCAACAATGAAAACTTGCCTGAAACCCACGCTGTGCTGAAACAGATCCGCGCCGAGATCGACGCGCATTATCCGGACCGCATGCTGCTGGCCGAAGCCAACCAGTGGCCTGAAGACACTCAGTTGTACTTCGGCGACAAAAAAGGCGATGACGGCGACGAATGTCATATGGCCTTCCATTTTCCGCTGATGCCGCGCATGTACATGGCGCTGGCCCAGGAAGATCGCTTCCCCATCACTGACATTCTGCGCCAGACCCCGGAGATTCCCGCCAATTGCCAATGGGCGATCTTCCTGCGCAACCACGATGAACTGACGTTGGAGATGGTCACCGACAAAGAGCGCGACTACCTGTGGAATTACTACGCTGCCGACCGCCGTGCGCGGATCAACCTGGGGATTCGCCGCCGTCTTGCACCGCTGATGGAGCGTGATCGCCGGCGTGTGGAGTTGCTCAACAGCCTACTGTTGTCGATGCCCGGCACGCCGACCCTGTATTACGGCGATGAAATCGGCATGGGCGACAACATCTACCTGGGCGACCGCGACGGCGTGCGCACGCCGATGCAGTGGTCCATCGACCGCAACGGCGGTTTCTCCCGCGCCGACCCGGCGAGCCTGGTGCTGCCGCCGATCATGGACCCGCAATATGGCTACCAGTCGGTCAATGTCGAAACCCAGACCCAGGACCCGCATTCGCTGCTGAACTGGACCCGGCGGATGTTGGCCGTGCGCAAGCAGTCCAAGGCGTTTGGCCGGGGCAGCTTGAAGATGCTCTCGCCCAGCAACCGCCGCATCCTCGCGTATACCCGAGAGTTCACCGGTGAGGATGGGCGTACGGAAATCATCTTGTGCGTGGCCAACGTCTCTCGCAGCGCTCAGGCCGCCGAACTGGACCTTTCGGCGTTTGCCGGCATGGTTCCGGTGGAAATGCTCGGCGGTAATGCGTTCCCGCCGATTGGCCAGCTGAATTTCCTGCTGACCCTCGCGCCGTATGGCTTCTATTGGTTCGTGCTGGCGGCGGAAAACCAGATGCCCAGCTGGCATGTGGAGCCCGCGCAGAGCATGCCGGACTTCACCACCCTGGTGCTGAAACAGCGCATGGAAGAGCTGCTGGAGCCGCCGTGCCGCGCTACGCTAGAACAGACCTCACTGCCGGCCTGGCTGCCGAAACGGCGTTGGTTCGCGGGCAAGGATACGGCCATCGACAGCGTGCATATCGCCTACGGTGTGCGTTTCGGCGACCCGCAGCACCCGGTATTGCTCAGTGAGATCGACGTGACCAGCGGCGGCCAAGTCAGCCGTTACCAGTTGCCGTTCGGTTTCCTCGGCGAAGACCAGTTCACCAGCGCGTTGCCCCAGCAGTTGGCGCTGGCTCGGGTGCGCCGCGCGCGCCAGGTGGGGTTGGTCACCGACGCATTCAGCCTTGAACACTTTATTCGGGCGGTGATCCACGGCTTGCAGGCAGGCACGGTGTTGAACGCCAGTGAGGGCGATCTGCGTTTTGAGGCCACGCCGCACTTGGCCAAACTGCAGCTGACCGACGAATCGGAAGTGCGCTACCTGTCGGCTGAGCAGTCCAACAGCTCGGTGGTGGTGGGGGAAAGCCTGGTGCTCAAGCTGATCCGCAAAGTCGCGTCCGGCGTGCACCCGGAACTGGAAATGAGCGCCTACCTGACCGCTGCCGGCTACCCCAATATCTCGCCGCTGCTGGGTTCGGTGATTCGCCGCGATGGGGCAGGGCAAGACAACCTGCTGATGATTGCCCAGGGTTACCTCAGCAATCAGGGCGATGCCTGGGCCTGGACGCAAAACAGCCTGGAACGGGCGATTCGTGATGAGCTGGCCGAGGCCATGTCCGAGCAGGAGCAGCACTACAACGCCCTGGGTGAATTGAAAGACTTTGCCGGCCTGTTGGGGCAACGGTTGGGCGAAATGCACGGGGTACTGGGCGCGAAAACCACCGATAAAGACTTCAAGCCCGAAGTCACCAGCGTCAAGGACACGCAAACCTGGGCCAAGGACGTGGGCGCACAGATCGACCGCGCCCTGCAATTGCTCAAACTTCATCAACATCAGTTGAACCCTGCCGATCAGGCGCTGGTCAGTGATTTGCTGGCACAGAAAAAAGCCATTGCCAGTCACGTACAAACCTTGGCGAAAGCCACGGCGGGCGGGCTGCGTATTCGGGTGCATGGGGACTTGCACCTGGGCCAGGTGCTGGTGGTGAAGGGCGATGCCTACCTGATCGACTTTGAAGGCGAGCCGGCCCGCCCGCTGCATGAACGACGCGGCAAGCACAGCCCGTATAAAGATGTGAGCGGCGTGCTGCGCTCCTTTGATTACGCGGCAGCCATGGCGCTGAATGGGCAGGGAGTGGATCACTCGCCCGAAGCGGACTTGGCGCGTAAACGCGTGACCGATCGTTACTTGAAGGAAGCACGCCAGGCATTTATCCAGGCTTATCAGGCAGCTACGTCTACACTGGCGCATGACTGGCAGGAAGCCCACGGCCAGGACGCAGCGCTGACGTTGTTCAGCCTGGAAAAGGCCGCGTATGAAGTGGCTTACGAAGCGGAAAACCGCCCGACGTGGCTGCCGGTGCCCCTGCAAGGGTTGCACGGGTTGCTTAGCGGGATTGCACTGACAACGAAAGCACCTAATTCGAAAACTGCACGCGGTGGGGAGACGTCATGAGCTTTACACATAAAGAACCGCTGCAACCGAAGTTGACTGCACTGCCGGCGTCCAAGGACGTCGAGGCGCTGGTACGCGCCGAACACCAAGACCCGTTCTCGATCCTGGGGCCGCATGAGGATGAGCACGGCGGCCAGTTTATCCGCGCGTTTTTGCCGGAGGCCTTGAGCGTCCAGGTGTTGGCGCGCGATAACGGTGAACAGATCGGCAGCCTGGATGCGACCCAGGTGCCGGGTTTGTTTGTGGGGCACTTCAACCATCGCCAGCCGTACTTGCTCAAGATTCAGTGGGCCGGTGGTGAGCAGATCACTGAAGACCCCTACAGTTTTAGCCAGTTATTGCTGGGTGAAATGGACCTGTACCTGTTTGCCGAAGGCAATCACCGTGACCTCAGCAGTTGCCTGGGCGCTCAGGTGACCAGCGTCGACGGTGTGCAAGGCGTGCGCTTTGCCGTGTGGGCGCCGAATGCGCGACGCGTGTCGGTGGTCGGTGACTTCAATATTTGGGACGGACGTCGTCATCCAATGCGCCTGCGGCATCCGTCTGGCGTATGGGAGATCTTTATCCCGCGCCTGCAACCGGGCGCGGCCTACAAGTACGAGATTCTTGGTGCCAACGGCATTCTGCCGCTCAAGGCCGACCCCGTGGCACTGGCCACTCAACTGCCACCCGACACCGCGTCCAAAGTCGCTGCGCCGTTGCAGGTGGACTGGCAGGACCACGAATGGATGCAGTCGCGCGCCGAGAAGCAAAAAACTTCAGCGCCGCTGTCAATCTACGAACTGCACGTCGGTTCCTGGCAGGCCGAGCTGGACGAGGCGGGTGAAGTGGCCCGCCAGTACAACTGGCGAGAGCTGGCCGAACGCTTGATTCCGTATGTTCAGCAATTGGGCTTCACCCATATCGAGCTGATGCCGATCATGGAACACCCGTTCGGCGGCTCCTGGGGTTACCAGGCACTGTCCCAATTCGCCCCCACTGCGCGGTTTGGCTCGCCGGAAGATTTCGCTTACTTCGTCAACGCCCTGCATCAGGCCGATATCGGCGTGATCCTTGACTGGGTACCGGCGCATTTTCCTACCGATACCCACGGCCTGGCGCAGTTCGATGGCACGGCGTTGTACGAATACGCCAACCCGCTTGAAGGCTTTCATCAGGACTGGGACACGCTGATCTACAACCTGGGCCGCACCGAAGTGCATGGTTTTATGCTGGCTTCGGCACTGCACTGGCTGAAACACTTCCATGTCGACGGCCTGCGGGTGGATGCCGTGGCGTCGATGCTCTACCGCGACTATTCGCGCAAGGCAGGAGAATGGGTACCCAACCGCCATGGCGGCCGTGAGAACCTGGAAGCCATCGATTTTTTGCGCCATTTGAACGATGTGGTCGCCCAGGAGGCGCCGGGCGCATTGGTCATCGCCGAGGAATCCACCGCCTGGCCAGGTGTGAGCCAGCCGACCCAGCAGGGTGGCCTGGGCTTCAACTACAAATGGAACATGGGCTGGATGCACGATTCGCTGCATTACATCCAGCAAGACCCGGTGTACCGCGCCCATCACCATAACGAGCTGAGTTTCGGCCTGGTGTATGCGTGGTCCGAGCGCTTTATCCTGCCGATCTCCCACGATGAAGTGGTGCACGGCAAGCACTCGCTGATCGACAAGATGCCCGGCGATCGCTGGCAGAAGTTTGCCAACCTGCGGGCCTACCTGGCGTTCATGTGGATGCACCCCGGTAAGAAACTGCTGTTCATGGGCTGCGAATTCGGCCAATGGCGCGAGTGGAACCACGACCAGCAACTGGACTGGTACCTGCTGCAATACGCCGAACACAAGGGCGTCCAGAAGCTGGTCGGCGACTTGAACCGCCTGTACCGCGAGGAACCGGCCCTGCATGAACAGGACGATGCGCCGCAGGGCTTTCAGTGGTTGATCGGCGACGATGCGATCAACAGCGTCTACGCCTGGCTGCGTTGGAGCAAGGACGGCAAGCCGGTGCTGGTGGTGGCCAACTTCACACCGGTCCCGCGTGCGGCCTATTCGGTGGGCGTCCCCTTTGCAGGCCGCTGGAACGAGGTCATCAACAGCGATGCCGACACATATGCTGGCTCCAACTACGGAAATGGGGGGGAAGTGTTCACCCAGGATGAGCCGCGCCATGGGCAACCGGTGTCGCTGTCGTTGAATCTGCCGCCGCTTGGCGTATTGATTCTGCGGCCGGAAGCGCTTTAAGGGCTCTACCGTGCTGGATTCTGTTGTCCGCGCTACTGGCAGGGTGCCACAATGGCACCTTTGTCGTGGCAGTCGAATCAGGCGGTTTTCATGAATGGCCTTGGGCGTGAGCAGGACCAGGATTGCGTTATTGAGGAGCAGGTGCGAACCGACCGGTTGCACCAGTTATTTCGACAGTCATTTGCCGCGATTTTCGGCAGCTACCTAGGCGCCGTCATGCTGTGCTGGCTGTGCTGGGATCGCTTTGACCATCAGGTGATCCTGGTGTGGTTGGCGCTGCTGGCGGTCTCTTCGCTGTTGCGGCTGAAGATGTTCATGGAGTGGTTCCGTTGCCCGCCCAGCGAGCGCACGCCCGACCGCTGGGAGCGCCGCTATGCGGTGACGTTGATGCTGTCGGCGGGAATCTGGGGGTTTGGCGCCTTGGCGGTGATGCCCACCGACGATCGGTTGTCCCAGGCGCTGGTCATGCTGTTTACCGTGGGCATGTCAGTGAGTGCGGTGTCCTGTTATTCGGCATACCGCTACCTGACGCTGGGGTCCATGGGCCTGGTGCTGCTGCCGTGCACACTGTGGCTGCTGTTCCAGCCATCGTCGATGCAAGTGGGAGTGGCCATCGCGGTACTGGTGTTTTCCACGTTTGTGGCCAGCGCCACGCGCAAACTGTCCGATGCCCTGGAAAAAGCGTTTCGCCTGACTCGGCAAATGGAACGTGCCCACACTATTTCTACCCGCGCAGCACAGACCGATGAACTCACCGGCCTGATGAACCGCCGCGCGTTCTTCGAACATGCCCAGGTGTTGTACGCCCAGTGCCGCCATAACCAGCAGCCGCTGTGTGCGCTGATGATGGACATGGACCACTTCAAGGAAATCAACGACACCTACGGCCACCAGGCCGGCGACCAGGTGCTGCGTCAGATCGGCGGGGTGATCAGCGCCTCGTTCCGTCAGGCCGATGTATATGGGCGCCTGGGCGGCGAGGAATTTGCGGTATTACTGCCTAACACGTCGCTGGAAACCGCGCGGGATATCGCCGAGCAACTGGTCAAGGCGATTTCCGGTCTGTCCTCCGAGCCGGTGCAGGGCCTGACTGCCAGCCTTGGCGTGGCGTCCACCCGTGCATGGGAGCAAGACCTGCACGGCCTGATGAACACCGCCGACAAGGCGCTGTACCGCGCCAAAGCGCAAGGGCGCAACCAGGTCGCAGTGGCGGAGTAGGTTTCAGTTCCTCTGCATGGCCTTGGCCAGCGCCCGCGCGACCTGGTCGGCGGAGTAGGGCTTGGCGAGGAATTCAAACCCTTCATAGCCGCTGTCGGCCAACTCTTCGCTGTAGCCGGAGGTCAGCACCACCGGCAGGTCCGGACGCCGCTCGCGCAACAGCTTGGCCATGGCCACGCCGGTGATCCCCGGCATTACCACATCCGAAAAAATCCCATCGAAGGCTTGTGCCTCAGGGCCAGCCAGCGCCAGAGCCTGTTCGGCATCGGTCGCCCAGGTCGTCTGGTAGCCCAGGTCCTGCAGGATCTGGTTGGCAAAGCGGCCCACTTCCAGGTTGTCTTCCACGATGAGGATATGGCGCAGCGCCGTGTCCCGAAGCGGGGCATGATCCTCCTGCGGTAGCTGCTGCGCAGCCTCCGGCGCCACTTGCGGCAGGTACAGGGTAAACACTGTCCCTTGGCCCACGGTGCTGGCCACATCGACGTTGCCGCCGGACTGCTTGGCAAACCCGAACACCTGGGACAGCCCCAGCCCGGTGCCTTTGCCGACAGCCTTGGTGGTGAAGAAAGGTTCGAAAATACGCTCGAAAGCATTGCCGGGAATTCCGCCACCGGTATCGGTCAGGGAAATGGCCACAAACGGCTGACGGATCTCGGCATCGCCACGGATGCGCGGCACGCTGTCGACGTTAGCGACGCGCAAGGTCAAGGTGCCTTGGCCTTCCATCGCGTCACGTGCATTCAGGGCGATATTGATCAGCGCGGTTTCGAACTGGCTTGAGTCGACGCGTACATGGCTAGGGTGTTCAGGCAATTGCAACTGTACGTGGATACGTGCGCCGGTCAGGCTCTCGAGCATCTCGCCGATGTTGCGCACGCGCACGCCCACGTCGAAGACTTGCGGGTTGAGCGGTTGGCGACGGGCGAAGGCGAGCAATTGGCTGGTGAGCTTGCTGGCGCGTTCGACAGTGTCGGAGACCGCGCCCATGTAGCGTTGGCGACGTTCTTCGGACAGCCCCGGTTGGCGCAGGAAGTCTACGGATGAGCGGATGATGGTCAGCAGGTTGTTGAAGTCATGGGCGACTCCACCGGTCAACTGGCCGATGGCTTCCAGCTTTTGCGACTGGCGCAACGCCGCTTCGGCCTGGGTGAGGGCGGCAGTGCGTTCTTCCACCCGTTGTTCCAGGGTTGCGTTGAGCTCGGTAAACGCTGCCAGGCCTTCGCGTACAGCGGCGTCGGCGCGCACGCGCTCGATATGCGCCCAGGAACGCTCGGTGACCTCTTTGACCAACGCCAGGTCGTATGGCGACCAGACCCGCGCAGTCTTGTGATGCACGGCCATCAGCGCGGTGAGGCGACCGTCCTTGATCAGCGGGAAGCACACGGTGGCCAGGGCCCCCAACGCCTGGTAACTGGCGGCAACCTCAGGAGAGAACTCAATGCGGTTGTCCTGCACCACCACGGGTTCCCCGGCATTCAGGCGCTGTACCGCCAGCGTTCCGAATGACGCAAGGCTGTAGTGCCCGACAATGCTCGGCGAACCTGGCGCGGCCCAGTTGCCGCGAATGGTAAAGCCGTCTTCATCGGCGTCCATGTCGGCGTAGGCGCAGTTCGACACCTGTAGGTGCTCGGCCAGCAGGCGCGTGGTGGTGGTCATGATGGCTTCGGCGTCGGCGGCATTGGCCACGGCGCTGCCGACCGCGTCGAGCACCGCCAGTCGGCGGGCGAGAAACACGGTGGCGGTGGTTTCGGTGACGGTATCCAGCATGCCCACGACCTTGCCCAGGGGGTCGCGGATCGGGCTGTAGCAAAAGGTGAAATACGCTTGCTCGGGACCGGCGCCGCGCTCGATCACCAGTGGGAAGTTCTCGATATAGGTGGCATGCCCTTCGAATGCGGCCTTGGCGATCGGGCTGACCTTATCCCAGACTTCATGCCATACCTCGCTGAACGGGCGCCCCAATGCATAGGGTTTATCCCCCAGGATCGGAATGAACGCGTCGTTGTAGAGCATGGTCAGTTGCGGCCCCCAAACGATGGATTGGGGAAAGCTTGAGGCAAAGCACAGCGCCACGGTGGTCTTGAGTACGTCCGGCCATTGTTCCAGCGGCCCCAGGGGCGTGCTGGCCCAATCATGCTGGCGAACACGCTCAGCCATGTCGCTGCTGCTTTGCAGCCAATTCATCATTGGGAGAACACCTTGTTTGCCGCCATCTTTTAAGCTGCCTGAAAGATCAGGCTATCAAGCTACAGACCCGAGGGGTCGCTGCCAGTTCAGCGCAATTATCCATGAGATGGCACTTTGATGCTCCCCCCTTCGATGAGGCGATTCGGACACTGGCTATTGCGCGCCGAAAACCCCTGTCCAATAAATCCCCGCATCGCTTTTCGGGTCCATGGCATATGCCGCACCCAGCTCACGAAATTGCGGGTTCATGAGGTTGGCGCAGTGGCCGGGGCTGGCGAGCCAACCGTCGACGACCTTGCGTGGGGTATCCAGGCCGGCAGCGATGTTTTCGCCGATGTTCTTCGCGATATAACCGGCCAGTTCGGCGCGGTCGCCGGGAGTACGGCCGTCGTGGTCGAGGTGGTCGAAAAAGTTGCCATTGGCCATGTTGCGCGTGTGGCTGTTGGCGGCGCCCGCGAGATCTTCGTTCCACGACAATGGGGTGGTGGCGGTAAACGCCTGCGTACCACACTGACGCGGCTGTTCACGGGCGGCGTTGATCAGGCTGAGCAGTTGTTTGCCTTCGGTTTGCCAGTCACCCAGCCCGCTGGTGAGCAGAGGGCGGGCGAGCACGATGCGCCAGTCCTGGCCGCTGTTGCTCACGCCGATATCGACAAACTGCGGGTCCAGCACCACGCGGCAGAAACTCTCGCGCACAGCCTTCATGGCCGCTTGCGCATCCTTGGGCCCCGACAGGCTGATGGCCTGTACGTTGACCATTGGGTACGCGGCACGGGCCAGTGCCTGTTGCAGGTCGCCGACATTGTTGGCCGGCAGCACCAGGCGTGTATCGCTGGCCAGCGGTGGCAGCTCCTGGGAGCCCTGGTTACCGCAGCGTTGCACCTGGCTGCGGTATTCGTTGATCTGTTGTACCAACTGACTTTCTTCATTCGCCATCGCGCTGGCGCAGAACACCGTAGTGGCGGCCAGCGTCGTCAGGCTCATCATCAATGACAGCACGCGCATGGACGTTACCCTTGAGCTTGAAAGTGCCCATGATGCGCGATGTAGGTGCGTCCATGCACCCGTTGGTCCGAACTTTTTTCTCAGTTCTTGAAGGTCGAGTGTTTACGGCCCTGGTCGCACAAGGCGAACACCACCACCAGCAGTGCCGAAATGCCGAGGATGATCACTACACCATCGGTGGAGTGAGTGGCCGACGCCGCCACCATCGACAGTGCACCCAGTGGTGCCAGGCCACCGGCGATGGCGGTGCCGATTTCACGCCCGGTGCCGAAGCCCGAAGAGCGGGTTTGGGTGGGGAACTGACGGCTAAGGAACGAGCCCTGCGGTGCGAACATCATCGGTGCGAGGATGCCAGTACCCACGCCGATGGCGATGTAGATCATCAGGCTTTCACCCGTATTCAGCAGGGCCAGGAACGGGTAGGCGAACAGCAGCGAACACACGCCGCCGAGCATCAGCACGGTCTTGCTGCTCCACTTGTCGCACAGCCAGCCAAAGCACGGCACGGCGACGATGGCAATCAGGCTGGCGATGGTTACCGACAGCGAGGTGACGTGTACATCCACGCCCTTGAACTGGGTCAGGTAGGCGAGGGAGAAGGTCTTGAAGATGTAGCTCAGGGCGTTGTAGCCAATGGCCACGAAGAACACCACGGCCAGGCCTTTCAGGTCGTTCTTGAACAGCGCTTTCAGTGGTGAAGCCTTGGCTTTTGCCGCTTCCTTGCTCAGCTCGTTGAACTGCGGCGTTTCCGGGATGCTGTTGCGCACCCACAGCCCCACGCCCACCAGCACGATGCTGCAGATGAACGGGATACGCCAGCCGCCGGCCAGCAGGAACTCGTTGCCGTTGATGGTCAGCAAGTACACGGTGAGCGACGACAGCAGCAGGCCCAGGTTCAGGCCCAATGCCGGCCAGGCGCCCTGGCTGCCGCGCTTGCCCTGGGAGGCGTGTTCATAGGAGGTCACCGCCGCACCGGACAACTCGGCGCCAGCGCCCAGGCCCTGGATGATGCGGATAAACACCAGCACGATCGGCGCCCAGATGCCGATGGAGGCGTAGCTCGGGATCAGGCCGATCAGCGTGGTGCACACGCCCATCAGGCAGAAGGTCAGCACCAGCACTTGTTTACGGCCGAACTTGTCGCCCAGGTAACCAAACAAGATACCGCCGAACGGACGGGCGATGAAGCCGATGGCAAAGGTAGAGAAGGCCATCAATGTGGCGGTCTTGGGGTCGCTGTTATCAAAGAAGATCTTCGAAAACACAATGGCTGCCATGGTGGCGTACAGGTAAAAGTCGTACCACTCCAGCATCGAGCCAAAAATGGTGGCGGCGGCCACCTTGCGCAGGCGCTTGCGGGTTTGTTCGGGTGTTTCGGTGGTCGGGATGGAGGCAGGTGCCGACATGCTGAACTTCCTTCTGGGTCTTTATAGTTATTGTCAAATGGACGCGTATTTCGGGGTGTTACTCGGGCTGGAACAGGCGGTCGGCGATCATCGCGCCGATGGGCATGGCTGAAGTGGCGGCCGGCGAGGGCGCGTTGCAGACATGGAGCATTCGCGAGGTCTGGGCGAACAGGAAGTCGTGCACCAGGCTGCCGTCGCGCATCACTGCCTGGGCGCGGATGCCCGCTTCATAGGGCAGCAGGTCGTCGAGGGTCAGCGATGGGCAGTACTTGCGGCACTGCTCCAGGTAGCCGGACTTGAACAGCGAGTTCTTCATCTCGGTGGTGCCTGAGCCCAGGTTTTGCCAGATGGTTTTCCAGAAACCGGGGAAGCTGGCGTACTGCGCTACGTCGCGCCAGTTCACCGAGAACTTGCGGTAGTTCTCGCGGCCAAGACCCAGCACGGCGTTCGGGCCGACGGTGACGCTGCCGTCGATCATGCGGGTGAGGTGCACGCCAAGGAACGGCAGCTCCGGGTCGGGAATCGGATAGATCAGGTGGTTGACGATGTTGTTTTTCGACGCCGGCAGACGGAAATACTCGCCACGGAACGGGATGATCTGGTGATCGATGTTTATCCCGGCCAATGTTGCCAGCCGATCCGACTGCAAGCCCGCGCAGACCACCAGGTGCCGCGCCTGCCAGGTTTCACCATGGGTGCTGACGGTGACTTTGTCGGTGTCTTCGTGGATCGCGGTGACCGTGCGTTCCAGGCAGATCTGCCCACCACTGCGGCGGATCACCTGCGCCATGGTTTCGCACACCTGGCGGTAGTCGACGATGCCGGTGGCGTCGAGAAACAGCCCGCCCAGGCCGACGATATTCGGTTCGCGCTGGCGCAACTGGTCGGCATCCAGACGCTCGACCTTCATGCCATTGAGTTGGGAGCGTGCGTACAGCGCTTCCATCCGTTGCATTTCCAGCGGGCTGGAGGCTACCAGCAGCTTGCCGCACACCTCGAACTTGATCCCGTGTTCGGTGCAGAACTGCTTGGTTTGCTCAGCGCCACGCTTGCACAGGTCGGCCTTGAGGCTGCCAGGTGCGTAGTAGATGCCGGCGTGGATCACGCCACTGTTGTGGCCGGTCTGGTGCTTGGCCAGCACCGATTCTTTTTCCAGGATCACCAGGGACGCGCCGGGTTGGCGCTTGAGCAGTTCCATTGCGGTGGCCAGGCCGACGATGCCGCCGCCGATAATGCAAAAATCGTGAATCATTGCGTGGGGTGCCTCAAGTTGCACATTTCGGTCTGCTTATCAGGTTGTCAGACTAATGTTTTTGTTAAAAAAATGGCGTGTCCAGGACACGCTACTTAAAGGATCAACGGGTGGCGGGCAGCTCCAGGCTTAAGCGTCGGGCCGCCGCGCGCAAGTGTGCTTCGGCGCTGGCAGCGGCGCGTTGAGCGTCGCCGTCGGCAATCGCCTGGTAGAGCAACTCATGTTCCTGGGTAGCATCGGCAGAGCCAGTGGCAAAACGCGATGCCGAGTTTTCCCAGGCCGTCTTGCGGGCGCTGGCCAGTTGGCTGCGCAGAAAGTCATGGAACGCCACGAAGTAGTCATTCTTGCTGGCGTCGGCGATGGCGCGGTGGAATTCCACGTCGGCGATGGCGGCGGCTTCGAAGTTGTCGCGGTTATCGTGCATGGCCTGCAGGGCGCTTTTCATGCGTTGCAGGTCGGCCTCATCACGGCGCTGGGCGGCAATTGAGGCGGCTTGGGTTTCGATCCACAGGCGCACTTCAAACATCTGCGCCAGGTCTGGGCTGCGCCCGTCAGCTTGCGGAAAACGGAACACAGTGCCCGCGGGCGTCTGCGAAATGAACGAGCCCAAGCCCCGGCGCGCAGTGATCACGCCATCAGCCTTGAGCTGGGCAATTGCCTCACGCACCACGGAGCGGCTGACGTTGAGTTGTTCGGCCAGTTGCTGTTCGGTGGGCATGCGCGATTCCGGCGGCAATTGGCCGGAGTCGATTTCTGCACGGAGGGCACTGACAACCCGTACGACGAGCGAATCAGGGCGTTGAAGCTCAAGCATGGGACAGCCTTGGTAATCAGGTTGTCAGACAATAGTCGTTACGATTTTGCCTTGTCAAATTTTGTGTCGCATCACGCCCGCCAGCAAGATCAATCCGAGGGCGACCGCGAAGGTCGTGTGCAGGCCGTTGGCCACTGATTGCGGGCTGGCGTGGATCACGTCCGGGGTGGCCCAGGCAAATACCGCGCCGAGGGCCGAAGCGCCGATAATCAGGCCAAGGTTTCGCGACAGGTTCAGCAGGCCCGAGACGGTGCCCCGGCGTGAAGCGTCGACTTCACTCATCACAGCGGTGTTGTTCGCTGCCTGGAACAGGCTGTACCCGCAGGTCAAAATCACCAGCGCGCCCAGGTAGGCGAACAGCCCCGAGGCGAATGACAGCGCCAGTGCGCCGCAGGCCAGCAGGGCCAGCCCGGCGAAGGTCATGCGTTGGCTGCCGAAGCGGTCGGTGAGACGGCCCGCCGGTATGCCGCTGACGGCCGCAACGCATGGCCCGACGGCCATGGCCAGGCCCATCGATGCCGTATCCAGGCCCAGGCCTCGGGACAGGTAAAACGGCCCGACCACAAAGGTAGCCATGATCACGGCGGCAATCAGGGCGCTCATCGCCAGGCCTGCGCGCAGGGGCGCATCCTGTAACGCCATCCGCAAACCCAGGCCACCGGAGATTGACGTGCGCGCCTGGTCCGATGGCAAATATCGATAGGCGAGGACGGCGGCGAGCAATCCCAGCGGCACCCCCACCAGAAACACCGCGCGCCAGCCCCACAGTCCCAGCAACACCCCGCCCACACTTGGGCCCATGGCGGTGCCCACGGCCGACATCGTACCCAGCAAGCCCATCACCCGGCCCGTGTGCGCCTTGTTCACTGTGTCGCCGACCATCGCCAATGCCATGGCCATCATGACGGCTGCCCCCAAACCCTGCAGGACGCGTGCGCCCACCAGCCATTCCAGCGTGGGCGCGAAGCCGCATAACCCACACGCCACCGCGAATAGCAGCAACCCGGCGAGCAACAGGCGACGCCGCCCCAGCCGGTCGCCCAAGCGGCCGGCACTCACGATCACCGCGGTGATCGCCAGCAGATACCCCAACACCACCCACTGCACGGCGTGAAATGACACTTCAAACGCCTGCGTCAGGCTGGGCAGGCCAACGTTGGCGATGCTGGTTCCGAGGGACGCGAGAGACATGGACAGCGACAGGCTTACAAGTGCGCCACGTGAAGAGGAGGGCATGGGACTTCCTAGGATGAAGGCAACTGTCACAAATCTACGGCGTCGCCTAACATGGCGGAAGACGCATGAGTTGCAGTTAATACCTGCGTAAAACGCCAGCTATGGAGTGCCGATGCCCGATCTCAATTTGCTGATTACCCTGGATGTATTGCTCACCGAAAGCAGCGTCGCCCGTGCCGCGCAGCGCCTGCGCCTGAGCCCTTCCGCCATGAGCCGGGCGCTGGCACGCTTGCGTGAGACCACCGGCGACCCGCTGCTGGTGCGCGCTGGCCGTGGCTTGGTGCCGACGCCACGGGCGATGGAACTGCGTGAACAGGTCAGCCGTTTGGTGCAAGAGGCTCACGCGGTGCTAAGGCCCACCCTAACCGTGGATATGGCACAGGTCGTACGCACTTTCACCCTGCGCGCCAGCGAAGAATTCGTCGAAAACTTCGGCCCGGCGCTGCTCGCGCGAATTGCCCGGGATGCGCCCGGTGTGCGCCTGCGTTTCGTCAATAAAACCGATAAGGACAGCGCTCCGCTGCGCGAAGGCAGCGTCGACCTGGACACCGGCGTTGTCGATGCCGACGCCAGCCCCGAGTTGCTGACCCAGGCTCTGTTCCGTGACCGCTTGATTGGCGTGGTGCGCGCCGGCCATTCCCTCAGCCGAGGCGAAGTCAGCGCCAAACGGTATGCGCAAGGCCAGCACGTGTACGTATCCCGACGTGGCCAGGATCGGGGCCAGATCGACGATGCCCTTGAAGCCCAAGGCCTGACTCGGCAGATCAGTACCATCGTCGCCGGTTTCTCCACCGCCATCGCATTGTCCCGTGACACCGACCTGATCGCCAGCGTGCCCGAACGCTACACCGCTCACCAACGCGAAGGCCTGCACAGTTTTGCATTGCCGCTGACCTTACCCGCGTTTACGGTGGCGATGCTCTGGCACCCTCGGCTCGACGCCGACCTGGCCCATCGCTGGCTACGCGGATGTTTGCGTGAGGTCTGCGGGCCGCAACAGGTACAATCGCCGCTGCCTTGACGCGAAACTCCAGGAATTTGCATGTTCAGCCTTACCCGCTACACCACGCCGTGCCCCGAGCCCATCAATGCGCAGGTCCTGCAGATGGTGGTGGACAACCTCACCGACATCAGCAGCGTCGCGCTGCCGCCGAGCAACCTGCTGTACAACATTTACCAATACGCCGTCGGGTTTGAGGTGCACCTGTACCTCGAAGCGTTGAACGGTACAAAAGGCATTGCCGTCGAGTTGATCGTGGCGACCGAGACACAGGACCCCGAGAAGGTCATCGGTTTTGTGCTGTGCCTGCCGGTAAAAGATGATCCTGAGGCATGTGGTATCGCGTTTATGGCGGTGCAGGCGGGCCATCGGCGCCAGGGTGTGGCGCGGGGCATGATGCAGGATGTGCTCGCTCGCTATCCCCACGCGGAATTGGCGTGTGCGGTGGAGAAGGTTGCGGCCTTTGAAGCGATGGGCTTTCAAGTGCGCGCGGCGCGGGGCACTCAGGTGCTTATGAATACCCGCGACTACGGCACCGACGGGCTGATGGGCGTGTTGGATGTAGCGTCGATCTATAGCTCGCTGGAAGTGCGGCAGATTCACACCTACCTGCTGCAAAAGCACGGCAAACGCGCGATGGTGGATGCGGAGAAGCAGCGCGACCGTCATCTTGATCAACTGACCCGCAAGGTGCAGGTGTTTATCCAGGAACGCACCCGCGGCTGACCATCGCCAGGATCGTCGCCAACAACTCCTGCTGCGCGTCCTCGCGACTGATCTCACCGCTGGCTGCCGCATGAGACAGGGCTTCCGCAGCGCCCAGCATCGCCCTTAATCCGGCCTGGGATACTCGACCAAATGGCGACAGCACGTCACGGCACTTATCCAGGAAGATCGCCTCGTACTGGCGCTTGAGGGTTTCCAGTTCCGGTGAACTGCTCAGCGCGGCGATCACCCCTGGAATCTCCCGCCCTTGCAGCAACACGCAATCGACGTAAGACGAGGCAATCACCCAGGCCCGGTCTTCCAGGGTGGCGTTGCTGGCTTCGATGGCGTCGGTAAACACCTGGTTTTGGCGCCCGTCAAAATCTTCATACAACGCGGCCAACAACCCGGCGCGGGTGACGAAGTGGTCATAGACCACTGGCTTGGTAACGCCCGCCAGTTCCGCCAGGCGGCCAAGGGAAAGGGCCTCGGTGCCTTCCTCGCGCACTAATTGCCAGGCCACATCCAACAATTGTCGCAGACGATCTTCACGCGATAGGCGACGACGTGGGGCAGGGGATTCACTGCTTGACATGCTTATATACCAAAAGTAACTTACCAAAGGTAGCTTAAGCCCAGCCTAAACCGAAATGGAGTCAATGTCATGCATGCCTTGATCGTTGTTGCACATCACGACCCGCAATCCCTCACCCACAGTATTGCGTTGCAAGCTGCCGCTGGCCTGACTGCCGCCGGCCACACCTACGAAATCGCCGACCTCGCCGCCGAAGGCTTCGACCCGCGCTACACCGCCGACGATCACTTAGTGCATCGCACCCGCGCCCAGCCGCCCGCCGATGTGCTGGCCGAGCAAGCGCGTATCGACCGGGCAGACGCCTTGGTGTTGGCATTTCCTATCTACTGGTGGTCGATGCCGGGCCTGCTCAAGGGCTGGATCGACCGCGTGTTCGTCAACGGCTGGGCAATCGATTACGGCCCCGATATGCCCGTGGTGAAAAAACTGCGGCACTTGCAGGTGCATCTATTGGCATTGGGTGCGGCCGATGACGGCGCATTTGACCGCCACGGTTACGCCAAGGCCATGCGTACGCAAATCGATTACGGGATCTTTGATTACTGCGGCGCGCAGGTGGTGACATCCGAGCTGTTGCTGGACTCCGAGTCGGGGACGGCGCAGGAGCATTTGAAAACCGCCCTGAAACTGGGACAGCAGTTGTTCACACAGGTCGAGGCCCGCCAGGAAGCCTAAAGCAGATGCCGTTCCAGGGATTCACGAATCAGCGTCGCCAATTGCGCCACCGGTTCGGTGGGCTGCTGGCGGTTGCGGTGCAGCTCATACGCCAGTGAAGGCACCGATGGCAGTTCCTCCAACACGCGTAAGTGCGCCGGCAAACCCATCGACGTGCGCAATGTCACGCCCAGCCCGGCATCCACGGCGGCCCAGATGCCGCCGACGCTCGGGCTGGTGAGTGCAACGCGCCAGGCAATGCCGGCGCGGTCCAGTGCTTCGATGGCGGCGCTGCGCAGCACACAAGGTGCGTCGAACATCACTAGAGGCAGCGGCACCTTGCGCGAGGGCAGTGGTTTGTCGTGGGCGCCGATCCAATGCATGGGGGTTTGCCCCAGGCGCGTGACGTAGGGCGAGGCGTGCCCGGTGGCCCAGGTCAGCGCCAAGTCGAGGTTGCCACTGTCCACCAGGGTCAGCAGTTCGGCATTGCGGGCAATTCGCACTTCCAAGCTGATCACCGGGTACAGCAGGGCGAAGCGTCGTAGCACATCGCTGAGCACCCATTCACCGAAATCTTCCTGCACGCCCAGGCGTAGCGTTCCTTCGGTGCGGGTCTGGTTCAATGCGTCGAAAATGCTGTCATTGAGTTCCAGCAAGCGTCGGGCATGGCCCAGCAATGCTTCGCCCACAGGCGTCAATGCCAGTCCACGGCCAGATTTGTTCAGCACCGGCGTGCCTACTTGCTCTTCGAGTTTTTTCAATTGCGCGCTGATGGCTGAGGTGGAGCGTCCCAGACGTTCCGCTGCTTTGGCAAAACTGTGCAAGTCTACCCCCAGGACAAAGGTGCGCAGTACGTCGAGGTCGAAGGTGGGCAGGCGCATTGAATGGTCCACATAAACAGGATGGTTGGTATTGTTTAATCTGATATTCGGAATGATCCTGGCTTGCTAGTTTTTGCCCGTCAACTCAATTGTCGGAGCACTGCATATGCCATACGCGCGAATCTCACTGCATCGCGGGAAATCCGCCGAGTACTTACAGGCCCTGTCCCAAAGCCTGCATGACGCACTGGTGGAGGCCTTTGCAATTCCCGTAGGTGATCGATTCCACGTCATCCACCAGCATGACGCAGGGGAACTGATTGTGGATGCTGACTATCTGGGCGGCCCGCGCAGCGCGGACTTCGTGTTGATTGCAATCACGGGAGGCAAGCCGCGAGACACGACAACCAAGCGACGGTTTTATCAGGCGGTGACCCAGCGCCTGAGCGCCAGCATCGGGCTGGACCCAGAGGATGTGATGATCGTGATCAGCACCACGGCGGCTGAGGATTGGTCATTTGGCGGAGGCCGGGGCAATGCGTAGCAGGTGTCAGCCTTCGCGAAACAGGTCGTGGGCGTCCAGCAGGCGGTAGGCAATCTCCGGGCGTTTTTCCAAGCCCCGGCGAATCGCGGCCGGGATTGACTGGCGAGTCTTGCGACACATGCCCGGCAGGTCATCGATCAAAATTTGAAGGCCGCGCATGCTTTTGACCTCGGTGTGCCCCGGCGCGACATGCACGCGGATGCCCAATTGCTGGTACATCAGCTGTTGCATGCGCTCCAGGTCTTGCAGGCTCTTGAGGTCTTCAAGGCGCTCGAGCAGCTTTTTTTCTTCCTGGCGCGTGAGCTGCAGGATGCGCTGGTCGGCGCCTGGGGTTTCCAGCAATTGCTCGCGATCACAGACGCAGGCGCCGGGTGGGCAGGGTTGGCGAATTGTCATGTGCATTGCCTCCCCATTCCGACGCTGTGTCCTCAGTAGCTCAGTTGAACCCCAAGACTGCCCAGGGCATTCCAATACTCAGGATAGGTCTTGGCCACGCAGTCCGGGTCCTGAATGCGGATGCCCGACACTTTCAAGCCGGCCAGGGCAAAGCACATGGCGATGCGGTGGTCGGCGTGGGTGTCGATCAATGCATTGCACGAGGTGCCCGCCAGGGCAGGGTCGCTGGCCACGAGCAGGTCGTCGCCTTCGATGGTGGCCAGGCCCGGGCGGATCTCGTTCAGGCCGTCGTGCAGCGCCTGCACGCGGTCACACTCTTTTACCCGCAGGTTGGCCAGTTCGGTGAAGCGTACCGGGGTGTTGTTGAAGGCTGCGAGTACCGCCAGCGTCGGAATCGCGTCCTGCATCTGCGAGCCGACCACAGTTGCCTGCATGTTTGGGAACTGTGCGATAACGGCCTGGGCCTTGGCGTCCGGCTGGGTGAAGTTTTGCGCGGCGACACCGATGTCGATGCGGCCACCGGTCAATACTTCGGCAGCCCACAGGTAGGTGGCGGCGGACGCGTCGGGTTCGATCAGGTAGTCATGGGCGGTGTAGCCGGTTGGGGCTACGCGCCAAGTGGTGTCGTTGACTTCTTCCACCTGGGCACCGAATGCGCGCATGCAGTCCAGGGTCAGGTCCACATAGCCACGCGCGCCGATGTCCTTGCCGGTCAGCGCCACTTCAATCGGTGCTTCGCCGCAGGCGGCGAGCATCAGCAGGGCGGATACGTATTGGCTGGACAAGCCGCCATCAATCTCAAAACGCTTTGCCTGCACTTTGCCTACGCCGTGCACGGTGACTGGCGGGCAACCGGTGGGGCTGTCGACCTGGATACCGTTCTGGCCGAGGGTGGCCAGCAGCGGGCCAATCGGACGTTTCTGCATGTAGTCGTCGCCGTCCAGCACCACGGTGCCTTCAACGGTCGCGACCGCTGCAGTAAGAAAGCGCATCGCCGTGCCGGCATTGCCGAGGAACAGCGGCTGCGCAGGCAATTGCAGCTTGCCATGCCCGGTGACGACAAACGTAGTGTCGTCCGGCTCGTCGATGGTCACGCCCATCTGGCGCAGGGCCACCGACATATGGCGGGTGTCATCGCTCTTGAGCGCACCGCTCAGGCGGCTGGTGCCCTTGGCCAGGGCCGCCAGCAGCAGGGCGCGGTTGGTAATGGATTTGGAGCCGGGGGGCGCGACCTTGCCAGTGAGGGGGAAATTGGGCGGCGTAACGGTCACGGTTTTCTGCGAACTCAAGGTACAAGGCTCCTGATTCAAGGCAAGGTGGCACGGAGTGGCCGACGGGCGGACCCGAATAATCGGCCAAAGCAGCGGTGCTTGTCGAGGCTTAGCGCTGGCTCAACCAGTAATCATGCAACGCACGCGCTGCCGGTTGGATCTGGCTGACACGCTGTTGATGTGCCGCTACATCCAGGTCGGCCGGCAGTTCGAAGTTGTCCTGTTCGGCGCACCAGGAGATTTTTTCCAACTCGCTTGCCTGCGCCGCCGGCAGTTCGGGCCAATTGCCGATGGCCGCGCCACGGATATAGCCAAAGCACCATTCTTCGGCGAGGGTCACGTTTTGGCCCTGATGTTCGGTTTCGTCGAAGCGGGCCTTGAAGCGCTCAGCGTCGGTGGCCAGTTGCTCGGCCAGGGTATTGATGTGGCGCACACAGAGTTCCAGGAAACGCTGCGCTTCATCCATGTTGTCCCATTCCGGGTTCTGCCCGCCCCAGATCGCCGGGAACCACTCGGCCACATCCACTTGCACCGGGCTGGACACCAGCGCGGTGAAATAACCGTCGAGTTCGGCCAGGTTCAGCACCGAATGGTCGTCGCCGTACTTTTGCAGGGTGTCTTCGATAAATTCGAATTCGGTCGGGGAGAGGGGTTGGGCGTGCATGGGCATATCCTTTAAACGTCGAGCGCCGCAGGTGGGGCGGCTTAAAGCGCGAAGGATGGCGGGTGTGCCGGGTTTTATCCAGCATTTTCCCAGTGTTTGCACAGCTTGCTCACGCACATCGAGCCCACCACCGCTAGGATGATCGGCACCAGGAAGTCATGCTCGATTCGGGTAAATTCCGCCACCAGCACAATCGCCGTCAGCGGCATGCTCATGCTGGCCGCGAGAAAAGCCGCCGCGCCGATGATCGCAAATGCGCCCAACGGCACGCCCGGCCAAAGCAGGCTCCAGGCGCCGCCAAGGATGATCGCCAGCAGCGCGCCATTCGCCAGGCCCGGCGTCAACAGCCCACCTTCGGCGCCGGCGCGCAGGCTGCTGGTGGTGATCAGCACCTTGACCACCAGCAGCAGCGCGGCCAGGCCGATGGTCAGTTGATTGTCGAAACCCAGTTGCGCCGGACCTTTACCGTTGCCCAGTATTTGCGGCAGCAACATCGCCAGCCCACCGATGATCGTGAAGTTGATCAACGACAGCACCGGCAGCCGCCAACCCCTCGCAGCATTCGCCCGCGCCTTGCCGGTGATGCGCGTGAAACCGTACGCCGCCAACCCGAATACTGGCCCGCACACCACGGCCCAGGCGATCAGCACCGGGCTCAGCACAAATTGCGGCACCACGTATTGCGACTCTGCCCCCAGCCCGATCCACGCCACCGATGCACCTATCGCCGAGGTCGCCAATGCAATCACCGCTGCCGGCCAGCTGAATGCACCCACCAGCACTTCCAAGACAAACACCGCGCCACCCAGCGGCACGTTGTACACCGCCGCCAGCCCCGCGCCCGCGCCACAGGCCACGATCATGCGATGCATCTGGGGTTCGAGTCGCGCACGTTGCGATAACCAGCTGGCGCCCAGCGCCCCAACTTCCCGTGGCGCCACTTCACGCCCAAGCGGCGACCCCAGGGCCACGGTGATGATTTGCAGCAAGGCGTGGGCGAGGGTGGTCTTGGGTGGCATGATCGGCATCTTGTCCGACACGGCCTGCTTGATGCTGACCAATGGGCGGCCATAGCGATAAATCGTCCACCAGCCTAATCCTGCGACCAGGCCGCAGACCACCAGCACCAGCAAGCGACGCGCGGGCGACGCGGCCGTAACGCCTAGCAGGAAGGTTTCATGGCTGACCAGGCTGTCGAGGCTGTAGCCGTAAGCCAGGTGCTGGATGCCGTGCAACAGCAACGCCAGCAACATCCCGCCCAGGCCTGCGCCGATACCGGTCAGCACGACCACCAGGGCCAGGATCAAGGATGAACGAAACGTGGTCGGCATAGGCGGCTCCAGGCAATGGCCCTGATTGTATAGCCGAAAAATCGCGCCTCCCGCGTGAAATGTAATGGCGCTGCATGAACCTTGCAGCCACAACATTCCATTACCTTTGCCAGTCCCGTTTTTGGCCGATGCGCCGTGGCGCACCCTTGTTATAGTTCGGGCCTTATCACTCGCCAGTCAGGGATCACTGCCATGTCCGAATACCAAGCTTTCGTCGTCGAACTCACCGGTAACGTTGCCCATGTGCAGATCAACCGCCCGGAAAAGATCAACGCGATGAACGCCGCGTTCTGGACCGAGATCATCGACATCTTCCAATGGGTCGAAGACACCGACACCGTGCGGGCCGTGGTGCTCAGCGGTGCCGGCAAGCATTTCTCTTCGGGTATCGACCTGATGATGCTGGCCTCGGTGGCCAACGACTTCGGCAAGGACGTAGGGCGCAACGCGCGCTTGCTGCGCCGCAAGATCCTTGAACTGCAAGCCTCGTTCAATGCCGTCGACAATTGCCGCAAGCCGGTATTGGCGGCGATCCAGGGTTACTGCATCGGCGGCGCCATCGACCTGATCAGCGCCTGCGACATGCGCTACGCCGCCGAAGATGCGCAGTTCTCGATCAAGGAAATCGACATCGGCATGGCCGCCGACGTCGGCACCCTGCAGCGCCTGCCGCGCATCATCGGCGACGGCATGCTGCGTGAGTTGGCCTATACCGGTCGCCAATTCGGCGCCGAGGAAGCGCGCAGCATCGGCCTGGTCAATCGTGTCTATCCCGATCAGGAGAGCCTGTTGGCCGGTGTGCTGGAGATTGCCCATGAAATCGCCGCCAAATCGCCGATTGCCGTCACCGGCACCAAAGCCATGATCAGCTACATGCGTGACCATACGGTCAATGATGGTCTGGAATACGTTGCCACCTGGAACTCGGCTATGTTGCAATCCAACGACCTGCGCGTGGCCATCGCGGCCCATATGAGCAAGCAGAAACCCGAATTCGTGGATTGACTGACATGACCCCAGGCTGGATTACCACAACGCTTTTGGACAACGACACCCCTGGCGGCTGGGCTGTCGCCCGCAGCCGCGATGGTTTTTTACATGACGCCAACGGCCCGCTGTTCCCTCGCGAATGGCTTAAACGCCAGGACCTGTCGGTGTTCGCCGAGCACGGCATCGGCCACCTCGACGGTGAGCCGGTGTACCTGCTTGAGCTGAGCGCGCCGGCCGAAGTGCCGGGTTGCAGCTGGCAGGGCCTGCGGGCCTTCATGCTGCAAGGCGATCACACCCTGTACAAAGTGCTGGGTTATGCCGCGCAGATCGGCACCTGGGCGCGCGAGCACCGGTTTTGCGGCAGTTGCGGCCAGGCCATGGTCCAGGTGCCACGTGAGCGGGCGATGTATTGCCAGGCCTGCGACCTGCGCAGCTATCCACGAATTTCGCCGAGCATGATCGTGCTGGTGACCCGTGGCGACGAGATCCTGCTGGCGCGTTCGCCGCGCTTTGTCACCGGGGTCTACAGCACCCTGGCGGGGTTCGCCGAGCCGGGTGAGTCGGCTGAGGATTGTTTGATCCGCGAAGTGCGCGAGGAAGTGCAGGTCGAGGTGAAGAACATCCAGTACATGGGCAGCCAGTGCTGGCCGTTTCCCCACTCGATGATGCTGGGCTTCCATGCCGAGTACGCCGGTGGCGATATCGTGCCCCAGGCCGACGAGATCGAAGACGCGCAGTGGTTCAATGTGCACAACCTGCCGCCGTTGCCGGCGTCACGTTCGATCGCGCGCTACCTGATCGACCTCTACCTGGCGCGGCGTTTAGGCCACGCTGAACCAGTGCTGCCAGGCTAGGCGCACGGTCAGGCCCAGCACCACGGTGATAAACACCGGGCGAATGAATTTGGCGCCGCCGCTGATTGCGCTGCGCGCGCCAAAGAACGCGCCGAACATCACGCAAATGCCCATGGTCAGGCCGACGATCCAGTCCACCGTCCCGTTGAAGATAAACACCGACAGCGCTGCCGCGTTGCTGACGAAGTTCATGCTGCGCGCCACGCCGCTGGCTTTCACCAGGTCCACGGGGTACATCAACATCGTGCTGACGGTCCAGAATGCACCGGTACCCGGGCCGGCCACACCATCGTAGAAGCCCAGGCCAAAGCCTTGGGTGGACTGCCATTTCTTCTTGATTGGCGCATCGGCGTCCAGCGGCGCCTTGGGCGTGCCGCCGAACAACAGGTACAAGCCGCAACCGAACACAATCACCGGGAGCATTTTGTTCAGGGTCTCGGCGGGCAGGTAGTGAGCCACTACGGCGCCGGTCAGCGCACCGATAAACGTGCCGACGATGGCATGCACCCACTGGCGCGGGTGAAACAGCTTGCGGCGATAGAAGGTAAAGCTGGCGGTGGCGGAGCCGAAGGTAGAACTGAGCTTGTTGGTGCCCAATACCAAGTGCGGCGGCATGCCGGCGGTGAGCAGGGCAGGCGTGGTGAGCAGACCGCCGCCGCCAGCGATGGCGTCGATGAAACCGGCGATAAAGGCGACAAACGCCAGGATGGCGAGGGTGGTGAGGTCAACGCTGAGTTCGAAGGGCATGGGCAGGGCTTATGGTTGGCAGGGCGCTATGCGAAAGGCCGCCATCTTACTGCCAGATGTATGGAGAACCAAATGTGGGAGCGGGCTTGCTCGCGAATGCAGTGTGTCAGTCAATGCATCTCTCACTGATCCACCGCTTTCGCGAGCAAGCCCGCTCCCACATTTTTAACCGCGATCAGCCGTGACGCTTGTCCAGCCACTCCAACGCCGTACGCCAGATGCAAATCCCCAAGAAATACGCCGACATCAGCGACCACAACCCAAACGTCCACGGGTTGGTGTTCGGGTAATCCACCACCATCAAGAAGCTGCACAGCAACCAGATGGTGGTCACCGCGATATTGATCGGCATAAACCGCTTCACCCGGAACGGGTGCAGGAACTTCATCGGTGTCACGGTCAGCAGCGCCAAGCCGATCACCGTCAACAACGTGACCCAGGCCTCGGGCTGGATGATGTACACGCACAGCGCCACCACGTTCCACGCGGCAGGAAAGCCGACAAAATAGTTGTCCTTGCTCTTCATGTTCACGTTGCAGAAGCAGAACAGCGACGACACCAGGATCACCGACACCGTGAACAGGTGGGTGAAGTCCGGCAGGTCGATATAACGGTAGATAAACAGTGCCGGGATAAACACATAGGTCAGGTAATCGATCACCAGGTCCAGCACCGAGCCGTCAAAGCTGGGCAGCACCGTGCTCACATTGACCCGTCGCGCGAGCGAGCCGTCGACGCCATCGACCACCAACGCCAGCCCCAGCCACAGCAGGCAGGCCTTGGGTGAGTTTTCCAGCAGTGCCAGCGTGGCCAGGAAGGCCAGCACCACACCGGTAGCGGTAAAGCCGTGGGCGCCCCAGGCTTTGAGTCTGGCTACATGCAGGGTCGATATCACGGGCGGTTCTCCAAAAGGTGAAACGGGGCAGCCGACAACGTAACGCCGTCGGGTCTGGCCGGGGAATGCAGGTATCGACCGGGAAGGGGGCAAGAAGGTTCACCACCCCGGTGTATCACTTAGCGTAGCAAGCGTAGGACGTTTCGGCATTAGCCCTGGCGGAACACCAGCGCCTTCAAGCCGCTTTGCGCATCAATATCAGGAAATTCCGGCGGGTTTGCCAAGCGCTCGACAAAGCGCAGGCCCGGCGCTTCGCGGGTTACGCCGTCGATCAGGAAGTCTTCGCCGAAGGCCGGGTCGTTCATGCACGCCAGCACCGTGCCCTGTGCGGTGAGCAAATCCGGCAGGCGTCGCAGCACGCGCTGGTAGTCCTTGGTCAGCAGGAAGCTGCCTTTCTGGAATGACGGCGGGTCGATGATCACCAGGTCATAGGGGCCGCTGTGAGTGACCTTGGCCCAGGACTTGAACAGGTCATGGCCAAGAAAGCTGACCTTGCTCAGGTCATGGCCATTCAGGCGATGGTTGTCGCGGCCACGGCTCAGTGCACCACGCGCCATGTCGAGGTTCACCACGTGGTCGGCACCGCCTTCGATGGCTGCTACGGAGAACCCACAGGTGTAGGCAAACAGATTGAGCACGCGCTGGCCCTGGGCCTGTTCACGTACCCAGTTGCGGCCGTAGCGCATGTCGAGGAACAGCCCGCTGTTCTGTTTTTTACCCAGGTCGATCAGGTAACGCAGGCCGCCTTCGGTGATGGTCAGTTCGTCGATGGGGTTGCCCACCAGCCATTCGGTGGTGCTTTGCGGCAGGTAACGGTGTTGCAGGGCAACGGTGTAGGCGCTGAACTGGGTGTGCAGCAGCTGTTTCAGGGCTTCCAGCTGCGCCGCCTCGGGCTCCTTGAACAGCGACACCAGCAACACACCTTGCAACCAGTCCACCGTCAGTTGCTCCAGGCCCGGCCAGCAGCGGCCACGGCCGTGGAACAGGCGTCGGGTTTCGCTGGGTGGGTGCTCCAGGGCGGTGAGCAGGTGAGCGTGCAAGGTGGCGAGTGCGTCTGGGTTCATCGTTTAGCGTCGGTCGTTGAGCGGGCGGCATTTTAAACACAGTTGCAGGGTTTCGGGGGACATGAGCACAACGTGCTGAGAAACGTCTGAATAGCAGTTAAACATGCTCAAAAAACAAAATTTCCCGCCTGATAACAGGCAAAAAATCCTCAGGCCCCGACATAAACTGGAAAAAAGCCCGGAGGTGCCCATGAACGGTTTCGCGAGTGCAGTGAATCACACAGCCTTGGATCAGGCAGAGTTGGACGAGTGGCGCGATGCCCTTGCGTCACTGGTCGCCAATGCCGGCCCGGCGCGGGCGCGGCAGATCCTCGACCTGCTGGCCCGCGAAGGCAGTGCCCCGCACATCGACTGGAAACCGCGCCACGGCACGCCGTACATCAATAGCATCAGCGTTGACAGGCAACCGGCGTTCCCTGGCGACCTGGCCACCGAAGAGCGCCTGGCCTCACTGGTGCGCTGGAACGCCCTGGCCATGGTGGTGCGTGCCAACCAGGCCTATGGTGAACTCGGCGGGCATATCGCCAGCTATGCCAGTGCAGCGGATTTGTTTGAGGTGGGTTTCAACCACTTCTTCCGGGCGCGTAACGACGGTTTTGGTGGAGACCTGGTGTTCTATCAACCGCATTCCGCTCCCGGTATTTATGCGCGGGCCTTCCTTGAAGGGCGCCTCAGCGAGCAGGACCTGGCCCACTATCGCCAGGAACTCGGTGGGCCCAAGACGGGCGCACGCGGGCTGTCCAGCTACCCGCACCCGTGGCTCATGCCGGACTTCTGGCAGTTTCCCACTGGCTCCATGGGCATCGGCCCCATCAGCTCGATTTTCCAGGCGCGTTTCATGCGTTATTTGCAGCACCGCACCCTGCTGGATACCACCGATCGCCACGTGTGGGGCGTGTTCGGTGACGGCGAGATGGATGAGCCGGAAAGCATGTCGGCCCTGACCCTGGCCGCCCGCGAAGGCCTCGACAACCTGACCTGGGTGGTCAACTGCAACCTGCAACGCCTCGACGGTCCTGTGCGAGGCAATGGGCGCATCATCGACGAACTGGAAGCGTTGTTCGCCGGTGCCGGTTGGAACGTGATCAAGCTCGTCTGGGGCTCGGACTGGGACGCCTTGCTGGCCAAGGATACGGATGGCGCGCTGGTCGAGACCCTGTCCAACACCGTCGACGGGCAGTTCCAGACCTTTGCCGCCAAGGACGGTGCCTACAACCGCGAACATTTCTTCGGCCAAAGCGAAGCCCTGGCCAAGCTGGTCGAGAACATGAGCGATGAGCAGATCGACCGCCTCAAGCGTGGCGGCCACGACATGGTCAAAATCCACGCGGCCTACCACGCGGCACGTCGGGCCAAAGGCAAACCCACCGTGATCCTGGCCCAGACCAAAAAGGGCTTCGGCATGGGTGAAGCCGGGCAGGGCAAGATGACCACCCACCAGCAGAAAAAACTCGACCGTGACGCGCTGATCGCGTTCCGCAATCGCTTCCAATTGCCGCTGACGGACGAGCAGACCGAATCCCTGAGCTTCTGCAAACCTTCCGACGACAGCCTGGAGCTGCGCTACCTGCACCAGCGGCGCACAGACCTCGGCGGTTATGTGCCCAGCCGCAGCCAGGCCGCCGCACCGGTCAACGTACCTGTAAGAGAGGGCTATGCCGGTTTTGCGACGGCCGCTGAGGGCAAGGAAATGTCCACCACCATGGCCTTCGTGCGCATGCTCACCAACCTGCTCAAGGACAAGGCCCTGGGGCCGCGCATCGTGCCCATCGTCGCCGACGAGGCGCGTACCTTCGGCATGGCCAACCTGTTCAAGCAAATTGGCATCTATTCCAGCGTCGGCCAGCGCTATGAACCGGAAGATATCTGCTCGATCCTCAGCTACCGCGAAGCCACTGACGGCCAGATCCTCGAAGAGGGTATCAGCGAAGCCAGCGCCATCAGCTCCTGGGTCGCGGCGGCCACCAGCTACTCGGTACACGGCCTGCGCATGCTGCCGTTCTATATCTACTACTCGATGTTCGGTTTCCAGCGTGTCGGCGACTTGATCTGGGCCGCCGCCGACCAGCGCGCCCGTGGCTTCCTGCTCGGCGCCACCGCCGGGCGCACCACCTTGGGCGGCGAAGGCTTGCAGCACCAGGACGGCAGCAGCCATCTCACTGCGGCCACGGTCCCCAACTGCCGCGCCTACGATCCCGCGTTTGCCGGGGAATTTGCGGTGATCCTCGACCATGGCATGCGCCAGATGCTCGAGCACGATGTGGACGAGTTCTACTACGTGACCCTGATGAACGAAAACTACCCGCAGCCGAGCCTGCCGCACGGTGTGGAGGCAGCGATTATCAAGGGCATGTATCGCCTTGAAGGCGCGGCCGATGCCAAGGTGCGCCTGATAGCGTCCGGCACGTTGCTGCGTGAGGCGCAGGCAGCCGCGCAGTTGCTGGCAGAGAATTGGCAAGTGGCGAGCGAGGTGTTCAGCGTGACCAGCTTCAGCGAATTGGCGCGGGATGCGCGAGAGGTGGAGCGCTGGAACCGTCTGCACCCACAAGGCACTGCGCGCACGAGCCATTTGGCTGACTGTTTGCCCAACGGTGCGCCGGTGGTGGCGGTGTCCGACTATGTGCGGGCGGTGCCGCAGATGATCGGCTCGTACGTGAACTCCAGCTACACCGTACTGGGGACCGACGGTTTTGGACGCAGTGATACGCGGGCAGCGTTGCGCGATTTCTTTGAGGTGGATCGTTACCACATCGTATTGGCAGCGCTGACGGCGTTGGTGGAGCAGGGGGGATTGGAGAGGCAGATTTGCCAAGAGGCGATTGAGCGGTACGCGTTGCAGAGCGATCGCGAGTCGTCCTGGACCTCCTGACCGCAGAAGATCAAATGTGGGAGCTGGCTTGCCTGCGATAGCGGTATGTCAGTCGATAAGAGTGCTGACTGACACCCTGTCATCGCAGGCAAGCCAGCTCCCACACAATCAAGAGGTGTTGGTTATAAAGTGGCGATCAGGGCTGGCCCAAAGGCTTCCTTTAGAAACCCCGGCGCGATATAGCGCTCGTAATGCGCCTCCGACAACAGGAAAAACTCCCGGTCAATTGCATCCCGCAAGTCCGCCAGGTGACGCTCGCGAAACTCCGGCAACAACGCAAGGCCATAGGCGTCCAACTTGGAAATCACCCGTGCGCCTCGCGCAATCAACTGGTACGCCCAGCAATACGGCGATTGCTGCGGCACAAAGCGGATCTTGCGCGTTTCAAGTTGCTGGCGCAGGAGGGGCGGATCAAACACTTCCAGCTTGCTGGCCATCACCTGCACCAGCAATTGCTCCAGGCGCAGCCACACTGCCTGTTTTTCCTCAGCGTTGTAGCCGTTCCACTGGATCACTTCATGGTGATAGCGCTTGCAGCCCCGGCAGACCAGGTCGCCATAGACGGTAGAGCACAGGCCGACGCAGGGGGTTTTGATGGTTTGGTTGGGCATAAGAGGCTTGATTACAAAATCCGGAAAGCACCGCAAACCCATGTGGGAGCGAGCAAGCCCGCTCCCACACTGGATCTGTGTTGTTGATTAGTCCCAGCTCAGCGCGCCGCCGGTCTGATACTCGATCACACGGGTTTCGAAGAAATTCTTCTCTTTCTTCAAGTCCATGATCTCGCTCATCCAAGGGAACGGATTCGTCGTCCCTGGATACTCTTCCTTCAACCCAATCTGCGACAGACGACGATTCGCGATGAACTTGAGGTAATCCTCCATCATCGCCGCGTTCATGCCCAATACACCGCGCGGCATGGTATCGCGGGCGTATTCGATCTCCAGTTGAGTCCCTTGCAGGATCATCTGGGTCGCTTCTTCTTTCATCTCGGCATCCCACAAATGTGGGTTTTCGATTTTGATCTGGTTGATCA